>NZ_JBVITR010000001.1:0-37553 GCF_055574875.1 Streptomyces sp. NPDC034670
GCCCGAGGCGCCCAGGAGGGTGACGAACTCGCCGGGCGCGACATCGAGGCTGATGTCGTCCAGCACGAGCTGCCGCCCGGCGGGGCCCGGGTACGCCTTCGAGACGTGCTCGATCCGGGCGGCGTGCGTGGCCGCCCCGGTGCCGTCGGCGGCCTTGGCGAGGGTCGTGGCCATGGTCGTCACCTCCTGGGGGACTCTTCGGTATCCGCGGTCATCCGGCGCCGAGGCCGGCGTCGTCGACCTCGTCCTTGCCCTCGGCGCGGAGGACCTTGTTCAGCGGAGCGAGGTCGTAGATGCCGTCCAGGTCGGGCCGGTCCAGCAGCCCCGCCCGCACGGCGTGCTCCGCCTGGGCGCCGAGGGTGGCGGCCAGCGGGTCGTCGGTGAACCGGATCGACTTCCACGCCGGGTCCAGCACCTCGGCGGGCAGCGCCTTGCCGGAGTCCTTCTCCAGCTGCTCGTTGGCGACGGCCTTCGCCTCCTCCGGATGGGCGTTGATCCAGGCGTTGGTCTCGACGGACGCCCTCAGCACCGCCTCGACCGCCTTCGGGTGCTTCTCCAGGAACTCCTGCCGCACGACGATGTTCGTGATCACGAACTTCCCGTCCGGCCACAGGGAGGTCTCGTCCAGCAGCACCCGGCCGCCCTGCGCGACCAGCATCGACGCGGTCGGCTCCGGCACCCAGGCGCCGTCGACCGCACCGGTCCTGAAGGCGCCCGGGGTGACCTTGTTGTCGCTGCGGACGACGGTCACCTCGCCCCTGCCGCTCTGCGCGTCGACCTTCCAGCCCTTCTGCGCGGCCCAGTTGAGGAACGCGACGTCCTGGGTGTTGCCGAGCTGCGGGGTCGCGATCCGCCTGCCCTCGACGTCCTTCAAGGACTTGATCCGGTCCGGGTCCACCACCAGCTTCACTCCGCCGGAGGCCGAGCCCCCGACGATCCGCAGGTTCTCGCCGTCCGCCCTGGTGTAGCCGTTGATGGTCGGGGAGGGGCCGATCCAGGCGATGTCCAGGGACCCGGAGTTGAGCGCCTCGATCGCGGACGGCCCGGCGTTGAAGACCGCGTACCGCGCCCTCGTGGCGCCGAGCTCCTTCTGGAAGAAGCCCTTCCTGTTGCCCACCAGCGCGGTCCCGTGGGTCAGGTTCCCGAAGTAGCCGATCCTGACGCTGTCCAGACCGTCGGTCCTCTCCGCCCCGGCGGCGACCCGGACGGCGTCGTCGTCCACGGCCTGCGACCCGTAGCCGCAGGCGGCCAGGGCCAGCAGGGGCAGGGCGAGCAGCACCGCGAGGGTGCGGCGCAGGACGGGTGTGGCAGGCACGGGAGGTGTTCCTCTCGGAGGGACCCGGCGGTCGCGGGCTCTGGTGCCGCGGCCGGGAGGTCGGCAGGGGGGTCGCCGGTGGCGGGGGAGGACGGGGACGTGCGGGCGGCGTGCGCACGTCACCGCCCGCATCGGTCTCTCCCGCCCCGTCCGTCTCCCCGGGCTCCGCCGCCCCGCCCGCCCTCCTCGGCGGACGGGACGGGGGAGCCGTCGGGGGGCGTGCTCAGAAGTCCCACCCGTCGTCCTCGGCCGCGTCCTCGACCGGCTCCGGGGCGGCGAAGGACTCGCCGACCATGCCCGCGGTGAGCGTGGTGCCGTCGCCCGGGTCGATGAGGATGAACGAGCCGGTGCGCCGCGAGTCCGCGTAGGAGTCGGCCGGCAGCGGCTCGGCGGTGCGGATCTTCACCCGGCCGATGTCGTTGGCGGCGAGGGTGCCGGGGTGCGGGTGCAGGGACAGGTCGTCGAGGGTCAGCCGGGAGGGGATGTCCTTGACGATCGCCTTGACCGTGCGGGTGCCGTGCTTGAGCAGCACCCGGTGGCCGACGGTCAGCGGCTGGTCGGCGACGTGGCACACGGTCGCCTCGACGTCCTGCGTGGTGGCCGGGGCGTCCGCGCTCGGGACGATCAGGTCGCCGCGGGAGATGTCGATGTCGTCGGCCAGCAGCAGCGTCACCGACTGCGGGGTCCAGGCGACGTCGACGGGCCGGCCCAGCAGGTCGATCCCGGTGATCGTCGTCGTCCGGCCGGACGGCAGCACGGTCACCGCGTCGCCCACCCGGAACGTGCCGGCGGCGATCTGGCCGGCGTAGCCCCGGTAGTCCGGGTGCTCGGCGCTCTGCGGCCGGATCACGCACTGCACGGGCAGCCGGGCGTGGCAGTGCGCCAGGTCGTGGCTGACCGGGACGGCCTCCAGGTGCTCCAGCACGGTCGGGCCGCCGTACCAGTCCATGTGCGCGGACGGTTCCACGACGTTGTCGCCGGCCAGCGCCGAGATGGGTATCGCGGTGACCTCGGGGACGCCCAGTTCGGTCGCGTACGCCGTGAACTCCTCGGCGATGGCGGCGAAGACGGGCTCCTCGTAGCCGACCAGGTCCATCTTGTTGACGGCGAGGACCACGTGCGGGACGCGCAGCAGGGCGGCGATGGCGGCGTGCCGCCGGGTCTGCTCGACGACGCCGTTGCGGGCGTCGACGAGGATCACGGTCAGCTCGGCCGTCGAGGCGCCGGTGACCATGTTGCGGGTGTACTGCACGTGGCCCGGGGTGTCGGCGAGGATGAACCGGCGCCGCGGCGTGGCGAAGTAGCGGTAGGCCACGTCGATGGTGATGCCCTGCTCCCGCTCGGCCCGCAGGCCGTCCGTGAGGAGCGCGAGGTCGGGGGCGTCCTGGCCCCGGTTCACCGACGCCCGCTCCACGGCCTCCAGCTGGTCGGCGAGGACCGACTTGGAGTCGTGCAGCAGCCGGCCCACCAGGGTGGACTTGCCGTCGTCGACGGAACCGGCGGTGGCGAACCGCAGCAGGGTGGTGGCCGAGAGCTCCTCGGTCGCGGTCGTGCTCATGTCTAGAAGTACCCCTCGCGCTTGCGGTCTTCCATCGCGGCCTCGGAGAGCTTGTCGTCGGCGCGGGTGGCGCCGCGCTCGGTGAGCCGGGAGGCGGCGATCTCGGTGATCACCTTCTCGATGGTGTCGGCGTCGGAGCCGACCGCGCCGGTGCAGGACATGTCGCCCACGGTGCGGTAGCGCACGAGCCGCTTCTCGACCGTCTCGCCGTCCCGCGGGCCGCCCCACTCGCCGGCGGTCAGCCACATGCCGCCGCGCCGGAACACCTCGCGCTCGTGGGCGTAGTAGATCTCCGGCAGTTCGATGCCCTCGCGGGCGATGTACTGCCACACGTCCAGCTCGGTCCAGTTGGACAGCGGGAAGACGCGGACGTGCTCGCCGGGGGCGTGCCGGCCGTTGTACAGGTTCCACAGCTCGGGGCGCTGGCGGCGCGGGTCCCACTGGGAGAACTCGTCGCGCAGGCTGAACACCCGCTCCTTGGCCCGGGCCTTCTCCTCGTCGCGGCGCCCGCCGCCGAAGACGGCGTCGAACTTCTCGCTCTGGATCTTCTCGGTGAGCGGCAGGGTCTGCAGCGGGTTGCGGGTGCCGTCCGGGCGCTCCTTGAGCACCCCGCGGTCGATGTAGTCCTGCACGGACGCGACGTGCAGGCGCAGTCCGTGCCGGGCGACGGTGCGGTCCCGGTAGTCGAGGACCTCGGGGAAGTTGTGCCCGGTGTCCACGTGCAGCAGCGCGAACGGCACCGGTGCCGGCGTGAACGCCTTCAGCGCCAGGTGCAGCATGACGATGGAGTCCTTGCCGCCGGAGAACAGGATCACCGGGTTCTCGAACTCGCCCGCCACCTCGCGGAAGATGTGCACCGCCTCGGACTCGAGGGCGTCCAGGTGGGAGAGGGCGTACGGGCTGTCCGTGCCCTCCCGCAGCGCGGCCACGGTGGTCATGCCAGTCCCCTTTCGCTGAGCAGGGCGTACACCGACGCCGCCGACTCCTGCACGGTCTGGTTCTGCGACTCGATCCGCAGATCGGGTGCCTCGGGCTCCTCGTAGGGGTCGTCCACCCCGGTGAGGCCGGTGAGCTCGCCCGCCGCCTGCTTGGCGTACAGGCCCTTGACGTCCCGCACGGAGCACACCTCGACCGGTGTCGCCACGTGCACCTCGACGTACGGCGTGCCGTTCGCCTCGTGCCGTCCCCGGACCGCGTCCCGGCTGTCGGCGTACGGCGCGATCACCGGGACGAGCGCGGTGACGCCGTTGCGGGCGAGCAGCTCGGCGACGAAGCCGATGCGCTGCACGTTGGTGTGCCGGTCCTCGCGGCCGAAGCCGAGGCCCGCGGAGAGGAACGTGCGGATCTCGTCGCCGTCGAGCACCTCGACGCGCCGGCCCTGCTCGCGCAGCCGGCCGGCCAGCTCGTACGCGATGGTGGTCTTGCCGGCGCTCGGCAGACCCGTGAGCCATACGGTGGCTCCGGTCGTCACGTGGTTCTCCTGGTTCCGGGAAGGGGTCCGATGGTCCGTCATCCGTGCAGCCCGCACTCGGTCTTGGCGCGGCCGGCCCAGCGCCCGGCCCGGGCGTCCTCGCCCTCCAGCACCCGGCGGGTGCAGGGGGCGCAGCCCACGGAGGCGTAACCGTCCGTCAGCAGCGGGTTGGTGAGCACGCCGTGCTCGGCGACGTAGGCGTCCACGTCGTCCTGGGTCCAGCGGGCGATGGGGGAGACCTTCACCTTCCGCCGCTTCTCGTCCCAGCCGACGACCGGGGTGTTCGCCCGGGTCGGGGACTCGTCGCGGCGCAGGCCGGTCGCCCAGGCCGCGTAGCCCGCCAGACCTTCCTCCAGCGGCTGCACCTTGCGCAGCCGGCAGCACAGGTCGGGGTCGCGGTCGTGCAGTCTCGGGCCGTACTCGGCGTCCTGCTCGGCGACCGTCTGACGCGGGGTCAGCGTGATGACGTTGACGTCCATCACGGCCGCCACCGCGTCCCGGGTGCCGATGGTCTCCGGGAAGTGGTAGCCGGTGTCGAGGAACACCACGTCGACGCCGGGCAGGGCCCGTGAGGCGAGGTGGGCGACCACCGCGTCCTCCATGGAGGAGGTCACGCAGAAGCGCCTGCCGAAGGTCCGGGCGGCCCACTGGAGGACCTCCAGCGCGGAGGCGTCCTCCAGGTCACGGCCCGCCCGCTCGGCCAGCGCCTTCAACTCCTCCTCGGTGTGCTCTTTCCGGTCTGCCGTCATGTCCGGTCCTCTCCCGTGTCGGACCGCCGCAGCCCGCGGGCGAGCAGCCCGCGGAACTTCAGCTGGAAGGCTCGGTTGCACGCCCCGCACTCCCAGGCCCCGTGGCCCTCCTCGCCGGGCCGCAGGTCCTCGTCGCCGCAGTAGGGGCAGTGGAAGGGCACCGCGCGCTCGCTCACGACAGGGCCTCCTCGGAGGCGCGCGCGGCCCAGGCGGCGAACCGCTCGCCGTCCTCGCGCTCCGCCTGGAAGCGCTTGAGGACCCGCTCGACGTAGTCGGGCAGTTCGTCCGCGGTGACCTTCAGGCCGCGCACCTTCCGGCCGAGGGCGGCCTGGAGGCCGAGCGCCCCGCCGAGGTGCACCTGGTAGCCCTCGACCTGCTCGCCCCGCTCGTTCAGCATCAGCTGGCCCTTGAGGCCGATGTCCGCCACCTGGATGCGGGCGCAGGCGTTCGGGCAGCCGTTCAGGTTGATGGTGAGGGGCTCGTCGAAGTCCGGGATGCGGCGCTCCAGTTCGTCGATCAGCGAGGCGCCGCGCGCCTTGGTCTCGACGATGGCGAGCTTGCAGAACTCGATGCCGGTGCAGGCCATGGTGCCGCGCCGGAACGGGGAGGGGCGGGCGCTGAGGTCCAGCGCCTCCAGGGACTCGACCAGCGAGTCGACCCGGTCCTCCTCGACGTCGAGGATGATCATCTTCTGTTCGACGGTGGTGCGGACCCGGCCCGAGCCGTGGGCCTCCGCGAGGTCGGCGATCTTGGTGAGCGTGGTGCCGTCGACGCGGCCGACGCGCGGGGCGAACCCGACGTAGAAGCGGCCGTCCTTCTGGCGGTGCACGCCGATGTGGTCGCGCCACCGCTGCACCGGCTGCTCCGGCGCCGGACCGTCGGTCAGCCCGCGCTTCAGGTACTCCTCCTCCAGCACCCGGCGGAACTTCTCCGGGCCCCAGTCGGCGACCAGGAACTTCAGCCGGGCCCGGTTGCGCAGCCGGCGGTAGCCGTAGTCGCGGAAGATCGACAGGACGCCCTCGTAGACGTCCGGGACGTCCTCCAGCGGCACCCAGGCGCCCAGCCGCACGCCCAGCTTGGGGTTGGTGGACAGGCCGCCGCCGACCCACAGGTCGAAGCCCGGCCCGTGCTCGGGGTGGCGGACGCCGACGAACGCGACGTCGTTGATCTCGTGCACCACGTCCAGGGCCGGCGAGCCGGAGATGGCCGTCTTGAACTTCCGGGGGAGGTTCGAGTACGCCTTGTTGCCGAGGACCCGGCGCTTCATCTCCTCCAGGGCCGGGGTGGCGTCGATGATCTCGTCCTCGGCGATGCCGGCGACCGGGGAGCCGATCATCACGCGGGGGGTGTCGCCGCAGGCGGTGACCGTGGACAGGCCGACGGCCTCGAGGCGGTTCCAGATCTCGGGCACGTCCTCGATGCGGATCCAGTGGTACTGGACGTTCTGCCGGTCGGTGATGTCGGCGGTGCCGCGCGCGAACTCCTGCGAGACCTCGCCGATCACCCGCAGCTGCCGGGTGGTCAGCGCGCCGCCGTCGATGCGGACCCGCATCATGAAGTACTCGTCGTCCAGCTCCTCCGGCTCCAGGACCGCGGTCTTGCCGCCGTCGATCCCGGGCTTGCGCTGGGTGTACAGCCCCCACCAACGCATGCGGCCGCGCAGGTCGTTGGGATCGATCGAGTCGAATCCGCGCCGGGAGTAGATCGTCTCAATGCGTGTCCGCACGTTGAGACCGTCGTCGTCCTTCTTGAACTGCTCGTTGCCGTTGAGGGGGGTGAGGTGCCCCACGGCCCACTGTCCCTCTCCGCGGTGACGGCTCACCTTGCGGCGGGGAGTCGCGGCGGCAGGCTGCTGCGCGGCGGCAGGCTTCTGCGGGGTGGCGGCCATGCTTGACACGTCCTTCGGGACAGGCGGGATTACGGCTCTGACCTGCGCACACGGGCGCACGTGCAGGGATGCGCGTCCTTGCGCGGGAGTGGAGCGGGGAAAAGGAGGGAGAGCTGTCGGGAGCTGCTGGGTGTGCTCAGCGCGCCGGACAGATGGCGCTGGACATGCGGCCGAGGTCGACGTGCCGCCGACTCACCAAGGCGATTCCAGTTCCAGGCATGGCGGAAGCCTGGCACGGCGATCTGGAGCCAGTCCAGCTTCGTCCGGAAAGTGGACACCCTTGTCTCGGAATGGGAGACAAGGGTGTCCTTGGTCACAAGCGGCGCGGACGGTTCCGTCCGTGCCGGTCAGGCGGGGTGGGCGCCCGGCCACGGGCCCGGCGTGGCCACCTCCGGCTCCTCCTCCACCTTGGTGTCGAACAGCCGGAAGCCCCGGCGCAGGTAGTTGTCCATGGCGTGCTCGCCGTCCTTGCTGCACGTGTGCAGCCACACCCGCGTGGTCGGCTTCACCCCGGGCCAGCGCTCCGCCAGGTCCCAGGCGCGGGCGGTCCCGTACGCCAGCAGGTGCCCGCCGATGCGCCGGCCCCGGAAGGCGGCGGCGAGGCCGAAGTACACGATCTCCACGACCCCGTCGTCCTGGGACTCCAGCTCCACGTACCCCGCGGGCGTCCCGCGGTCGTAGGCCACCCAGGTCTCCACACCGGGCCGGTCCAGGTGCTCCAGCCACCGCGCGTACGTCCAGCCCAGCCGGTCGGTCCAGCGGATGTCACCGCCGACCGAGGTGTACAGGAAGCGGCTGAACTCGGGCGAGGGCACCTCGGAGCGGACGACCCGCACGTCCCCCTCGGGCACGGCGGCCGGCAGGAGATCGGTGGGCGAGGTCTGCTCCAGGGACCAGGTGGTCACGGCGATGGTCGTCATGTCCGAAAGGGAACCACCCGTCCCGCGCTCCTGTCGAACACCCGACCACCACGCGGACGGCCGACCGGCCGGCACGGGGGCCGTCCGGGCGGGCGGGTGCGGGGCCCGCGCGAAGAAGCCGGGGGGAAGGGCCCAGGGCCTTTCGTGTGGCTCGGACCGGACCCCGCGAGCCCGGCCCGAGCCACACGAAAGGTTCTAGTCTAAGGACCGGTCGACCGAGGCCAGGGGCAGGGCGAACAGCATCCGGCCGGACTGGGACCAGAGCTCGCCGGTCTGCGGCCAGTAGGAGAGGGACGCGGCCCGGCCGCTCCAGCAGCGGTACGTCTCGTCCGCCCCGCAGCGGGTGGGCCGGGCCCCTTCCGCGTCCTGCCGCCACAGCGACCCGCGCTCGTCCGGCGACGCGGTCATCCGGCCCAGGTACCAGCCCGACCGGTACGACAGCACGCTGCGGACGTCGGTCAGCTCGGTCTCGTACGCCTCGACCGCGTCCGCCCGCGACACCGGGTCCGTGGCCAGCAGGCCCGTCCGCCGGGGGGCGTCGCCGAACGCGTACCGCCACAGCCGGGTCGGCCCGTCGGCGTCCTCGGGCGTCGCCTCGTGCGCGACCAGGCTGGCGGGCGAGGTGCTCCGGTCCAGGGAGATGCCGCCGGGCCGCGGGGCGTCGCCCCCGGCCGTCCGGTAGGAGGCGACGGCGGGCAGGACGTACCGTGCCCCGGCCGCCGACCAGCCGCCGGGCACCCGGCCGACCGACGCGGTGTCCACGGTGGCGCGCTGGATCCGGTCCACGTCGTACACGTACAGCGCGCTGTCCCCGCCCCGGCCGGCGGTGACCAGCAGCTTGTCCTGGTACCAGACCATGCCGGACACGGTGGAGGCGAGCCCGCGGTAGTCGCGGCCCCCGTCCACCGGCACGGCGAGCAGGGCCCAGGTGTAGCGGAGGTCGCGGGGGTCCCCGGCGTCGACGAAGGCCACCCGGGCGAGCCCCGGCCCGTCCGTCGCCGAGGCGTCCCGGCTCCAGCCGGAGAGGACGACCCGGTGCCCGTCCCAGCGGCCGTCGCCGTCCGCGTCCCCGGAGGTGGTGACCCCGCCCGGCCGCCAGCCGTCGGTGTCGGCGTCGTCCCAGCAGTACGCGCGGGTGGCGGCCGGTTCCACGGGCAGGTCCCGCCTGTCGTCGGACGGACAGGCGTCCGCCTCGCGCAGGGAGCCGTCGGCGTCGGCGAGCACGGTGCCGACCCCGACCGGCCGGCCCATCCCGGAGGAGAGCCGGTCCAGCCACTTTCGCGGCACGCCGTGCTCGGTCAGCCGCAGCGGCGCGGTCTCGGCGGCCGCCGTGAGCGGCGCCAGCGCCCCGGGGTTGTCGGCGACGTCGGCCTGCGAGGTGCTGATCACGGTGGCGGCGGCGGTGAGGGCGAGGGCGGTCCCGGCCAGCGCCGCCCGCAGCGCCCGGCCCCGTCTGCGCCGGCGGTGTCTGCCGCGATGCTTCATAACGTCCTCCCGAGACGAGCCAACTGCGTCCGGTGATCCGTGCGTTGACCGAAAACAGGTGGGGTGGCCCGTGACGGGATGCTACGGCAGGAGGACGGTCGCGGGGACGAGGACCCGGCAAATATGCCTCATCCGTGACCCGTCGGGGCGGCAGCGCGCGGATTCTCAGCGTTCCGCCGCCGGCGCACGGTACCGGCCGACCGCCGGGGCCGTCGAGTGGGGGAGGAGGGCGCGGGGGTCGTCCGGGAGGAGGACGTCCACCTCGGCGTCGTCCGCGAAGCGGTACGGGCGGTGCTCCAGGAGACCGCCGAGGTAGCGCCGGACCCGGGACATCTCCGCGCGCACCGTCACCCGGCGGGCCGGATCGCCGAAGACGTCCTGCGCGAGGCCGGCGGCGCTGCGGCCGGCGCGGTGCACGGCCAGCAGGTACAGCAACTCGGCGTGCCGCGGGCTCAGTCGCCGCGTCCACGAGCCCGCACCGCCGGACACCTCCACCGACCAGCGGCGCGGCCCCCTCAGGTCCAGCACGATCCGGGTCGCGTCGCGCGCCGCCGGTTCGTCCGCCGCCCGCACCAGCCAGCCCTCGGCCAGCGGCTCCAGCGAGCACCGCCCCAGTCCCGGCAGCCACCGCGTCCCGGCCGCCGCCGACTCGGGCAGCGCCAGCCGCCGTGTGTACGGCATCCCCGTGACCGCCGCCGTCCACCCGTGCCGGTCCACCACCAGCGCGCGCCCGCCGGTCCGGGCCAGCACCGGCGCGGCCACCGCGCGCAGCCGCTCCAGCGACTCCAGGTGCATCTCCCGCAGCCGTGCCTCGGCCAGCTTGGCCACCGAGTCGACCCAGGCCAGCGTGGCCGGGTGCATCGTCTCCAGCGGTCCGCTCACGTCCACCACGCCGATCAGCCGCCCGTCCCGCGGATCCGTGATCGGCGACCCCGCGCAGGTCCAGGCGGCGTGCGAGCGCACGAAGTGCTCGGAGGCGAAGACCTGCACCGGGCGCCGGGCCACCGCCGGCGTGCCCACCCCGTTGGTGCCGACGACGTCCTCACGCCAGTCCGCGCCGATCTCGAAGCCCAGCCCGTCGGCCCTGCGCAGCACCGGCGCGCTGCCCTCCCGCCACAGCACCCGGCCCTCCTCGTCGGCCACCACCATGATGTGGTGGGTGACGTCCGCGATCGACAGCAGCCCCTCCCGCAGCACCGGCAGCACGTGCCGCAGCCGGGAGGACTCCCGCCGCCGCTGCACCTCCTCGCGGGACAGCAGCCCGCTGCGGACGTCACGGTCCGGGTCGACGCCGCGGCGCAGCATCCGCTCCCAGGACTGCCCGATCACCGGCCGGGGCGCCACGGGCGCGCGCTGCCCGGCGAGCGCGGCGGAGCGGACCTCGCTCAGCACCCGGGCCGCGCGCGCCGTGTCGACGGCGGCCAGGTGCGTCACGTCCATCGGCGAGAGCGCCACCGGTCCTCCCGGGGGATGGGCTCGGAGGCACACCGCCCGGACGAGCCGCCGGCCACGCCCCCGAGATCCGTTCTGACTGTCGGTCCCATCCTGCCGTCTGCCCCCGCCCGGCACGTCCGGTACGGGCCCGGCCGCAGCAAGTTGCAACCCCCTGCAACCCTGGTGGACGGGGCCGCCCTGCTCGAAACTTGAGCAGCGCCGTCCCGAGCGGCGTTCACGGCTCTCAAGGGGCCCGTGAGGCGGGGGTGGTGCCGTGTCGGCGCAGCACCACCCCCGCGTCGCACCGCCGCCCGGACACCGGCACCGCCGGGGAGCGCCGGCCGCGCCTCAGGACACCGGCCGGGCCCGCTCCACCACCGACGCCAGGTCGAGGGTGTGCGGCAGCGTCCCGAAGGCCGCGCCCCCGTCGCCGCCCAGCCGCGCCGCGCAGAACGCGTCCGCCACCTGCGGCGGCGCGTACCGCACCAGCAGGGAGCCCTGGAGCACCAGCGCGAGGCGCTCCACCAGCCGCCGCGCCCGCCCCTCGACGCCCTCCAGGTCGGCCAGTTCGGTCAGCAGGCCCTTGATCGCGCCGTCCAGCCGGTGGTCCGCCCCGCGCGCCCGCCCGACCTCCCGCAGGTACGCGTCCAGCACCCCCGGCTCCCGGCGCAACGCCCGCAGCACGTCCAGCGCCTGGACGTTGCCCGCACCCTCCCAGATCGAGTTCAGCGGCGACTCGCGCACCAGCCGCGGCATCCCCGACTCCTCGACGTACCCGTTCCCGCCCAGGCACTCCGCGGCCTCCACCACCACCGGAGCGCACCGCTTGGTCACCCAGTACTTGGCCGCCGGCACCGCGATCCGCAGCAGCGCCCGCTCCTGCTCGCCCCCGTCGTCGTACGCGGCGGCCAGCCGCAGCGCCAGCGCGGTGGCCGCCTCCGACTCCAGCGCCAGATCGGCCAGGACGTTGCGCATCAGCGGCTTGTCGACCAGCTTCCCGCCGAACGCCTCCCGGTGCGCGCAGTGGTGGACCGCCTGCGCCACGGCCTGCCGCATCAGCCCCGCCGAGCCCAGCGCGCAGTCGAGCCGGGTCGCCGCCACCATCCCCATGACGGTGCGCAGCCCGCGCCCCTCCTCCCCGACCCGGCGCGCCCACGTCCCGTCGAACTCGACCTCGGCGGAGGCGTTGGACCGGTTGCCCAGCTTGTCCTTGAGCCGCTGGAGGAGGAACACGTTGCGCGTGCCGTCCTCCAGCACGCGCGGCACCAGGAAGCAGGTGAGGCCCCCGGGCGCCTGGGCCAGCACCAGGAAGGCGTCCGACATGGGCGCCGAGCAGAACCACTTGTGCCCGGTCAGCTCGTACGCGCCGTCCTCGGCCAGCGGCCGGGCCCCGGTCGTGTTCGCCCGCACGTCGCTGCCGCCCTGCTTCTCCGTCATCCCCATCCCGAACAGGACGCCGGGCTTGAGGCGGGCGGGCCGCAGGGCGCGGTCGTAGACCGTCGACGTCAGCAGGGGCTCCCACCGAGCCGCCAGGGCCGGGTCCGTGCGCAGGGCGGGGACCGCCGCGTGGGTCATCGACAGCGGGCAGCAGGTGCCCGGCTCCACCTGCGTCCACACCAGGAACGCCGCCGCCCGCCGCACGTGTCCGCCCGGCCGTCCCCAGGCCGCCGTCAGCCCCGCCGAGACGCCCTTGCCGAGCAGCCGGTGCCAGGCCGGGTGGAAGTCGACCTCGTCGATCCGGTGACCGTAGCGGTCGTGGGTGCGCAGCCGCGGCGGATGCCCCTCCGCCTGGGCCCCCCACTCCTGGACCTGGGCGGACCCGGCGGACCGGCCGAGCCCCGACAGCTCGGCCAGGGCCTCGTCCGCCACGTCCGGCGCCAGGTGCCGCCCGACCGCCTCCACCAGGGCCCGGTCGGCGCCGAACACGTCGTACTGCACCAGCGGCGGAGCCTGGTTGGTCACGGTGTGCGTGGTGCGTGCCATGCCTGCGAACGTACCCCGCGCCGGGACCCTCTCACCCGGCGGTGGGCCGGGCCCGCCCGGTGCTTCCCCCTGCGGGTGAGTGCCACCGGGCACGACGGATACCTTTAGGACGTGCAGCCAGCAAGTGGAATCCCCGACGAACCCTCCGGCCGACTCCACCGGGCCCGGGCCCTCTACCGGAACGTCTCCAAACGCAGGACCGCCTGGCTGCTGCTCAAGGACACCGTCAACTCGTGCATGGAGTACCGCATCCTGGGCCTGGCGGCCGAGGCGGCGTTCTTCACGCTGCTGTCGGTGCCCCCGCTGCTGCTCAGCATGATCGGCCTGCTCGGCTACGTCGACGCCTGGACCGGCGCCGACACCATCCAGAGCCTGCAGCGCAACCTCCTGGACGCCTCCCGCACGGTGCTGACCGACAAGGGCGTGAACGACATCGCGGAGCCGATCCTGCGGGACGTGACGAAGGGCGGCCGGCCCGACGTCATCTCCCTCGGCTTCCTGATCGCCGTGTGGTCGGGCTCCCGCGCGGTGAACGTCTTCATCGACACCATCACCGTCATGTACGGCCTCGACGGGGTGCGGGGCATCGTCAAGACCCGGCTGCTGGCCTTCCTGCTGTTCATCGTGGCCCTGCTGATCGGCTCGGTCGCGCTGCCGCTGATGGTGGCCGGCCCGGACGCGGTCGTGCGGATCGTGCCCTGGTCGACGACGCTCGTCCAGATCCTGTACTGGCCGGTCGTGATCCTGCTGTCCGTCGCCTTCCTGACCACGCTGTACCACGTCTCCGTGCCCGTGCGCTCCCCGTGGATCGAGGACGTGCCCGGCTCGCTGGTCGCCCTCGCCATGTGGGTGCTGGGCAGCTTCCTGCTGCGGCTCTACCTGACCAGCACGGTCGAGGGCCCCACCATCTACGGCTCCCTCGCGGCCCCCGTCGCCGTCCTGCTGTGGATCGGCGTGTCCGCGTTCGCCGTGCTCGTCGGCGCGGCGGTCAACGCCGCCATCGACCGCGTCTGGCCGGCCGCGGCGACGGCCGCGGCCCGCGAGGCCAACGAGCGGGTGCGCCAGGCCCAGGTCGCCGAGTACGTCGCCCGCACCGCCGCCGCGGACGACGAGGCCGACCCCGACATGCCCTCCGAGTTCCCCGAGCGCTGGTCCCGCTTCCTGCCGCCGGAGGACGTCACGGCGCGGCTGCGCGCCCACGCGAGGAGCACCCACCCGAAGAACGGGGAGGAGCCGCCGGACCGGGAGGAGTGAGACACCGGCTCCCGGGTGCGCGCCGCGGCCGCCGGGCGGCCCGCCGGCGGACGGCCCGCTCCCCCTCCGCCCGCGTCCGCGCCGCCCGCGGGAGCGGCGGACGCGGACGCGGGCGCGGGCGCTTCGAGGCCGGTCCGGTCGCCCGCCCGGGGACCGGGACGGCCCGCCGGCGCAACCGGACGGACGCCCGGGGCGTCTCACGCCGGTGACCGGGGGAACCAGGGCGTCGGACGGGAGCGCGATGGCGGCGAGGAGACGGGCCGGGATCGGGATCGCCGCCGGACTGGCCGTGCTGACGGTCGCCGGCGGGGCGGTGGCCCTCGTGGACGACGACGGCCGCCGGGTCCTCCCCCGCGCCTCGTACCGCCCGTTCCGCGGCGCGGTCACCGCCCAGGAGTGGGTCGCCCACGGCGACCACGCCGCCGTCGTCCGCGTCACACGGGAGACGGCGGGCGGGCCCGGTCCGGAGAGCGACCACATCCCCCGCAGGATCACCGCGACCGTCACCCGGGTCCTCTGGTCGAGGCCCGGGGCGCCCCGGCTGCCCGAGGAGATCACCCTGCGGGCGAAGGGCTGGTACACCACCCTCTGGGGCGGCAGGGAGGAGGCCGTGCTCGAGGGGGCGTCCCGCCTCGAACCCGGTCACACCTACGTCGTCGGTCTCGCCTCCCTGGGGGAGGGGGTGGAGCTGACCGGCGACGACGCGGCCCTGCCCTACGACGCCGAGACCTTCGGCCGGGGGGAGTTCGAGGGCCGGACCGTCGACCCCGCCGCGTACCGCCGGGCCGTCGCGCACCTGCCCGGGGACGCGGTCGCCAGGTTCGCCGTGGGGGAGACGTACCGGCACAGGACGCTGCACGACGTCCGGCGGCTCCTGGAGGGAACCTCGCCCCGCAACCTCTACCGGCACGCGGCGCTGGACCACCTGCCCACGGACGTGAACCTGGACCGCGAGCCGGACGAGTACGCGGACGAGGGCTCCGGCGACCTCCCCGGGCGGATCCGCCGCCGCGTCCCCGGACTCGACCCCGGCACCGACTACCTCCTGTCGGTCGTCTGCTTCGGGCGCGGTACGGAGATCCGGCTCGACCTCACCGTCGACGGGACGACGACCGCGCACCGCCTGCCCTGCAACACGACCGGCGACTTCCTGGCCGTCGGGCGGCCACGGGGCGAGGTGGCGTTCGAGATCACCTCGACGGGGCCCGACATCGGCGCCGTCGCCTGGAACATGGCGGAGGCGCCCGTGCGCGCCGGCCGGGACCGCTGAGGCCCCGGACCGCCCACCCGCGGCGTAGCCTGACGGGTGTGTACCGGGAGCGGGCCTCACGGGTGGCGGGGGCGGTGGTGTGGACGAACGCGCCGGACCGGCCCGGGGCGGGCCGGGTGCTGCCCGACGGCTGCATGGACCTGCTGTGGCACGAGGGGCGCCTGCTGGTCGCCGGGCCCGACACCCGCGCGCACCTCGCCGACGGCACGCGGAGCGAGTGGTCCGGTGTCCGCTTCTTCCCCGGCACGGCGCCCGCCCTGCTGGGCGTTCCCGCGCACGAGCTGCGCGACCGGCGGGTCGAACTGGCGGACCTGTGGCCGGCGGCCCGGGTGCGGCGCCTGACGGCCCGGGTGAACGCGGCGGACGACCCGGCGCGCGGCCTGGAGGAACTGGCCCTGCGGCGGGCCGCGGAGAGCCCCCGGCCCGACCCGGCGCTGCACCGCCTGGTGACGGCCCTGGACACGGGCCGCCCGGTCGCCGCCGTCGCCGACGAACTGGGCCTGAGCGCGCGCCAGTTGCACCGCCGGTCGCTGACCGCCTTCGGCTACGGCCCCAAGACCCTCGCCCGCATCCTCCGGCTCCGCAGGGCCCTGGACCTGGCCCGGACGGGCACCCCCCTCGCGGAGACGGCCGCCCGGACCGGCTACGCGGACCAGGCCCACCTGTCCCGCGAGGTGAGGGACCTGACGGGCCTGCCGCCGGGCGAGCTGCTGGCCGCCCGCGGCTAGGGTCCTCCTGACGGATCTTCCGTCAGGAGGACCCCAGCGGAGCGAACAGGTCGACCCCGTTCCCGTCCGGGTCGAGCACCACGGCGTACCGCTGCCCCCACACGGCGTCCCACGGCTTCAGCTCCCCGTGGTACCCCTCGGCGACCAACTCCTCGTACAGGGCGTCCACCTCCTTCGGACCGTCGCACCGCAGGGCGAGGGAGGAGCGTCCGCCGCCGACGGGCGCCCGCCAGCCGGGGTGGAACGACCGGACCACGTCCTCGGTGTCCATCAGCAACCGCAGTCCACCGGGCAGCCCGGCCTCCGTGTGCGCCTGCTCCTCGGCTCCCTCGGGGAACGCGAACCCGAGCCGGCGGTAGAAGGCGACGGAGGCGGCCATGTCGGAGACGACCAGCCCGATGGCGTCGAATCGTGCACTCATGCGGCCACCGTAGGACCGCTTCGCCGGCCGCGTCTTGAAGAAAACGGACGCCGCCGGCCGGTGACGGGGCGCCCCGCGACGACGCGGACGCGGGCGGCCGGGGGAGAGGGGGGAGGCGGGCCGGGCGGCATAGGCTCGGGCGCATGACCGCCCCCGCGCTCCTCGTCTACACCCGCACCGCCGACTACCGGCACGACTCCATCCCGGCCGGCGTCGCCGCCCTGCGCACCCTCGGCGGCTTCACCGTCGACGCCACCGAGGACCCCGCCGCCCTCGAGGAGCCGCTGGACGGCCGGTACGCCGCCGTCGTGTTCCTCTCCACCAGCGGCGAGGTGCTCACCCCCGCCGGACGGGAGCGGCTCGCGGCGTACGTCGAGGCGGGCGGCGGGTTCGCCGGGGTGCACGCCGCCGCCTGCACCGAGTACGACTGGCCGTACTACGGCGAGCTGCTCGGCGCCCGCTTCGACCGGCACCCCGCCCTCCAGCCGGGGCGCGCCGTGGTCGAGGACCGCGCCCACCCGGCGACCCGGCACCTGCCGCCCGTCTGGGAGTTCACCGACGAGTGGTACGACTTCCGCACCAGCCCCCGCCCCGCCGTACGGGTGCTCCTGTCCGCGGACGAGTCGTCCTACGAGGGGGGAGGCATGGGCGACGACCACCCGCTGGCCTGGTGCCGCGAACAGGGCGCGGGACGCGTCTTCTACACCGCCCTCGGGCACACCGCCGAGGCCTACGGGGACCCCGCCTTCCGCGCCCACCTGCTCGGCGGGATCACCTGGGCGGCCACGCGCCCCTAGAGGGCGTCGCCCGCGCGGTCGGCCGCCGGGACGGGGCCGGCTTCCGCCGGGGCCCCGGTGCCGGACGAAGTGACCACCTCGGAGCGGTGGCCGTCCCGGTTCAGCAGGCCGCCCGTGAGGGCGAGGCCGAGGCCGGCCACGGCGAGGGCGGCGCCGACCAGGGCGGGGGAGGTCCAGCCCCAGCCCGCCGAGAGGGCCAGGCCGCCGAGCCAGGCGCCGCCCGCGTTGGCCAGGTTGAAGGCGGAGTGGTTGGAGGCCGCCGCCATCGTCGGGGCGTCCTTCGCCTTGGCCATGAGCAGCATCTGGACGGGCGTGGTGATGAAGGAGCCCAGCGCACCGATGAAGGTGATCGTCACCAGGGCGGGCACGGTGCTGTGGACGGTGAAGGAGAACACCACCAGGGCCGCGGCGAGCAGGGCGAGCCCCGCGTACAGCGTCGGCCGCAGGGCGCGGTCCGTCAGGGGGCCCGCGACCAGCGTGCCGAGCGTCATGCCGACGCCGTAGAGCGCGAGGACCAGGGTGGTCGAGGAGTCGGAGATGCCCGTGACCTCCGTCAGGATGGGCACCAGGTAGCTGTAGACGGCGAAGAAGCCGCCGAATCCCACCACGGCGACGGCCAGGCCGATCGCGACCTGCCGGTTGCCCATCGCCCGCAGCTCGTGCCGGATGCCGGACTGCCGGCCGCGGGGCTGGTGGGGGACGAAGAGGGCCAGCGCGGCGAGGGCGGCGAGCCCGATGACGGCGATCGCGAGGTAGGCGGACCGCCAGCCCAGCTGCTGGCCGAGGGCCGTGCCGGCCGGGACGCCGACGATGTTCGCGACGGTGAGCCCGAGGAACATCCTCGAGACGGCGCGTGCGGCCCGGTCGGGGGCGACCAGCCGGGAGGCCACGACGGCGCCCACGCCGAACAGCGCCCCGTGCGGCAGCCCCGTCAGGAAACGCGCGCCGAAGAGCAGCCCGAAGCCGGGGGCGAGCGCGGACGCGATGTTGCCGGCCACGAACAGCCCGGTCAGGAGCAGCAGCAGCCGCTTGTGGGGCATGCGCGCGCCGATGCCCGTGAGCAGGGGGGCGCCGACGACGACGCCGAGGGCGTAGGCCGAGACGAGGTTTCCGGCGTCCGGCACGGAGACGCCGACCCCGTCGGCGATCTGGGGCAGCAGCCCCATCGTGGCGAACTCGGTCGTGCCGAGGCCGAAGGCGACGACGGCCAGGGCCAGCAGGGCCAGGGGCATGGTGCGGAGGAACCTTTCGAGGACGGCGGGCCGGGATCGGGGGAGAGGGAGGGACCGAGGCCGCCTCCGGCTCTCGTGGCCGGTCGCGCTGAGCACCCTTGCCCGACGCGCCCCAGGGCAGAGCGAGCCCACAAGGAGTGGAGCAAGAGCGGCGAGCCGCGCATTCCAAGATCCGGCCGCGTACTGCCGTGACCTGCGTCACCCCGGGCCGGGCGGGGCCCGCCGGCCGGGCCCTGCCGCGGGGCGGGCGTCCGGGCCGGGCGTCCGGGGGCGGGTCCGGTGTCCGGGGCGGACCCGGTGCCCGGGGGCGGCCGCACCGGGGCGCGGCGCCGCCCGTCAGCCCCGGGCGCCCGGACGGCGGCCGGGAGGCGCCGTGCTCGCGCGCTCCACCAGGTGGGTCGACAGTTCCGTGCGGGTGCTCTCCGGGTGGTGGCCGTCCGCCATGCGCAGGAGCAGGCGCAGCGCCGTCGCCGCCATCTCGGAGCGCGGCCGGCGGACCGTCGTCAGGGGAGGGCTGAGCCAGCGGGCCTCCGGGAGGTCGTCGAAGCCGGCCACGCTCATGTCGTCCGGTACGCGCAGGCCCCGCTCGGCCAGGGCCCCGTAGACGCCGGGCACCAACCGGTCCGAGCAGACGAAGACGGCCGTGGGCGGCTCGGGCAGGTCGAGGAGCTCGCGCATGCGGTGGCGGGCCGAGGCCGCGTCGTGCGCGGCGTGCCGGACGTACTCGTCGCGGTGGCGCACGCCCGCCGCGACGAGGGCCGAGTGGTAGCCGGCGAGCCGTGCGTCACCGGACGCCGTGGGCCGTTCACCGGTGGTGCCGGTGGTGTCGTCGACGGCTGCGACGGGGGCGATGACGGCGACGCGCTCGTGGCCCAGGGAGAGCAGGTGCTCCGTCGCCGTCACCGCGCCCCGCCAGTTCGCCGCGCCCACCGAGACGACGCCCGCCGGGGGGTCGAGGACCGGGTCGACCACCACGAAGGGGATGCGGTGCTGCTCCAGCCACCTGCGCTGCGGCTCGCCGGGCCCGGACAGGTGGAACAGCACCCCGGACGAGCCGCGTGCGGCGAGCCTGTCCAGCCGGCTCCGCTCCGGGCCGTCGGCGCGGTCGTGGCGCGGGGCCGTCGAGACCACGATCTCCAGGCCCGCGTCGTGCGCCGCCTCCTGCGCGCCGTGCAGCACCGCACCCGACCCCGCCTCCTCCAAAGACGGCAGGACGAGGTCCACCAGCCGCGGCGCCCTCCCGTCGAAGCGGGGTCTTCTGACGTACCCCAGGCGGTCCAGTGCCTCGGTGACGCGGCGGCGGGTCTCCGGGGCCACGTCCTGACGGCCGTTGACCACCTTGGACGCGGTCGGCACCGACACCCCCGCCGCACGGGCCACGACCGCGAGCGTCGGTCCGGCCGCCGTGCCCGCGCGCCCCGTACGGGTCATCGGAGATCCCACCCCTCCACCGGATAGAAAGCGCTTCCTATCCTAGATCCGGCCGCCACGTCCGGGAAGGGTCCGTACGGCGCGCAGGCATACCGATGAGCACCGTGGTGCTCCGGTGACGCCGGTGAGGAGGGCCGGCGCGGGGACGCGGCGCGACGCGGGGCTGGTGGACCCGGGACGGCGGACCGGACGCGCCCCGTGGCCGGGACGCCGTACGGGGCCGTGCGCGGCCGGCGGGCCGTCAGCCGTCGAAGCGGCGGCGCGCCTCCTCGATGTGGCCGAGGTACCGGTGGGTCCAGCCGCACATGGCGTCGACCGTGGCGCGCAGACCCCGGCCCGGTTCGGTGAGGGTGTACTCGACCCGCGGCGGCACGGTGGGGTGCACCTTCCGGTCGACCAGGCCGTTGCGCTCCAGCATGCGCAGGTTCTGGGTGAGCATCTTGTGGCTGACGCCCTCGACCTCGTCGCGCAGCTCGCTGAAGCGCAGGGTGCGTTCGCCGAGCGCCTCGATGATCAGGAGCGCCCACTTGTTGGCGACGTCCGAGAAGATCTCCCGCGCCAGGGAGTCCGCGCGCCTCAGGTCGGCGTCCTCGGGCAGGCCCTTGAGCAGCTGTTTGGTCACCATCAGGTTCCTCAGTCACCGAAAAGTGCGTTCTTCCAGGTCAGCGATCACTCTCCTACAGTTCCCGAGTAACCACAAGAGAGCGTTTCGGACCAGAGGGGCGAACACCATGGCCACCATCGACGTCTTCCACTACGGCGTGCCGGCCGAGAGCGACTTCGGCTACTCCCAGGCGATCAGGTCCGGCGACCTGGTCCACGTCTCCGGGCAGCTCGCGCTCGACGGGGCGGGCGAGTTCCGCCACGCGGACGACTTCGCCGCCCAGCTCGAGCGGACCCACGCCAACATGGACAAGGTCCTGGACCACTACGGGGCCACCCGCAACCAGATCGTCTCGCAGGTCCTGTACGTGGTGGACCTGCGGCGGAACGCCGCGGCGACGGCGCAGGGCAACCTGGCGTACTTCGGCGACCACCACCCGGTCAGCACGGTCCTCGGCGTCACCGAACTGACCTTCCCCGGCCAGGTCGTCGAGATCGGCTTCGTCGTCGATATGAGGCTGCCCGCCTGAGCCCGCCCGCGGCGCGAGGCCCGTCCCGCGGGCGGTCGCGGGACGGGCCGCCCCCTTCACGGACCAGGGCCGGGACCGGGCACTGAGCTGAGATGATCACCGGAGGAGTGATCGAGGGGGGCGCGTGTCCACGTTCTTTCTGTTCGTCGGTTCGCTGATGGCGCTGGTGCTCGGGGCGGCGGGGGCGGTGGCCCTGGTGACCGGCCGGATCGTGCTGCCCTGGTTCCGCGGCGGTGTGAGCCGTCCCGGGCTGTGGGGCGCCGGTGCGCTGCTGCTGGCCGGAGGGCTCGCGGCCACGCGCTCCATGCCGTTCGGGGGCAACATGCCGCTCATTCTGGTCGGTCTCTCCCTGATGGCGGTCTCGCAGTGCGTCGAGGAGCCCCGGCGGGCACGCCCCCGCCGGACCGCGAGGCCGCGAACCGTCCGGAAGTGATCTCCGGGAGGGGAACCGGCCCGAGGCACGCGGAGGCCCGGCAGTCCGTCCCGCCGTGGAGCCGGCTCCGCACCCCCGGCCGGTGACCCGCCGCTCGCGTCGCGGCGGTGCGCTCCGCCGGAGCCGAGGGGGCGTCGGTCGCCGGGAGCAGGTCCCGCGCCTCAGGCGCGTTCCACGCCTGCTGGGTAGGGTCGGCCCTCATGGAGACCACAGGAACCGTTCGTCGCCGGACGGCGGAGCGCGTACGCGACACCCTGGAGCGGCTCGCCACCGAGCGGGACGCATGGGTGTCGACGGCTCACCCCGAGCACGGGCCGCACCAGGTGCCGCTGTGGTTCCTGTGGGACGGGCGGGCCGTGTGGATGTGCACCGGCGCCACTTCCGTGACCGCGCGGAACGTCCGCGCGGAGCCGCGCGTGCGCCTGGCGCTGCCGGACACCTTCGACGTGGTGCTCCTCCAGGGCGAGGCGGAGTGCTTCCCGGACCGGGAGGTGCCCGCGGGCGCGGCGGAGGCGTTCGCCGACAAGTTCGGGTGGGATCCGCGCGGGGAAGAGGGTCCCTTCCTGTACGTACGCGTGGTCCCGAGGACCGTGCGCGCTTGGCGCGGCGAGCCGGAACTGCGCGGGAGGGTCGTCATGCGCGACGGCGTGTGGCTGGGATGACGGCCGTCCCCCGCCGACGCGCCTCTCCCGGCCCCCTCTCATGAGAAGAGAAATCCAGCCGAATAAGCAGGCGGATTCCGCGAACAAGGCATCAGGAAGTGAAGGTCGCCCCTTTCCGGCAACCGGATGGGAAATTCTCGGTACTCTTCTCGCCGGCTGAACTCACACGACCGCACGCCGCGTCCCACGTGCGGGGAGGAGAGGGCGACAGGCGGTGCGTGAGGTCTCGGTTCCCGTGAAGTGGCCGCACTGGCCTGCCCGTTGAGGCTCATCCGGGATCATGCCCCATGTGGCGTTGATCTGGCCGACGAGCATGGCGTCCGATTGGTGTGGGAATGCTGAAAATTCATCCGGGTGTGATGCGGGCAGTCGGTGGGAAAGGGGTGAACCTCCGGTGAATGGTCCGTGCAAGGGCCCTGAGTGCCCTGTGTAGGATGAGTCACGCCACAGGCCCTGCCGAGGCGATCGTGGCCATGATTCATTGCGCCAGGAACGCACGGCTCCTTGCATTTCCGCACCCGCTCAGAAAGGGCCCGTTGTGGCGACGACCCCCCGCACGCGGAGAGCGTTAGCGGCTCTCGCGGTATCTGCTCCGGCAGCATGCGCGACGACGCCCGGCGTGGCCCGCGCCGGCGACGACAGTGCCGTGCCGACTGCGGCTGGCGGTGAAGTGCCCCCCGTCATCGAGGACTTCCGTCATCCGGGTGCCGCCGGGATCGAGACGAAGCCCGCCCTCCTCACCCTCGAGGTTCCCGAGGCGTACGGCATCCGGACCGCGGCCGACCCGGTCAGGCCCGCGATCCGGGAGGATGACGGCACGACGACCGTCGTCGACGCCCCCGCCGGCGATTTCACCGGGTACGACGAGTCCGGCGCCTTAGGCGACCCCGCGGCGCCCGTCGCGCTTCGTGTCACCGGCCGGCACCGGTCCTGCCCGGTGCCGGCCGGCGCAGCGTCCCCCGGCCCGCCCCGGAAGGGCCCGGCCACTGCGCGGCCGTGCCGGGCGGCGGCCGTCGTCGCGTGACCGGGGGCGTCTTCCGGCTGTTGACGAGGCCGACGTCACAGGGCCGACGTGCCCCGTGTCATCCCCGCTCGCCCCGAGCGGATGGGCGACGGCAGCGGGATCGAGGTCGGTGCCGAGCGGTCCCCTGCTTCTCACGGGAAGCGAGGGAGGGTCCCGGCCGGGCGCGGCCCGCCCGGCCGCCACGGGACATCGACCACCCACGACCGTCCGGAGCACGCCCGGAGCCCTGTCCAGGCGCTCCCCCGAACCGGTCGGGGAGCCGGTGTCCCCCCGCCTCCGGCGGACCATCGGGCGACCGTGACGGACCGCTGCTCACGTCGCCTTCCCACCCGTACGATCAACCGAAGAAGGAAGTACGTTGCCCCCTAGAGGAATCCACACCCGGCAGGTGCGCGGCGCCCTGACCGCCGGCCTCGTCCTGGCGGCCGCCGCCGGCCTGCTCACCGCGGCGCCGGCCGCGCAGGCGGTCTCCGGCGAGCCCGCGGCCGCGGGCGACCATGCCTTCACCGCCCGGCTCCACATCGGCGAGGGCGACACCATGCGCGGCTGCTCCGCCGCGCTGGTGCACCAGCAGTGGCTGCTGACCGCCACGAGTTGCTTCGCCACCACCCCGGGGGACGAGGTCAAGCCGGGCAAGCCCGCGCTGAAGTCCACGGCGACCCTGGGCCGGCAGACCCTCGACGTCGTCGAGGTGGTCCCGCGCGACGACCGGGACGTGGCCATGGTCCGGCTCGCCGAGCCCGTCACCACGGTCGAGCCGGTGGAACTGGCCGCCGACGCCCCCGAGGCGGGCGAGACCCTGCTCGGTGCCGGATTCGGGCGGACCCGCACCGAGTGGGTCCCGGACCGGTTGCACACCGGTGAGTTCCGGGTGGACTCCACCACCGACACCACCGTGGCGCTGACCGGTCAGGACGGGGTGTCCGTCTGCAAGGGCGACACCGGTGGCCCGGCCCTGCGCCGCGAGGACGGCCGGGTCGAACTGACCGCCGTCCACAGCCGTTCCTGGCAGGGCGGGTGCCTCGGCGAGACGGAGACCCGGACCGGCGCGGTGGACGCCAGGGTCGACGGCCTGGCGGACTGGGTGAAGGACGTCCGCAACCGCGACCGGAGCCACTTCGCCGACATCGACGGCGACGGCAAGGCCGACCTGGTCGTCCTCCGCTCGAACGGCGACATCGCGGTCCACCGCAACCAGGGTGACACCTTCGCCCCGGGCCGGGTCATGTCCGGCGGCTGGGGCCTCTTCGTGACCTGGAAGGACCTGGGCCGGCTGTACTTCGCCGACGTCAACGGCGACCGCAGGGCCGACCTGATCGTCCACACCAACGACGGCAACGTCGCCGTCCGCACCAACCGCGGCACCTACTGGGACCAGGGCACGCACTGGTCCGGCGGCTGGGGCCGCTTCATCGACGGCAGTGACCTGGGCCGGCTGTACTTCGCGGACGTCAACGGCGACGGCAGGGCCGACCTGATCGTCCACACCAAGGACGGCAACGTCGCCGTCCGCACCAACCAGGGCACCTACTGGGACCAGGGCACGCACTGGTCCGGCGGCTGGAGCCGCTTCGTGACCTGGAAGGACCTGGGCCGGCTGTACTTCGCCGACGTCAACGGCGACCGCAGGGCCGACCTGATCGTCCACACCAACGACGGCGACATCGCCGTCCGCACCAACCGCGGCACCTACTGGGACCAGGGCACGCACTGGTCCGGCGGCTGGGGCCGCTTCATCGACGGCAGTGACCTGGGCACCCTCGAGTTCGGTGACGCCGGCGGCGACGGCAGGGCCGACCTGTTCGTCCACACCAAGGACGGCAGGGTCGCGGTCCGCACCAACCACGGCACCTACTGGGACCAGGGCAAGTTCATGATCACTCTCTGACCGTGATCACTCTCTGACGCCGTGACTCCGTGAGGTGGCGAACGACCGACTCCTCCGTCCGGTGGTCCGTCCTTCCGGCGCCCGGCCGTTCGCGCACACAGGCCGTTCGCGAACGGCCGGGTCGCACGCGGACCGCTGTGCGGACGCGCGGGTCGTCCACGGCTGTTCGAACAAGTCGGCCGGTGGCCGAGAGGCGGGGCAGGGGAATGACGGGTATCAGCCGGCGGGGCCTGCTGCGCGGGGGCGTGGTGGCCGGGGCCGTCACGGCGATGGGGCCCGCGGCACCGGCGGCCGGAGCCGGTGCCGCGGGCATCGATCCGTCCGCTGTGGGCGAGGCGGTTCACGTCCGGGCTCTGCGCAAGGCGTTGGACGACGCGGCGGCGGGCGTGGTGGGCCCGTACGGCGTCGACGACGAGGGCCGGATCATCGGCCGGCCGGCCACGGCCCCGCAGGCCGGAGATCAGCCACGGGTGCCCGGGCCGTCGCGATCGAGTGCCGCCCGGATCAGGCCGAGCCACTCCGTGCCCGGCCCGCGCCCGTCGGGGAGTTGGTCGTCCCGGTCCCAGCGCCACGTCGTGACCATCGCCAGCACGAGGAGCCGGCACTCGCGCAGCAAGTCCTGATCGACACCCGGACAGTGCGCGCCGACTTCTTCGGGCGCGTGGGCGAGGTCGAATTCGACGGGCCCACGGCAACACGTCCTCACCGCTTCCGGTCGCTGACGGCCGCGGCGATCGTCACCGCGACGCCGACGAGGAGCGGCAGGGCCATCGCCGCGAGGAGCCACGGGGAGACGTCCGGGTCCGGCGTGGAGCGCCAGAGGATCCCGCAGCCCGCGAGGAAGGAGACGCCGATGCAGGTGTTGAACAGCAGCAGGGCGCGTGCGACCCGGCGTGCCGAGGCGCGGCTGCCGGGCCTGTTGAGGAGGGACGAACCCGCCCGGGCGGAGGCGGCGTTCGACAGTTCGTCGTGCGGTGTCACGCGCAGGGTCGTCTCCGCGCAGCCGACCATCAGCACCGTCACCCCCGCGTACAGGAAGACCAGCAGGAACGCGCTGCCGATCGACTTGTCCGTCCAGGCGTCCACTCCGCCGGCCCCGATGTGCTGCGGTATCCGCGCCGGCAGGTGCGGGTAACGGAACGCGCCCCAGGCCGCCAGCACGAGGAGCAGGACGGCGTTGGGGAGCAGCCACGGCCGGAAGGAGGAGGAGAACACCATGGGGTCGATCCTCCGACGGGAGCCCGGGAAGGGGAAGGGCCCGGTGTCACGCCGTGCGGGTGTCCCGCGACGGTACGGACAGCAACGCGGTCCAGGTCTCCGGGGCGACGGCGAGGTGCGGGGAGTCCGGGGAGCCGGGGGAGGGCGGGCGCCGGCTGCTGCTCGTGGCCGGGCCGGCGGACGCGTGGGGCGTGGGGGAGCGGGACCCGGGGAAGGCCGTGTGGTGCGTGTTCGCTACGCCGCTCGCACCGCTTGCGCGACCGCCGAGATCGTCTCCGGGCCCACCCGGCAGCAGCCTCCGATCAACCGCGCCCCGGACTCCCGCCACCGGGTGACCCGCCCGGCGGTGAAGGTCGGCCGGCCGGTCCACGCCCGCGCCCCGGCGTCCCAGGTCTCGCCGCTGTTGGGGTAGACCACGACCGGTTTGCCGGTGACGCGGGCGGCGAGGGCGACGGCCCGGTCGGCGTCCTCGGGGGCGCAGCAGTTCACACCGACGGCGATCACCTCGTCCGCGTCGGCGGCGAGCGCGAAGGCCTCCTCCAGCGGCTGTCCGGCGCGGGTGCGGCCGCCGGCCGCCGAGTAGGACAGCCAGGCCGGGACGCCGAGGCCGCGCAGCGCCCGCAGCAGGGCCTCGGCCTCGTCGGTGTCGGGGACCGTCTCCAGGGCGAGCGCGTCGGGGCGGGCGGCGGCCAGGACCTCCATGCGGGGGCGGTGGAAGCGCTCCAGTTCGGCGACGGTGAGCCCGTAGCGGCCCCGGTACTCGGAGCCGTCGGCGAGCATCGCCCCGTAGGGGCCGACGGAGGCCGCCACCCACCGCGGACGGCGCGGCGCACGCGTCCGCCGGGCCGCCTCGCGGGCGCACTCCACGCTCAGGGCGAGCAGCCCGGCCGCCCGCTCGCGGCCGATGCCGCGCCGGGCGAAGCCCTCGAAGGTGGCCTGGTAGCTCGCGGTGATCGCCACGTCCGCGCCCGCCTCGAAGTAGGCGAGGTGCGCCGCGGTCACCGCCCCGGGGTCCTCGGCGAGCAGCCGTGCCGACCACAGCGCGTCGCCGAGGTCGTGCCCGGCCGAGGCGAGCTGGTTGGACAGGCCGCCGTCGAGGACGACCGTGCCGCCCGCGAGGGCGTCGGCGAGGCCGGAGGGGGTGCCGCTGCTCATACGGACGACGCTAGCCGACGCCCTCCCGCGACGGCCGGGCCCGCTCCCGCAGCGCGCCCGCGCCACGGGGCTGGGATGCTGGGAGGGGGCACAGCCGTGGCCGGGAGAACCCGGAAGGACCCGGAAGAACAGGGACGGTGAGTGTCATGACGGACCTCGAAGGGGACGGGCCGTCGTCGGCGGGCCCCGTGGCCGACCCGCAGGGGGACCCGTTCCTGCACACCCGGTTCGCCGTGCCCGCGAGACCGGTGACGTTCCTGCGGCGGGAGCGGCTGACCGGGCACCTCGACGAGGCCCTCCGGACGCCGCTGACCATGGTCAACGGCGCCGCGGGCGCGGGGAAGACCCTGCTGGTGGCGGACTGGGCGGAGACCCGCGGCGGGCCGGCCGTCGCCTGGCTCACCACCGACGCGGCCGGGCAGGGGCCCGGGATGTTCTGGGCGTACCTGCTGCGGGCCCTGAGCGCCGCCGGCGTCACCCTGCCCGAGGACATCGGCTCCCCGGCGGACGCGAACCGGGTGACCCCGGCCCTGCTGGCCCGGCTCGCCGCCGGGCTGGGCGCCCGCGAGCGGCCCGTGGTCGTGGTGCTCGACGAGTACGACCGGGTCACCGCGCCGGAGGTCGCGGAGCAGCTGGAGTTCGTGCTGCACCACGCCGGGCGGGGGCTGCGGCTGGTCCTCGTCACCCGGACCGAGCCGCTGCTGCCCCTGCACCGTCACCGTGCCGCCGGCGACCTGACGGAGATCAGGGGCGCGGAACTGGCCTTCACGCCCGGGGAGGCGGCCGGACTGCTGGAGCTGCACGGGCTGCGGCTGCCCCCGGCCGCCGTGCGCGCGCTCGTGGAGCGCACCCGGGGGTGGGCCGCCGGGCTGCGGCTGTGCGCCCTGGCGGCCCGGCAGAGCCCGGATCCGGAGCGGTACCTCAAGGAGTTCGAGGCCGATCACAGCACGATCGCCGACTACCTGCTGGCGGAGGTGCTCAGACGGCAGGACGACGAGACGCAGGACCTGTTGCTGCGGGTCAGCCTGCTCGACCGGTTCCGCCCCGAGCTCGCCGACGTGCTCACGCGCCGGTCCGACGCCGGCGCCGTCCTGGCCCGGCTCAGTCGCGGGAACGCGTTCGTCGAGTACCTCGGGCACGACCAGTACCGCCTCCACCCCTTGTTCCGGGAGATCCTCCGGGCCCACCTGCGGATGCGGCGGCCCGGCCTGGAACCCGAGCTGCACCGGCGGGCCGCCGAGTGGCTGCGGCGGTCCGGGTCCCTCGCCGAGGCGCTCGGGCACGGCGCCGCCGCCGGTGACTGGGAGTTCACCACCGGTGCCCTGGTGGACGACCTCGCCATCGGCCAGTTCTTCGCCGGTCCGCGCTCCGGCGCGGTGAGCGAACTGTTCTCCCGCATGGGACAGGACACCACGAGCCCCGCCGCGCACCTGGTGCGGGCGGCCCGCGAACTGTCCCGGAGCGGGGACGGCGGGGGCCGCGTCCACCTGCACCGCGCGGAACGACGCCTGACGGACTACGACGCCACCGCGCAGGTCACCGCGCAGGCCACGGCGGACCGGGCGGCGGCCGGGCTGAGCCGCGCCCTGCTGGAGGCCCTGGCCGCCCGGCTGGCCGGCTCGCCGGGCCGGGCGGAGGACGCGGTGCGGGCCGCCGGGGAACTGCGGGAGGCCGTGCCCGACCGGCTGCTGGACCGGCACCCCGAACTCACCGCCCTCCTGCTGGACCACCTGGGATCGGCGCGACTGTGGGCCGGGCGCTTCGAGGAGGCCCGGGAGGCCCTGTCCGCCGTGGCCGGCGTCGAGGCGGGAGCGGCGACGGCCCTCCCGCGCGAGGACTCCCTCGCACGCCTCGCCCTGATCGACTGCCTGGACGGCTGGCTCGGCAGGGCGGAGCGCACGGCGCGGGCGGCCCTCGCCGAGACGGAGCGGTTCGGTCTGCCCCGGCCGTCCGGTTCCGGAGTGGAACGGCTGGTCCTGGCCGCCGTCGCCGTGGAGCGCGACGAGCTGGAGCAGGCGCGGGCCCTGCTCGACGCGTCGGCCGAGGCGCACCCCGCGCTGCGGGACCCGGTGCTCGATGCGGGACGCGCCCTCGTCGCCGCGCGCCTGCACCTGGCGCGCGGCGATCCGCGGGCCGCGCTCGCGGCCGTGGAACCGGAGGTGCCGGCCGACGTCGCCTCGCCCTGGGCCCGGGAGCAGGCCACGCTCGTCGCGGCCGCCGCGCACCTGTCCGAGGGCCGGACGGAGACGGCCGCCGCGCTGCTGCGGCGGCTGCCCGGCGACCGGGCCGCGTGCGCGGTGGGAGCCGCGCGCGTCCAGCTCGCCGCCGGCCGGCCCGCCGAGGCGGTGCGCCTGCTCGACCGCGCGCGCCCGGAAGGGCGCTGCGGTCCGGCGGTGACCGTCCGGGCCGCGCTGGTCCGCGCACAGGCCGCGGACCGGCACGGGGACACCGCGGCCTCGCACCGGCTGGTGGCGCGGGCGCTGCTGGAGGCACGCCGGGAACGGCTGCGGCGGCCCTTCCGTGAGGCCGAGCCGTGGATCCGGCCCCTCCTGGACACGGCGTCGCTGCGCGGCCTGACGAACGGGTGGCTCGTGCCCGGCGGTGGGCCGGCGCGGCCCGCGCACCGGCCGCCGCCCGTCGTGGAGGAGCTGAGCGGGCGCGAGCACGACGTCCTGCGGCGCCTGGCCCTGGCGATGTCCACCGAGGAGATCGCCGCCGACCTGTACGTGTCGGTGAACACGGTCAAGACGCACCTGAAGAGCCTCTACCGGAAACTGTCGGTCGGCCGGCGCAACGAGGCGGTGCGCCGCGCCCGCGAGCTGGGCCTCCTGTGACGGCGGGACGGCGGGCCCGCCGGCGACTCGCCCGTGGTGGGTGAGGCGCGCACCGGACTCCCCCGGTGTGCTGGGGACGGCGGCCGGTCGGCTCCGGCCGCCGCCCGGCCGGACCCACCGGGGTCCCGGTCCGACCCTGCGAGGTGGACACCGTGACGCACTGGCGGGCGCTGATCGTCCTGGGGACCGCCCAGTTCCTGATGGTCCTCGACACGTCCGTCATGAACGTCTCCATCAGCCGGCTGGTCGACGACTTCGACACCGAGGTCACCGCCATCCAGGCCGTCATCACGCTGTACGCGCTGGTCATGGCGGCATTCATGATCATCGGAGGGCGGCTGGGGGACATCCTCGGGCGGCGCCGCCTCTTCCTCGGCGGTCTCGTCGTCTACGCCGTGGGTTCGGCCCTGACCGCCCTCGCGCCCACCCTGTGGGTGCTGGTGCTGGGCTGGTCGGTCATCGAGGGACTCGGCGCCGCGATGGTGCTGCCCGCCATGGCGGCGCTCGTCGCCGAGTCCTACCGGGGCCGGGACCGGGCCGTCGCGTACGGCGTCGTCGGCGGGCTGGCCGGGGCCGGCATCGCCGTCGGCCCGCTGCTGGGCGGCTGGGTGACGACGTACCTCACCTGGCGGCTGGTCTTCGCCGGGGAGGTCGTGGTCGTGCTGGCCGTCCTGCTGCTCCGGCACGCGATCGCGGAGGCGCCGAGGACCGGACGGCGTCCCCGGCTGGACGGCGTCGGCGCCGCCCTCTCGGCGGCGGGCCTGGCGCTCGGGGTGCTCGGTGTCCTGCAGAGCGGCACGTGGGGGTGGGTGCGGCCGCGCAACCCGCCCTTCACCGTCCTCGGTTTCGCGCCGACGCTGTTCGTGGTCGGCGCCGGGGTGGCCGTCCTCGAGGTCTTCCGCTGGTGGGAGCGGCGCCGGGACGAGCGCGGCGACGACCCGCTGGTGCACCTGTCCCTGCTGGGCCGGCCCGCGCTGCGCTCCGGCCTGATGTCGCTGGTGAGCCAGAACCTCATCCTGCTGGGCCTGTTCTTCACCATCCCCCTGTACCTGCAGGTGGTGCAGGGGTTCGACGCCTTCCGGACGGGGCTCAGACTGCTCCCGGTGTCCGTCACCATGCTGGTGACCTCCCTGGGCGCGGCCCGGCTCGGGCGCCTGGCCGGACCGCGCCGGATCGTCCGGCTGGCCCTGGTCACCGTGGCCGCGGCCGTCGTGTGGCTGCTGGCCACCGTCGACCCGGTCGTCGACGACGCGCAGTTCGCCGGGGCGATGGCCCTGCTCGGCGTGGGCATGGGCCTGTTCGCCTCGCAGCTCGGCAACGTCGTCCAGTCCAGCGCGGGCGAGGAGGAGCGCAGCGAGGTCGGCGGGCTCCAGTACACCGCGCAGAACCTGGGCTCCGCCCTGGGGACCGCGCTCATCGGCTCCCTGCTCATCGGCTCCCTGGCCCACGCCTTCACCACGCACGTGGAGGACGACGCCCGGCTGTCGCAGGAGGCCCGGCAGCAGGTCGGGGTCGCCCTGGAGGCCGGGGTCACCTTCGTGCCCACCGACCAGGTGCGCTCGGCGGCCGTCCGCGCCGGACTGCCGCCGGCCGAGGTGGACGCCGTGACGGACTCCTACGCGTCGGCGCAGCTCGACGGCCTGAAGGCGGCGATCCTCGCCACCGGCGGGATCACCCTCGCGAGTTTCCTGGTCACCCCGCACCTGCCGGGCCGGCAGCCGGAGCGCCCCCGGCGGTCCGGGCCCGGGTCCGGCACGCCCGCGGACCCGTCCCGTCCGGTCCGCTGAACCGGAGGAGGCCGTGATGGACCGCACCGGGCGCGCGGCGGCCGGCCGCGCCGCACGGACCGCCGAGCGCCGCGCCCACGCCGACTTCACGGGCGGTGTCTACGGATCGATGCTCGCCGCCTCGGTGATCGTCGGGGCCGGCACGCTCGGCTCGTTCCCACGGGTGGAACTGGTGCTGCTGCTGTTGCTCACCGGTCTGGTGTTCTGGATCGCCCACGTGCACGCGCAGCTGTTCGGGGCACGGCTGGCGCAGCGGAGCCCGGACCGGCGCGTGGTGCTGCACGTGTGCCGCGACGAATGGCCGATCGTCAAGGCGGCCGTCCCCCCGGCGGCCGCCGTGGCCGCGAGCCCCGTGCTGGGCCTCGGCCTGCAGGGCGCCCTGTGGCTCGCGCTGTCCGTCGCCGTGGCCGGGCAGGTGGGCTGGTCGGTGGCCGCGGCCCGCCGGGCGGGCGCCTCCTGGCGCCTGATGGCCGCGTCCGCCTCGGTGAACCTGCTGCTCGGCCTGGTGATCGTCTCGTTCAAGTTCTGGCTGAAGCACTGAGCCCGTCCGAGCTCCGGCCGAGGCGCCGGGCCGGGACGGGGGCACCGGCACGCCCGCGGGGCGGCCTCTCACCTGTACGGGGTGAGCCGGACCGCCGCGGGGCGGCGGACGATCGCAGGGTACGGGCGTGGCCCGCCGGTCCCAGGCCCCCCGGGGAGCAGCTCATGCGCTACGAGATCCGCGTCGACGGGCACCTCTCGGAACCGCTGATCAGGGTTTTCCCGGAACTCGACCACGTGGTGGTGTCCGGTCAGACCCTGCTGTTCGGGCATGTCGTCGACGAGGCGCACCTGTACGGGCTGCTGGCCCGCTGCCAGTCCCTGGGCCTGCGGGTCCTGGAGATGCGCCAGCTGCCGGAATGACCCACGGGCCGCCGGAACGACCCGCGCGCGAGGGACGGCGGGTCACGGCTCCCCGGCCCGCAGCCGGCCGGACCGGACGGCGGCGCCCAACGCCTCGAAGTCCCGCTCGTTGCGGTCCGCGTAGTCCTGGGCGAACCCGGTGAGCGCCCGGTCGAAGCGGTCGCCGCGGCCCAGGTAGGCGGCGATGGCGACGGGGTCGCCGGAACGGGCGTGGGCCCGTGCCAGACTCGCCCCGCACAGCCGCGCGAACAGCCGGAGCAGGCCCGGGTCCATGGTCTCCGGGCGGGCGATGCCCTTCCAGTCGCGCAGCTGCCGCACGTAGAAGTCGCGGGGGCGCCCGTCGAGGCCCACGGCGTGCGTCCAGCCCAGCAGGATGTCGCTGGTCGTCTGGATCAGCCGCTGCCCCGCCACCACACGGCGGCCCTGGTTGTCGTAGGGCTGCCCGCCCGTGTGGGGGGCGAGCACCGACTCCTGCGCCTCCTTGGCCTGCAGCAGCAGGGGATCGTCGTCGTCCCGGCCGAGCAGCAGCACGATCCAGCAGCGCGTGCCGACACTGCCGACGCCCACCACCTTCCGGGCCACGTCGGCCAGGTGGTACTGCCGCAGCAGGTGGCGGCGCTCCGACGACAGGGAGCGCGCGTAGCCGTCCAGGACCCCGCGCAGGGCCTCCTCCTCGGCCGAGGGGTCGTCCAGCAGGTCACCGAGCGGGGTGACCAGCGGCGGGTCCGGGGCGATGCGCCGCCCGCCGGCCGTGGCGCGGGTGAGCTTCGCGAAGGCCTGCAGGTGCGTGCGGGTCCGGGCACGGGCCGCCGCCCCGGCGGTACGGCGCCGGGCCTCGCGGTCCATCGAGGAGGCCATGAGCTCCCGCAGCCGGTCGGCGTCGTCCTGCGCGTACCAGACGTCCAGGGTGCGCATCCCGGCGAACTCCCGCATGCGCCGGCGGTACGCCGTCACGCACGTGCGCACCGCCTCGTTCTGCGCCTCGACCGGGAAGCCGTTCGCCCGGGCGGCGATGGCGAAGCTGGCCGCCAGCCGCTTGACGTCCCACTCGAAGGGACCGGCGAGGGTCTCGTCGAAGTCGTTGATGTCGAAGACGAGATGACGTTCCGGAGAGGCCAGCAGCCGGAAGTTGAGCAGGTGGGCGTCCCCGCACAGCTGCACGGTCAGACCGGTGTCCGGGAGCGGCCCGAGGTCCGCCGCCATGATCGCCGCCGCTCCCCGGTAGAAACGGAAGGGCGACTCCAGCATCCGGCCGTAGCGGACCGGCACCAGCTCGGGCAGCCGGGTCGCCGACTGCCGCTCGAGCACGTCGACGGGGTCGGGCCGCCCCGGGGCCGCCTCGAACCCGCCGTGGGACGACCGCGGGGCGCGGCCCCGCGCGTTCCTGCCGCGGTTGGCCCGCTCGGCCGGGGACGGGGAGGTGCTGAACGGACTCGGTGCGGCCATCGCTGCCTCCCGCCCGTGCCCCGCACGACGACTTCCTCGCGGCCCATCCCACCGCGCCCGCGCCGCGACGGGATCACCCACGGCGGGTGATCCCGTCGCCGCGGGCCGGGCGGGACGCTGATCCGGCGGGGTGCCGCACGCCACCGTGCGGTTCCGTACGCAGCGCGCGAGGAGGAGCCATGGCCGTGACGCGTGGTCCGGCGGCCGCCGCCGGACCGGGGCACCCGCCCGACGGTACCGCCCCCGGACCGCCCGGAGGCCCCGCCGAGCCCCTGGCGGCCCTCGGACGCTCGTGGAAGTGGATCCTCGGCGCCGCCGTCGCCACCTTCGCACCGGGCGTCGTCGTCCTGGTGTGGCCGGAGGCCACCCTGCACGTCCTCGCGGTGTTCATCGGCCTGTACCTGCTGGTGACCGGGGCGTTCCGGTTCGTCGGCGCCTTCGGGAGGGAGGACCAGGGCGAGCGGCTGCCCGGACTCCTGCTGGCGGTGCTGTGCGTCCTGGCCGGGGTGCTCTGCCTGCGCAACCCGCTGCAGACCGTCACCGCCCTCTCCCTGATCGTCGGGGTGGTCTGGCTGGCGTCCGGGATGCTCACCCTCTTCACGGCTCTCGCCGCGCGGGACCTGCCCCACCGCGGGGTCGTCCTCGGCGCCGCGGTGCTCGCCGTGGTCGCGGGGATCGTCGTGCTGGCCCTGCCCGCCGAGTCGGCGCGGGCACTGACCCGGCTGCTCGGCCTCTGGCTCGTCCTGCTCGGGCTCATGGAGGCGGCCGTCGCCCTGGCCTGGCGGGCCGCGCTGCGCGGGGCGGGCATCGGGGGCGCGGCCCGCCGGCCCGCGGGGACCGGCTGAGCGGGGACCGGCTGAGACGCCGGTCGCGTACGCCGTCTCACCCGCCCCGGGTGAGGCGACGGGCCCGGACCGGGCGCACGGTGGGGACGGCACCCCCGACAGGCACGCCGGGACACGGGCCCGGAACGGAGGGCCCGGGACGGAGGAGAGACATGAGTGGGACGACGTACCTCGCGTACGACTATCCGCTGCTGAGCGCCTTCTGGACCATGCTGCTGTTCTTCCTGTGGATCACGTGGTTCATCCTGCTCTTCCGGATCGTCCTCGACATCTTCCGCGACGACGACCTGAGCGGCTGGGCCAAGGCCGGCTGGCTGGTGTTCACGATCGTCCTGCCCTTCCTCGGCGTCTTCGTCTACGTGATCGCCCGCGGCAAGAACATGGGCCGCCGCGAGGTCGCGCAGGCGCGCGCGCAGCAGGAGGCGGTCGACAGCTACATCCGGGAGACCGCCAAGGGCGCCGGCGGGCGGCCCAGCAGCGTCGACGAACTGGCCCGGCTGTCCGAGATACGGGCCCACGGCGACATCACGGACGACGAGTTCCGCAGGGCGAAGGAACTGGTCCTGAGCGGTCACGGCGCCACGGGGAGCCCGGGGCCCCTCGCCTCCTCCGCCGGGCGCTGACCCACGACACCGAATCGAGGCACCGGGATGACAGCGACACACCCGACACACGGCGCACGCGGCGCGCACGCCCCGTCGGCCAAGCGGCAGTGGGCCGAGGGCCTGACGGTCTTCGCCGCCGTCACGCTCATGATCACGGGGGTGCTCGACATCCTCCGCGGCGTCATGGGCATCGCCGAGGACGACGTCTTCGTCACGACGCAGGACTACGTCTTCAAGTTCGACCTCACCGCCTGGGGCTGGACCCACCTGGCGCTCGGTGCGCTCGCGGTGCTCGTCGGTCTGAGCCTGGTCCGGGGAGCGATGTGGGCCCGCGTCGCCGGCGTGGTGATCGCCGGACTCCTCGTCATCGCCAACTTCCTCTCCCTGCCGTACTACCCGGTCTGGTCCGTGGTGATGATCGCCTTCTCCGGGTTCATCATCTGGGCGCTGTGCGCGCCGCGTTCCGGCACCGGCACCGGCACCGGTTCCTGAGACCCGGGCCATGGCGCGGGAGGACCGGCCGCCGCGCCGCTCCGGGGCGGCGGCCGGCCGCGGGAGCGCGGCGTGGGCGCGACTGGCCCTCCTCGCCCTGGCGGCGGCCGCCCTGGTCCCGCTGGTGGCCGCCGGTCCGCGCGGCGTGCTCTGGGTGCTGCCCGGCCTCGCCGGACTGGCCCTCGCGGCCGTCGGACTGTGGTGGACGCTCGCCCACGCCGGGACGGTGCGGACGCTCGGAGCGGTGCTGTGCGGGGCGGCTCCCCTGGCCGTCCTGGCGCTGTACGCCGCGGGCGGGATGCTGGCTCCGGCCGCGCTGTCCCTGGGGCTGTGGCTGCTGGCCGTGAGCGCGGCGCGGGGGGCGGTGGCCCCGGAGCGCGCGGGCCCCGGGCCCGGCCCCGCCCCGCCGCCGCGCCGCCCCTGGGCGCTGATGAACCCGCGCTCGGGCGGCGGCAAGGTGGCACGCTTCCGGCTCGTGGACCGGGCGCGGTCGGCGGGCGCCCGCGTGACCGTGCTCGGCACCGGGCACCAGGACGTGGCCGGTCTGGCCGAGGACGCCGTGCGCGAGGGGGCCGATCTGCTGGCGGTGGCCGGCGGGGACGGCACCCAGGCCCTGGTGGCCGAGGTGGCCTCCCGGCACGACGTGCCGTTCCTGGTGATCCCGGCCGGCACCCGCAACCACTTCGCGCTCGACCTCGGCCTCGACCGGGACGATCCGGCGAAGGCCCTCGACGCCCTGACGGACGGCGTCGAACTCCGCGTCGACCTCGGGTACGCCGCCGACCGGGTGTTCGTCAACAACGCCTCCTTCGGCACGTACGCGGCGGTCGTGGGCGAATCCACGTACCGGGAGGAGAAGCGGCAGACCGCGCTCCGGATGCTGCCGGGGCTGCTGTCCGGCCCGCGGGCGCCCCGGCTGCGGGTGCGGGCCGGCGGAACGCGCGCCGACGGACTGCAGGCGCTGCTCGTCAGCAACAACCCCTACCTGCGGGCGGTCGACGCGGCCCACCCGGGACGCCGGGAGCGGCTGGACTCCGGACGGCTCGGGGTGCTGGGGGTGCGGATCGAGGGCGCGGCGCGGGCCGCCGGGCTGGCGCGCGGCCCGCGCGCGGACGGTCTGCCGCGACTCACCGCAAGGGAGGTGGGCGTGGAGGAAAACGCGCCGAACTTCCCGGACGGTGTTGACGGGGAG
>NZ_JBVITR010000001.1:37563-126422 GCF_055574875.1 Streptomyces sp. NPDC034670
ACACGGGATCAGAGGGCTTTGCCGCACTCCCCCCCCTCTCCCCCCCCACCCCCCCCCCCCCCCCCCCCCCCCCCCCCCCCCCCCCCCCCCCCCCCCCCCCCCGCGGCCGGTCTGCTGCGGCTCACCGCCGGGGAGGTGGTCGTGGAGGCGGACGCGCCGACCGTCCCGGCCGGTGTGGACGGGGAGCACGTGCTGCTGCCGGCGCCGGTGGTGTGCCGGATCGTGCCCGGGGCGCTGCGGGTCCGCGTCCCGCGCGACCGCGTGGGGACCCGGTGGGGCGGCGCGGCCCCGGACTGGCCGCGCGTGACCCGGCTCGCGCTGGGGCGGCGCACGGCGCCGGGCGCGGCCCGCGAGGGGGACTGACCGGAGAGGGTCCGCGCCGGCCGCGACCGCGGCGGCGGGACCGGGAAGGCGGTGGACATGTGCCGTTGGCTCGCCTACTCGGGCACCAGCACCCTGCTCGACAACCTCCTCTACCGGCCGACCCACTCGCTGATCGACCAGAGCCTGCACGCCAAGATGGGCGTCGAGACCACCAACGGCGACGGGTTCGGGATCGGCTGGTACGGGCCGCACCTGGAGAGCCCGGCGATCTACCGGGAGATCGGGCCGGCCTGGAGCAACCGCAACCTGCGGGAGATCTCCTCCCACGTCCACTCGCCGCTGTTCTTCGCCCACATCCGGGCGTCGACCGGTTCGGCGGTGCAGCAGACCAACTGCCATCCCTTCCGCCACGGCCGCTGGATGTGGATGCACAACGGCGCGATCGCCGGCTTCCCCCTCCTGCGGCGCGACCTCGCCCTGGCCGTCGCCCCGGACCTCTTCCCCGACATGGAGGGGTCCACGGACTCCGAGATGATGTTCTACCTGGCCCTCACCCTCGGCCTGGAGGAGGACCCGCCGGGGGCGGTGGCGCGGATGGCGGGACTGGTGGAGCGGACCGGCCGCGAGCACGGCGTGGAGTTCCCGCTGCAGATGACGGTCGCGGTGGCCGACGGGCGGCGGCTGTGGACGTTCCGCTATTCGAGCGAGAGGAAGTCGCGCTCGCTGTTCTACAGCACGCGGGTGGAGACGCTGCGCTCCCTCCACCCGGACCTGGGGTTCCTGCGCGAGGCCTCCGACGAGACCCGCCTCGTCGTCTCCGAGCCCCTGGGGGACCTGCCCGGCGTCTGGAACGAGGTCCCGGAGAGCAGCTACGGCGTCGTCCAGCCCGAAGGGGACCGGCTGATGCCCTTCACGCCGCTGGTGGCGTAGGGCCGGCAGGCGCACCGGCGGTCCACCGGGGCGCGCCGGACCGGAGGGCGGACCCGGCCGGCCGCCGTGGCCCCGGGCCGGTCCCGGTGGCGGTCGGTGGAGATGCGCGGGGCCGGGGCGTTGGGGACCATCGGAAGGGAGGCGGTCGCGCCGCCTGCCCGTCCCTCCCCTTCGTCCAGGGATCACCATGTCCATCAGGAACGACAGGGGGCAGCCCTGCCTTCCGGTTCGGCGGCTCCCCGCCCGACGGCCCGCTCCGGGCGGACCGCTAGCGGTCCCTGTCCCGCAGCCACCGGGGCCAGCCGAGGAACCGGCCGGGCGACGCGGCGGGCGGCACGCGCTGCTCCAGCGCTCCCGCGCGGACCGCCTCGATCGCGTCGGCGAGGTCGACGCCGGCGAACGTGATGAGGTCGGTCGCGACCATGCGCAGGCCGTGGGCCAGGTAGGACCGGTCCGAGTCGGCCGGCCCGGCGTCCGCGGCGAACCGCGTCGCGAGCTCCAGCGCGCGGTCCGCGGCCCGCTGGCGCACCTCGCGGTCGCCGAGCCCGCGGGACAGCGCGGCGACGACGTCCGCCAGGTCGCGCACCGGCTGCCGGAACCGGGCGCGGGTGCCGGGGCCGGCCGACGCGACGAGACGCGCGAGCGCGAAGCAGTTGGCGCCCAGCAGGCCGAGGTGCTCCGCGTTCTCCCTCTCCCGCACGACGACGGTCCCCCGCCACACCAGCGTCCTGCGGGCGACGCCCGTACTGGCCCGTCCGGCCCGGCGCAGCTCCGCCACGTGGTCCTGGACGTCACGGAGCTCGTCGACCGCGCGCTCGGCGAGTGCGTCGTCGTCGCGGGCGATGGCGTCGGCGGTGGTGGCGAGGCCGCCGGCGATCGCGGTGAGCGCCGCCTTCTCGGCGCGGCGCAGCAGGGCCAGGGGCTCCGGCGGGAAGAGGAGCTGGGTGAAGACCAGGGAGATGCCCGCGCCGACCAGCACGTCCACCAGGCGCTGGACGCCGTTCGACTGGTCTCCCAGCGCCACCACGAGAATGGTGCTCACGGCGGCCTGGACGACGACGACCTGCGAGCCCTTCGCGGCGCGTGCGACCACGAGGGCGACGAAGACGCCGAGGGCCATCGAGCCCGGACCGGTCCCCACGGTGAACAGCACCAGCTCGCCGACCACGAGCCCCAGGACCACGCCCAGCAGCAGCCGGACCGCGTGCAGGCCGCGTTCGCCGAGGTTCGCGGTCAGCGCGATCATCGCCGAGATGGGGGCGAAGTACGGGGCGGGGTGGTCGAGCAGGTAGCGGGCCACTCCCCAGGCCGCCGTGGCACTGGCGGTCGCCTGCAGCAGCGGCCAGCCGTCCGCCGCCACCCGGCGGGCGGCGGCCCGGAGACCGGCGGCCGCCCGGCGCGGCACCGCACGGACCCTGCGGAACCGCGGCGCGCTCATCTTCCTCATCCTGCCACCCGCTCGCCGCGCCCACCCGGTGCCGGACGGCTCCGGCGGACCGCACCCGCGCCGGAACGACCGGAAACACCGAAAGCCCCGGGAGCCCCGCAAGTCCCGGAGGCACCGGAAGGGAGGCGGGGACGGTGAGGGCGGAACAGGTCACCGAGCCGCTCGCGTACCACGCCGAGGGACCGGTCTGGTCCGACGCGTGGGGCGGCCTGCGGTGGCTGGACATGCTGGCGGGCGACGTGCTGTCGCTCGCCCCGGACCACACCGTGGCACGGCGGCACGTCGACACCGTCGTCGCCGCGGTCCGGCCCCGACGAGGAGGGGGCGCCGTGCTCGGTGTCGAACGCGGCTTCGCCCTCGAGGACCCGAACGGAACGGTGACCCTCTTGGATTCCCTGTGGAGCGACGAGCGCGTACGCATGAACGAGGGGGGCTGCGACCCCGACGGGCGGTTCTACTGCGGTTCCATGGCCTACGACGGCCGGGAGGGGGCCGGCTCCCTGCACCGCCTGGACCCGGACGGCTCGACGACGACCGTCCTCGACGCCGTGACGGTCTCCAACGGCCTCGAGTGGAGCCCCGACGGGGACCGCGCGTACTACGCCGACACCGCGACGGGCCGCGTCGACGTCTTCGACTACGACCGCGGGGGAGGGCTGAGCGGACGGCGCCCGTTCGCCGTCGTGCCGGACGGCGCCGGCGGCCCGGACGGGCTGACGGTCGACGCGGAGGGCGGCGTGTGGGTCGCCCTGTACGGCGGCGGCTCGGTGCGCCGGTACGCGCCGGACGGCACCCTCGACGAGGTCGTGGAGCTGCCGGTCACCAAGGTGACGGCGTGCACCTTCGGCGGGCCCGGGCTCGGCCGGCTGTTCATCACCACCTCGCGCGAGCACCTCGAGCCCGGCACCGAGCCCGAGGCGGGCGCGCTGTTCGCCTGCACCCCGGGGGTCGGGGGCCGGCCCGTGCGGGAGTTCGCCGGATGAGCGCCGCCGACGCCCCCGCGACCGGCCCGGACGACGGGCGGACCCAGACGCTGGTCGTCCTCGGCGCACGCGGCGACCTGACGGCACGGCTGCTCCTGCCGGGACTGGGCGACCTCGTCGCCGCCACGTCGCTGACCGGCCTCCTCCTCGTCGGCAGCGACCGGGGCGAGGGGAGCGACGAGGAGTGGCGGACGCTCGTCGCGCGGGCGTTCGCCGCGGGCGGGGCGAGCGGGCCGGCCGTCGACGCCGTCGTCCGCGACGCGCGCTACCTGGCCGCGGACGCCACCGACGAGGACGGCCTGCGCCGCCTGCTGGCGTCCCGCCGCGGCCGCCTCACGCTGTACTTCGCGCTGCCGCCGGCGGTCACCGTCGAGGCCTGCCGGGCGCTGGCCCGGGTCGGCGTGCCGGACGGGACGCGCCTGGTGCTGGAGAAGCCCTTCGGCACCGACGCGGCCGGCGCCGCCGCGCTGAACGACCTGCTGCACGGCCTCGTGCCCGAGGACCACGTGCACCGCGTCGACCACTTCCTCGGCATGTCGACGGTGCTGAACATCCTGGGCGTCCGGTTCGCCAACCGGGTGGTCGAACCGCTGCTCACCTCGGAACACGTCGAAGCGGTCGACATCGTGTTCGACGAGACGCTCGGCCTCGAGGGCCGGGCCGGCTTCTACGACACCACGGGCGCCCTGCGCGACATGATCCAGAGCCACCTGCTCCAGGTGCTGGCACTGGTGGCGATGCCCGCGCCGAGCACGCTGGACGCGCTCGACGTGCGGGACGCCAAGGCACACGTCCTGCGCGCCACCCACGTCTGGGACGACCGCCCCGAACGGTTCAGCCGGCGCGCCCGCTACACCGCCGGCACGGTCGACGGCCGCCCGCTCCCGTCGTACGCCGACGAACCGGGCATCGACCCCGCCCGGGAGACCGAGACCCTGGCCGAGGTCGTGTTCGCCGTCGACACCTGGCAGTGGGCCGGCGTGCCGTTCCGCGTCCGCTCGGGCAAGGCGATCGGCTCGCCCCGGCAGGAGGTCGCCTTCCGGTTCAGGGCCCCCCGGCACGTCCCGACCGGGCTCGTCGGCACCGTCCCCAACAACCGGCTGCGCCTCGGCATCGGCCCCCACCGCCTCCAGCTGGACCTCAACATCAACGGGCCGGGCGACCCGACCACCGTCTCCCCGGTGACGCTCGACACCAGCTTCAGCCCGGGCGAGCTGCTCGAGTACGGCGAGGTGCTGCGGGGCGTCCTGGAGGACGAGAAGCCCCTGTCGGTGCGCGACGACATGTCGGTCGAGTCCTGGCGCATCGTCGAACCGGTGCTGGACGCCTGGCGCGCCGGCCGCGTCCCCCTCGACGACTACCCGGCCGGCAGCACCGGTCCGGGGACCTGGGAGGAGCGGACGGCATGAGCGAACCGCTGGACACCCGCCCGACGAGGGAGAGCCGGTTCGTCCGGCTCACGCCGAAGGGCTCCCGGATCGTCCGCCGCTGGGCGGTGGCCATCACCATCGGCAGCTTCCTGTTCGGCTTCGACACCGGGATCATCTCCGGCGCGCTGCTGTTCATCCGCGACGAGTTCGACCTGAACTCCTTCGAACAGAGCTCGGTGGTCAGCGTCCTGCTGCTCGGCGCGGTCGCCGGCGCGCTGGTCAGCGGGAGGCTCGCGGACCGCTACGGGCGACGGCCGCTCATGGGCGGCCTCGGGGCGCTGTTCCTCCTCGGGATCGTCATCGCCGCCGTGGCCACCGGCTACTGGACGCTGCTGCTCGGCCGCATCGTCATGGGTCTCGCCGTCGGCGGGGTGTCGGCCACGGTGCCGACCTACCTCGGCGAGATGGCGCCGGCCCAGATCCGGGGCCGCGTCCTCAGCCTCAACCAACTGCTCATCACCATCGGCCTGCTCACCTCCTACCTCGTGAACTGGGCCTTCGCCGAGTCCGAGCAGTGGCGCGCGATGTTCTGGGTCGGCGGCGTCCCCTCCGCGCTCCTGGTCCTGGTGTGCCTGTGGCTGCCCGAGTCCCCGGTGTGGCAGATCAACCACGGGAAGACGGACCGGGCCCGCCGGACGCTCGACCGGGTCACCGAACCGGGCGGCGCGGACCTCGTCGTCTCGCGCTACGACGACACCGGCACCGACACCGGCCGCGACGGCGGGCAGCGCGGGGGCGGGTCCGGGAACGGGCCGGGGGGCGTGCGGGCGCTGCTGGTCCCGGCGGTCCGTCCCGCGCTCCTGGTCGCCCTGATCCTCGCCGCGCTGCAGCAGTTCTCCGGCATCAACACGATCCTCTACTACGCACCGACGATCATGGGCCAGGCCGGCCTGTCCGCCTCGAACGCGATCTACTATTCGGTCTTCATCGGCGTCGTCAACGTCATCGTCACCGTGGTCTCCCTCGGCCTCGTCGACCGGGTCGGCCGCCGGCCCCTGCTGCTCGGCTCCCTCACCGGCATGGCGGTCTCCATCGCGATGCTGGGCGTCGCGTTCGCCGTGGACCTGAGCCCGCTGCTCATGCTCGTCTTCATGATGCTGTACATCGTGGCGTTCGGGATCGGCCTGGGCCCGGTCTTCTGGGTGCTGCTCGGCGAGATCTTCCCCCCGGCCCAGCGCGCCGAGGGTTCCGGATCGGGCGCGACCGTGAACTGGCTCTCGAACTTCGTGGTGAGCCTGCTGTTCCTGCCCCTGATCTCGGCCATCGGGGAGGGGCCGACGTTCTGGATCTTCGCCGTGATCTGTGTGCTCGGTGTGGCGTTCGTCGCCACCCGGGTCCCCGAGACGCGCGGCCGGCACGTCGACGAGGTGGGGGAGGACCTCCACCGGCGGTGGAACGTGCCGACACGGTGACCTCCCGCGCGCCCGGCCCGGTCCAGACGAAAGGCCCTACTCCTCCAGGGTGACGGCGAGGAGGGCGGCGTCGTCCTGGAGCCTTCCCCCGGTGTGCCGGAAGACGGCGGCGAGGAGGGTGTCGAGCACCACGTCCGGATCGGGCGGGAAGGGCCGGGACAGCAACGGCACGGGGTCGAAGAAGACGCCGTCCGCGTCGCGGGCCTCGTCGATGCCGTCGGTGAACAGCACCAGGACGGCTCCAACGGGCAGGTCGAACCGGTCGACCGGGACGTCGTGACCGTCGCCGAGCACGTCCAGGCCCAGGGGAAGCGACGGCACGGCCGGCTCCAGCGGGCTCGCCTTGCCGTCGTGGACCAGCAGCGGCGCGGAGTGGCCCCGGTTGGCGACGCGCAGCTCGGAGCGGTCCGGGGGCAGCTCCGCGACGACGGCCGTGGCGAACGACTCGGCCTCCGCCCCGGTCGCCTGCGCGATGATCGCCTGCATCCGGATCTCCAGCTGCCGGACGACGCCCGGCAGGTCCGGCTGGTGGTCGCCGGCCTCGCGGAAGGCGCCGAGCAGGACGTTGACCGTGCGGATCGCCTCGACCCCCTTGCCGCGCACGTCCGCCAGGAGGATCCGGACGCCGTGGGGCGTGTCGTGCACCGCGAAGAGGTCCCCTCCGATGGCGGCCTCCCGGTGGGCGACCTCGTACCGGGAGGCCACGGCCAGCCGTCCCACCCGGCGCGGCGGATCCGGGAGCACCGCGCGCTGCACCGCCGCCGCCACCTCGCGGCTCGTCCTCAGCTGCCGCCGGTCGCGGGTCAGCAGCACGTTGGAGACCGCCGCGACGGCGGTGAGGAGGATCAGGCTGACGAACGGGACGAGGTCGGCGCTGGTCGGCTCCCGCTCCAGGTGCACCAGGGCGAGCCCCGCGAGGTTCGCCGCCACCCCGGTGGCGACGGTCCCGCGCAGGGAGAGCACCGGTGCGGCCGTTCCGGGGGCGGCCGCGAGCAGGGGGAACACATTGACGTTCCTCAGGGCGAACAGGTCGATGAGGAACGCGCTCCCGATCACCGCGGCGGGCAGCCAGCGGAGCCACCGGCCCGTCCGCGTCTCTTCCCTGCGGCCGTTGTGCATTCCGTGTCCCTGGGGTGATCGTCCGGCGGGGTCTTCGGGAACCGGAGCCCGGGGGCCGCCGCGGGAGCGGCGCCCGCCGTGCCCTACCGCGCGGCGGAGGACCGCTCCAGCTCGCGCAGCGCGTCCACGACGCGGTCGGTGATCTCCTCGGGAGTACCCGACACGTCCACCGTGACTCCCGCCTCGTCCGGCTCCAGCGGCTGGAGCGCGGCGAGCTGGGAGTCGAGCAGCGCCGTGGGCATGAAGTGCCCCTGACGGCGGGCCAGCCGCTCCTCGATGAGCGCGCGGTCGCCCGTGAGGTGCGCGAACACGATGCCGGGAGCCGCGGCCCGCACCCGGTCGCGGTAGGCCCTCCTCAGTGCCGAACCGCTGATCACTCCGCCGAGCCCCGCCCGTTCGCGCGCCCAGGCGCCGATGGCGTCCAGCCAGGGCCCGCGGTCCTCGTCGGTGAGCGGGTCGCCGGCCGACATCTTGGCGATGCTGCTCCGCGGGTGGAAGTCGTCGCCCTCGGCGTAGGGGACCTCGAACCGGGCCGCGAGCAGGACGCCGACGGTGGTCTTGCCGGTGCCCGTGACCCCCATGACCACCACGACCCGGGGGCTGCTCATGTGTCCTCCCCGCTCCGGCGGGCGCCGGACGCCGGGGGCACGGGAGGGGACGGAGGTGCCATGCCCCGATCGTCTCAGGGAATCGGGGTTCCGGCAGGCCCGGAGCCGCCCACCGGGTGCCCTCCGGCGGGACCGGGGCCGGCCGCTCCGGGAAGGCCCCCGGTCCCGCCGGCCGGGCCCGGGCCGGACGGGACCCGCGGCCCGTGCGCCGTGCCCGGTCCGCCCGCCCGGCGGCCGCCGCCGCGGTCCGGCCGGTCGTCCCGCCGCCCGCGAGCAGCGCCGTACGGGCGTGCGGGTCCCGCGGGCCGCGCCCGTGCGCGCACGGGCGCGCCTCCGCCACGCCGAGGCGCCGGGCCGGCGCGGACGGCGTGACGTCCCCGCACCCCGCCCCGCCGTCCGGGCCGGCACCGGCCGTGACGGGGCGGGGTGCGGTGGGAGTCCGGCGCGGGGCGCGCGGGCCCTCGGGAGGGGAGCCGGGGACCGGGAAGGCGGCGGCCCGCCCGGCGGGTGCGGACGAGCCGCCGTCTGCGGGGCACGCGCCGCTCACCTGCGGGCGGTTCGGCGTTCATCCGCCGCGTTGATCCTCCACACGCGGCGCGGTCGCGCCGCGGACGGCAGCCGCACCGAAGCGCGGCATCCAGGAGGCACTTCGCATGGGTCACGGGCACGCACACGGGCCGCACCACCACTCCCACGGACACGATCACGGGCACGGGACGGCGGGGCCCCTGCCCGCCGCCTTCGACCCCTCCGTGCCCGACGAGGCACTCGGCCCCGAGCAGAGGTCCCGCCGCGCGCTGCTGCGCCGCGCGGGCCTGCTGGGCGCGGGACTCGCGGCCGGCAGCGTGCTGCCCGCGGGCGCCGACACCCCCGCGCACGCCGCGGGCGCCGGCACCCCCGCGCACGCCGCGGGCGGCGGCCGTCGCGGCAAGGGCTTCCTGTGGCTCGCCGGCGACCACCACATCCACACCCAGTACAGCAGCGACGGCAAGTACCGCGTCGTCGACCAGGTCCGCCAGGGCGCCCGGCACGGCATGGACTGGCTGGTCATCACCGACCACGGCAGCGCCACCCACGCGAGGATCGGCGTGGAGAAGGTCAACCCGGACATCAGACGGGCCCGCGCCGCCCACCCGGACACCCTCGTCTTCCAGGGCCTGGAGTGGAACATCCCGGCCGCCGAGCACGGGACCGTCTTCGTCCACCCCGGCCGCAACGAGGTCGCCGTCCTCAAGCAGTTCGAGACCGACTACGACGGCAGCGTCAAGGGCGCCTCCGACTCCACCCCTGCCAACGAGGCGCTCGCCGTCGCCGGCCTCACCTTCCTCGCCGAGCAGGTCGGACGGCGCAGGGTCCAGGACGCCCTGATGCTCGCCAACCACCCGGCGCGGCGCGGGGTCGACTCCCCGCACGAGATCCGCGCCTGGCGCGACGCGAACGGCACCGGCCGGCAGATCGCCGTCGGCTTCGAGGGCGCCCCCGGCCACCAGGCCGCCGGTCTGCCCCGGCCGCTCGGCATGGGCCGCGCCCGCGGCATCTACGACAACAGCCCCGGCGCCAACTCCTTCCCGGGCTACCCCCTGGAGAGCTACCGCACCTGGGGCGGCTTCGACTGGATGACCGCCACCGTCGGCGGCCTGTGGGACAGCCTCCTCGCCGAGGGCCGCCCCTGGTGGATCACCGCCAACTCCGACTCCCACCAGGTCTACGCCGACACCGCGGTGCGCGGCCCCGGCGGCGACTTCGCCACCGACGGCAGGTACCCCGACCCCGTCTACGGCGGCGGGATCGACCTCACCCAGGGCGACTACTGGCCCGGCCAGTACAGCCGCACCCACGTCGGGGCCGACGGCTTCTCCTACGCCGCCGTCATGGACGGCATCCGCGCCGGCCGCGTCTGGGTCGACCACGGCCAGCTCGTCAGCGGCCTCGACGTCCGGGTGTCCGGCGGCGGACGCTGGGCCACGCTCGGCGGCGCGCTGCACGTCAAGAAGGGCACCAGGGTCACGCTGACCGCCGACGTGGCGCTCGCCGGCGGCCCCAACTGGGCCGGTTTCGTGCCCGAGCTGGCCCGCGTGGACGTCATCCGGGGCGAGGTGACCGGCCCGGCCGCCGACCGGGACACCTTCACCGCGCCCACCGCGAAGGTCGTCCGGTCCTACGACGTCGGCCAGTCCGCCGGAACCGTCCGCCTCACCTTCGACCTCGGCCGCGTCGACCGCCCGCAGTACGTCCGGCTGCGCGGCACCGACGGCAACCGGTCCGCCGTCGGCGCGATGGGCGCCGAGGTGGACCCGGCGGGCCCCGCCCTCGACGTCGTCGGCGACGCCGACCCGTGGCGCGACCTGTGGTTCTACTCCAACCCCGTGTGGGTGCTGCCCTCGTGACGCCGCACGCCGTCACCGTGGACGCGGGGGTGAGGGACCTGCGCGCGGCGGACCACCTGCTCCACGGGCTGGCCGCCGGACTCGCCCTGCCGGACGGCACGTTCGGGTGCACGCACCTCGTGCGCGGGGACCGCCCGCGCGTCGTGGTCTCGCTGTCCCTGCCCTCGCGGCCGCTCCTGGACGCCGTACGGGACCGGCTCGCGGAGGCGGGGTACGAGGCCGTCCGCCCGGGGCTGCCCGACGCGGCGGGGCGCGCGGTGCTCTACCCGGGCGCCCCGTCCCTCACCGGCACCCTGACGGTCGCGGAGCTGGTCGCCGGCTCCGCGATCGACCGGGTGGCCGTCCTCGGCGCACCCGGCCGCCCCGACCCCGGGACCCGCCTGGTGACCCGGGACCACGTGCGGCCGCAGTGGCAGCGGGACGAACTCGTCCTCGCCGCCACCCCGGCCGCGGGCGGCGCCCTGGTGCCCTTCGAGGCCCCGGACCCCACGCCCTGCTGCGCCGGCCACTGAGCGGCGGCGGGTGCCCGCGCCGGCGGGGATCCGGTGCGGGCGCCCCGGCCGTGCTCCCCGGGGCGGGAGCGGCCGGCTCAGCCGTCCAGCAGGTCCCGGACGAAGGCGTTGGCGAACACGCCCGACGGGTCCAGCGCGCGGGCCAGCCTCCGGAAGTCGTCCAGCCGGGGGTAGCGGGCGCGCAGCCGGGCCGGCGGCACGGTGAACACCTTCCCCCAGTGCGGCCGCGCCCCGAACGGCGCCAGCGCCTCCTCCACCCGGCGCACCACGGGCAGCACCGCCCCGGTGTCCTCGACCCAGGTGAAGTGGACGGCCACGCTGTCCCGGCCGGAGGCGGGGCTGAGCCACTGGTCGTCGGCGGCGACGGTGCGCACCTCGCAGGTCTGCAGGACGGGGGCGACCGTCTCCCGGATCCCGTCCAGCGCGTGCAGCGCGTCGACGGCGCGGTCCCGCGGCAGCAGGTACTCCGACTGCAGCTCCGCCCCGCTGCTCGGGGTGAACTCCGCCCGGAAGTGCGGCAGCCGCTCGTGCCACGGCCCGGGCACGCCGAACTGCTCGGTGCAGTTCACGGCGGGCATGCCCGGCACCGGGTGCATCTTCGCGGTGGCGGGCGCCGCCCACGGGAACGGCCGGAGCGGCCGGTCGGTGCGGTGCTTGAGCCACACCTGGCGGAAGCCGGGGGAACGCCAGTCGGTGAACAGGCTCACGCTGTACGCCGCCGCCGTCACCGCCCCGAACGTCTCCGCGTCGAGCACGTCGAGCGGCAGCTCGGTGAAGACGCGCTGCTCGACCTCGTAGGCCGGCTCCAGGTCCAGGGTGAGCGCGGTGACCACCCCGAGCGCGCCCAGCGCGGTGACCGCCCCGCCGAACCGGGCCCGGTCCTCCCGGCCGACGCGCACCGCCGAGCCGTCCGCCGTGACCAGCTCCACCTCGCGCACGGCCGAGGAGAGCGGACCGTTGCCGACCCCGGAGCCGTGCGTGCCGGTCGCCACCGACCCGGCGACCGAGATGTGCGGCAGCGACGCCATGTTCGCCAGCGCCAGCCCGTGCGCGTGCACCCGCCGGGCCAGCTCCGCGTACCGCACCCCGCCGCCGACCCGCACCGTCCGGGCCGTCGTGTCCACGTCGATCCGCGGGGGCAGCGCGTCGAGTGACAGCAGCACGCCGTCCTCGCCGGGGTCGGCGATCCGGTTGAAGGAGTGCCCGCTGCCCAGGACCCGCACCCGGGGGCTCCCGGCGACCAGCGCGCGCAGTTCGTCCGGGGTGCGCGGGCGGCGCACCTCCCTGGCGGTGTAGGTGATGTTGCCCGCCCAGTTGGTCACGGTCTCGGTCATCGGTCGTCCTCCCCGGGAGCGGGACCGGAAAACGGGCCCCGCCGGAACCTATCCCGCGCCCCCGCCCCCGTGAACAGCCGGTCCGGCCGCCGGCCGGGGGCGCCCTCCCCGCCGGCGCGCGGGAGTGGCGCGCGCCACGTGGGGGGACCCGGCACGCCGGACGTCCGGGCGGGGGCATACCGTGAGGAGTCGTACGTCCGAGCCGGGAGGAGACACTAGATGGGCAGCCGTACCGCGCTGGTCGAGGATCTGATGGAGCGGTTCCCGCACGTACCGCGGGAGGCCGTCTTCAAGGAGGACCTGCTCCGGGGCGGCGTGGCCTTCGACCCGTCCGCCCTCAGCGACAACGAGGACGGCGAGGTCAAGCCGAAGTCGTACTTCATCTTCTCCTTCGACCACGGCACCCTGCCCGAGCTGGGCGAAGCCGCGCTGAGGCGCCCGCCGGAGGAGATCATCCTCACCGGCGGCCCCTACGACCTGCGCCGCACCGTCGTCTCGGTCCGGGTGAACCCCTCCTCGCCGTACCGCGTCGCCGCGAACGAGGACGGCGTGCTCGGCCTCTACCTCGACGGCAGGCGCATCGCCGACGTCGGGGTGCCGCCGATGCCGGAGTACTACCGGCACACCCTCTCCAACGGGAAGTCGGTCATGGAGGTGGCGCCCACCATCCAGTGGGGCTACCTGATCTACCTGACCGTGTTCCGGGTCTGCCAGTACTTCGGCGCCAAGGAGGAGTGCCAGTACTGCGACATCAACCACAACTGGCGCCAGCACAAGGCGGCCGGCCGGCCCTACACCGGGGTGAAGGACGTCGAGGAGGTCCTCGAGGCCCTGGAGATCATCGACCGCTACGACACGGCGAAGGCCTCCACCGCCTACACCCTCACCGGCGGCGCCATCACCAAGACCGTCTCCGGTCGCGACGAGGCCGACTTCTACGGCCACTACGCCAAGGCCATCGAGGAGCGCTTCCCCGGCCGCTGGATCGGCAAGGTCGTCGCCCAGGCGCTGCCCAAGGAGGACGTGCAGCGCTTCAAGGACTACGGCGTGCAGATCTACCACCCCAACTACGAGGTGTGGGACGAGTACCTGTTCAAGATGTACTGCCCCGGCAAGGAGCGCTACGTCGGCCGCGACGAGTGGCACCGGCGCATCCTCGACTCCGCCGACGTCTTCGGCGCGCGCAACGTGATCCCCAACTTCGTGGCGGGCGTGGAGATGGCCGAGCCCTTCGGCTTCAAGACGGTCGACGAGGCCATCGCGTCCACCACCGAGGGCCTGCGCTTCTTCATGTCGCACGGCATCACGCCCCGGTTCACCACCTGGTGCCCGGAGCCGACCACCCCGCTCGGCAAGGCCAACCCGCAGGGCGCCCCGCTGGAGTACCACATCCGGCTCCTGGAGGCCTACCGCGCCACCATGGACGACTTCGGCCTGTCCTCGCCCCCCGGCTACGGCCCGCCCGGACCCGGCCGCGCGGTGTTCTCCGTCAGCTCCTTCATGGACAGCCTCCCGGCGCAGGAGCCGGCCGAGGTGTGAGGACGGGAGCGGAAGGACGGGCGCGCGGGCGCCCGTGAGGACCGCGCGGGAGCACGGGAAGGCCGGGGCCAGGACGCCCCGGCCTTCCCCGCGTGTGGTCCGGCGAGGGACGCGGACCACCGCGTCATACCGGGCGAAGACGGCGCTTGTCAGGTGCGCCGGGAACGTGAAAGGCTCGTCCCCTGCCGCGAGGTTTCCCCAACTCCACCATTGGTATGGCGAGTTGCCTCGTTCGTGATGCAGGAGACCCATGCCCGACCTGCCGAGCCCCCAGGACGCCACCGAGGCGGTGCTGTTCTCCGAGTGCTGGGACGCGGTGCTCTCCTACGCCGACCTGTGCACGTCCGGGTCCGCCGCCGCCGCACAGCTGGCCCGCGAGGCGTTCGCCCGGGGCATACGGGAGATCCGCGCCGCCGAGGCGGGCACCGTCCGCGGCACCGGCCGCCGCTCCTCCCGGCTGCCCCGGATACCCCTGCTGCTGACCGCCGTTCGCGGCACGGCGGCGGCCTGGGAGGAGGCGGGGCAGGGGCACCGGCTCGATCCCGACCTGCGGCTGTGGCTCCACTCCGACCGGGCCGCCCGCTACACGGGCCCGCCCCTGGAACGCCCGGTCGCCCTGCGCGGACTGCGCGACCTGCAGCAGACGGACGCCGAACTGCTGTGGCTGGCCGAGGTGGAGGCCCTGCCGCTGCCCCTGGTGGCCCGCCGGCTCGGTATCGCCCCCGACACCGCGGCCGAGGAACTCGCCCAGGTGAGGGGGGTGTTCCGGGACCGCTGCCGGCGCAACCACCTCGACTCCCCGATGGCCGCCGAGTGCCGCGGCTACGCCCGGCTGCTCGACGCCGTCACCCGCTCGCCCGCCTCCGACACCCCCGGGGTCTCCGGTGACCTTTCCCGGCACCTCGCCACCTGCGCGCCGTGCGCCGAGGCCGCGGCCTGCCTGCGGCTGCACGAGGGGGGACTGCCCGGAGCGCTGGCCGGCGGGGTGATCGGCTGGGGCGGCCTCGCCTACCTGGAGCGCCGCCGCCGGGCCGCCGAGGTGCGGCTCGGGACCGGACACCGGGACGGCACCGAACCGGAGCACGGCGACCCGGAGCACGGTGACCCGGCGGACGGCACGGCCGGGGCACGCCTCGCCCGCAACGGCCTGCTGGCGGCCGCCGTCCTGGTCTCCGCGCTCGCGCTCGCGGTCTCGCTGATGCCGTTCGGGGGCACGGACGCCGAGAGCGCCGCGGACCCCGGCACCGACCGGCGGCCGGCGACCGGCCCCGGCCCGTCCCTGCCCCCCGCCCCGGCCGCGGCGCCCACCCCCTCCGCCCCCGAACCCCAGGGCACCTCCACGTCCGCCCCCTCCGGCTCCCCGGAGCCGCCCGCGCGGCGCACACCGGACCGGGACGAGCCCGCCCCCGAACCCCAGGGCACCTCCACGTCCACCGCCACCGCCGCGCCCGGGACCGCCGGCCCCGGCGAGCCGCCCCCCTGCCGGGTCGCCTACGACCTGGCCGACCAGTGGTCCGACGGCTTCCAGGCCACCGTCACCGTCACCACCCACCACCCCCTCGACTCCTGGCGGGTCGGCTTCTCCTTCCGGGACGGCCAGCGGATCCGCCAGATCTGGGACGCCACCGTGCGGCAGGACGGCCCCCGCGTCACCGTCACCGCCGCCGACTACAACAGGAAGGTCCCCGCCGGCGGGAAGGTCGCCTTCGGCTTCCTCGGCTCCTGGCGCGGCGCCAACTCCCCGCCGTCCGACTTCACCCTCGACGGCCGCCCCTGCGCGAAGGCGTGACGCGGAGCGCCGCGCGGCCGTGCCCTCCGGACCGGGCGCCCGGCGCTTCACGACAGGGACCGCCCGCCGGCCGGTCGTCGGAATCGAGCTCCGTCACCGTCTGCGGCCCGGCTCGGGGGCAACGCCCTCCGAGGTCTCCCGGCCGACCGGGACCGGTCGGCCGGGAGAGGCAGCCTCGTCAGAGGGCATGGACCCCCCCCGGGACACCGGCCACTCGATCACGATCTCCGTCCGGCCCGTCGCTCCGCACCGTGTCCCGGGACACCGACAACGCCGGTGGTCGACGAACGAATGCCACGGGACCACGCGCGGGGTGCGTTCACCTTTTCGGCCGAGCCGGCTCGAGCGACCGGGTACGTCACCCATGACCAGCAGTCATGGGACAACGTTCGGCCACCTCCCCCGAAGTCCGCGCCGTGGGAAACACCGGTGCCGACGAATCAGCGGCGGACGGCTCGCTCGACGGCGTCCGCCGCTGTGGGAGGTAAACCTCGAGCCTGCGCGACTGCGTCTCGTCCAGGTCCTGCGAAAGGAGCGGGCTGAGCACCGCTTCGGCGTTCCGCTCCGCGAACGTCTCGGCAGTGCCGTCGGTGAAGTGCTCCAGCCACTCGAACGACCAGTGCATCACCCGGCGTTTCTCGGCCGCCGAGAGTTCCTGCAGGGGGAGAAGGGACCTGAGGAGGAAGAGGGACCGCCATTCGGGCATGTTGCGTTCCAGCCACAGGAACGACCAGGAAATCGCCTTCGTGCGCTGTGCCAGAGTGACGTCCGTACGCGTCAGGCGAGGCTCCAGCACGAAAGTGACGTCGAACGCGGTGGGGTCTGCCGACACCCGGGTGGCCACCAGCGATTCGACCTCAGCGGCCTGGTCGGCCGGCAAGTCCGAACGCTCGGCGAGAACGCCCAGCATCCGCCAGGCCCTGACCGTCTTCTGCTGGGAGATCCACCGCAGTCCGAAGCCGGCCAGCTTCCTGATCTGGGCCTCGCTCAGATCCGCCGGTTCGAACAGCGACCGCACCGTGCGGTGCACGTTCGGTGCGTGCTTGTGGTTCTCCAGCCAGGCGACAGCCGTGCCCATCACTTCGTCGAGGTCGGCAGCTCCGACCCGGCGGTGCCCGGCGAACATGATCAGGACGCGTTGTGCCACACGGCTGGTCCCGTGCTTCCGCAGCCAGTCCTTCGTCCGCGTGGCAACCCACTCCCACTCGGCGTCCGTCAGATCGTCCCGGGCCAGCAAGGGTCTGAGGACGTTGCCCGCCTCCGGCTTCGAGCCGTGACCGGCCAACCAGGCGTGGGCGAAGGCCACGGTGTCCCGCACCCGCGCATCCACGAGGCCGACGCGCTTCAGCAGTTTCTCCAGGACGAAACCCGCCTCGCGCTCCGTTCCACAGTGCCGAAGCCAGCCGAGGGCCAGAAGGGCGGCGTCGTCGAGCAGTGCTGCGTCCAGAGCGGGGTGAGAGAGAAGGAGCTCGATCACATGGAAGGCGGACAGCTGTTTCTCGTACTTCAGAAGCCACCGCAGGCTGCAGGCAGCCACCACGCCGAGCTGCTCGTCCGTTACCTCGGGTGCCTTCAGCAGTGCCTGGATCACATAGGTGGCGGTGACCTCTGCCCAGTGCCTCTCCAGCCAGATCAGGGCCGAGCCGATGGCTCTCCCGGTGAGTTCCGCCGCCGACTCGGACTGCCGCAGCATGGGATGCTCCAGCACGGCGGTCAACGCGGGGAAGGCTCCCGCCCGCACGGCGTTCTCCTCGAGCCACCCCACCCCGGCCAGGAGCTCCGCTCGCCTCTCCTCGCCGGCACGCGTCGTGCTTCCCAGGAGTCCTTTCCGGATTTCCTGGGCCTCCGTCCGGGTGGGGATGTCCTGCCGCTCCCAGTCATCGGCGAACGCGGTGGTCCGCATGCGCTGCTCGGGCGAGAGGTCGGCCCGCCTGAGCAGTTCCGGCACAAGGGCGTGGGTCCCCGGCCCCGGGCAGTACCGCGCGAGCCACGTCAGGCCCTCTTCCACGGCGGCTGAGGCTTCCTCCGCCGTGAGGTCGTCGCGTGCGAGGAGCGTGCCGAGCAGGTAGCCCGCACTTCTCTCTTCCCGATGCTGCTCCAGCCATTCCCGCGTGCAGTGGACGGCGGACCGCAACCGTTCGGGCGGGAGGTCGGCGCGGAGCAGAAGCGGCCTCAGGACGCGGTCCGCGAAGTCGACGAGGCCGTGCACGCGCAGCCAGGACATCGTCGAGGCCATGGCCTGTCCCGCTTCCTCGTCGGTGAGGTCGGGCCGGGCCAGGAGGGCGGGCAGGACGAAGCTGGCGTCCTTGACGTCCTTGTGCTTCGACAGCCATGCGTTGGCGAAGGCGGCGGCCCGCCGGACTTCGTAGGCGGGAACGTCCTCCCGCTCGAGCAGGTGCTGCAGTACGAAGCCGGCTGTCTCCTCGTGCCCGTGGATCTCCAGCCAGGACGTCGCCTGTCCTATGGCCGACCGGGCCGCCTCGTAAGTGAGGTCGCGCCGGGGCAGCATCTTGGAAAGGAGGAAGCTGGCCCCCTGCTCGGGCGCGTGACCGTCAAGCCACCGGACCCCGAATCCGAAGACGAGGTCCCGCTCCTCGGTGGCGAGGTCGTAGCGCTCGAGCAGCCGGCGGATCAGGAAGTCGGCGTCGCTCTTCGCCGCGTGGATGCTCAGCCATTGACCTGCGAACCCGATCACCGTCTCCCGTTCCTCGGGCGTCAGGTCGTAGCGCTCGAGCAGTCGGCCGATCAGGAAGTCGGCTTTTGTCTCCGTGGCATACGACTCCAGCCATGCGACGGCGTGGGCGAGCGCTTGCCGAATCTGTGGTCTTCCTGCTCTCCGTACGCCCAGCACCGAGTGCAGTACCCGGCTGGCGCGCCGCGTGTCCCCGTGGTGCTCCAGCCACTCGAGCGCCAGCGTGGCGGCGTAGGGGCCCTCCTCGCGTGGCAAACGGGGATGTTCCAGCAGAGCCAACAGGACCCTTGACGAGTTTTCGAGGGTGATGTGGTCGCTCACCCATGCGTGCGCCGCCGCGATCGCGCCGTGCAGTTCGGCGTCGGTCAGGTCTTCCCGGCCCAGGAGGGAGTGGAGGACCGCTCCGGTCTGCCGCGCGGCCGTCGACCGCTCGCACCACCGCAGGGCGGCCAGGACGGCCCTGCGGGTCTGCCGGACGTTGAGGTCTTCACGGGCGACGAGGCCACTCAGGACGTAATGGGCTTCCGGGGACTCCCCGTGGAGGTTCAGCCAGCCGATCGCGTTTTCCAGGGACGGCTTGAGATCGGCCTCGAGTTCCTTACGGCCGAGGAGCGGGCCCAGGACGTACCTGGCTTCCTGCCGCGCACCGTGCAGCTCGAGCCAGCGCAGTGCGTCCGGGACGAGCAGGGCGGCGCTTTCGGCGGGCAGGCGCGACAGGCCGCTGTGCAGCAAGTGCCGGGCATCGACCTGGTCACCGTACTCCTCGAGCCAGGGACCGGCGATGTCGCGCCAGTTCCGCACGGCCGCCTCGGACCAAGGCGGCCCGGTGACGAGCGCCCCGAGGGCGTAGCCGCCCGCGTCCGCGTCGTGCCGCATGACGTCGCCGATCACCGCGGAGTTGTCCGAGAACCACCGGTCGAGGAGATCCGACACCGCCTCCCCGGACTGCGGCGGCAGGTCGTTCATCAACCGGGAGAGGCTCGTCGCGTAGCGTCCGAGCGTTCGGGGTGCGGTGAGAGAACCGCCCAGCAAGGACAGGGTCCGCCGCCGGTCCGGGCTCCGTGACCCGGCAGGGAGGACAACCGATTCGACGAGCTGGTCACAGACGATGTCGTGGGCGGTGGCCAGCATGTCCGCTGAGCCTTCGCGCTGCAGCCAGCCCATGTCGAGCAGGGTCGCCACCACCTCCTCCGCGTTCGGAGTGTCCTCGGAGGGCCGGGGCAGCGCCGCCTGGGCGGCCGCGACCACGTCGTCGTACCCCTGCGGACAGGCTGCCGCCGCGGCCGCGGCGGCCACCAGCAGCTCGGACGCCGAGGCCTGGCGGAACGCGGTCGCCTCGTGACGGCCCCCCTGGCTCAGAAGGACCGTGAGGCCGTCCTCCTCCAGTCGGCTCCTGAGCCAGGAGGACAGCTCACCACTGGCCCGTAGACCGGAGAGGTCCCGCAGACCGCCGCCGACGAACCGGCGCTCCACCTCGCGGGCGACCAGGAGCGCGATGATGGGCCGGTGGCCGCAGATCTCCCACATCCGGTCCATGCCCAACCGCTCGATCGCGGTGGGTGCCAGCCTGGCCAGCGCTCGCTGTGCGACGAGCCGCTGGAACTCCTCGTCCTGCCGCAGCTCGATCTCGTCGAAGAGCTCGTACAGGTGCAGACCGGTCGACTGGCGCAGCCACCCGGGGCGCGCCGTGGCCAGGAAGGCGACCCTGATTCCCCTGCGCTGTGCCTCCGGCAGGAGCTGGTGCCGGAGAACGGCCAGGTCGAGCGGGGGATCCTCTTCGAAGTAGTGGTTGAGGTAGTCCATCATCACCAGGGCCGGGGAATCCTCGGCCATGACCTGGTGGATGAGCGCCGTGGTGACGGGTTCCTTCCCGCCGGGGCGTAAGTGCAACACGCGCCAGCCCTCGTCCAGCGCCACTTGGCCCACCTCGAGGACCGTGCGGGTCTTGCCGGTACCGGCCGCGCCGATCAGCAGTACGCCGCGGTCGTCGGACTCACGCAGGCGGCGGAAAAGCCGAGACCGCTCGGTCGCGTGGTCCTGCCCGGGTGACACGTAGGGAAGGCACTCGGGGACGAGGTTCCGTCTGAACCCGCCGAGCCCTTCGATGAAGTGTTCCTGGGGGACCACCGAGGTCGGCGTGTAGCCGGCGGACGGCTGCTGCCGACCGGCGGCACCGGCCGCAGTGGCGGCCTTCGGCTTCTCGCGGGTGTACGCCCGATTGCGTGCGAGTGGGATCCGGAAGCCTTCCCCGCTGCAGGCGATACGCGGTTCGGGTACCGCGATCCCGCCCTCGACCCGTCCGGCCAGGCGGTCTCTGACGACCCGCAGGATGTCGCCGGTCAGGAGGTGGCTCTGCTCCTCGCCCCGGCGGCCCTGGCTGTCCAGCGGTCCTGTGATGCCCTGCTTGAGCACGTCCACCAGCGCGAGGGTGAACACGCTGCCGTCGGGGAGGCACAACGACTTCTCGGTCCCGGCGGCCGAAGCGAGAACGCAGGCGCCTTCGATGGCGAACGTCGCCTTCTCCTCGGCGGGGTCCGTCCCCATCCGTACGGCGAGCCCGCTGTGACAGCAGTCGATGATGACGACTTTGCGCTGGGCCGGGGACTCCTCGACGGCCTCCCTGATCTTGCTGTACGCAACCGAGTAGAAGTCTCTCCTGTGGCTGAACCGCTTCTCGGTGAGCAGCAGGTCCTGGCCGTCCTTGGCATAGTGGCCGTGCCCGGCGTAGTAGACGAGGAGGAGGTCGGTGGCCTCTTCGGCAGCGGTGTACACCGCATCGAGGAACTCGCTCTGCGTGCTGTCAGCGGTGAGGACGTTGCAGTCCTCCCGGCTGAGCGCGTGCATCTCCGGGTCGGCGAGCTGGTCAAGCAGTGCGGGGACGTTCTTGGCGACGCCTTCGAGCTTGGGGAGCTCCTGGTAGTCATGGACAGCGAAGAACACCGCTCGGGACGACAAGGCTGCCCCCTCGGTCATGCCCGGGCGGCGTCGTCGCTCGCGTCTCCGGTCTCCAGTCGGCGCAGGAGATCCGCCAGTTGCTCCGGGGTGAGATGACTGATGTCGACCGTGGTGCCCCCGAAGGTCAGCGTGCGCGCACCCCGGTTCCCACCGTGAGCTCGCGCGAGCCGCCAACCGGCGTAACCGACGGCGAAGTTCGCGATGTCACCGGCGGACCCCAGGATGATCTCCAGGGCGTCCAGCGCGCCCATGGTGGGTCCCGGCGTGGAGACCGGAGTGACGGACAGTTGTCGCGCCTTCGGATCGCGGGCCAGCCAGCTCTGAAGCTCCACCAAGGCTCGTTCGTCCCCGTCGCTTTGCAAGTGGACGCGCATCACGGACCCCCTCAGTCGGTGCGGGAACAGACGACGATGGTAACGGGTTGGCCTACCGGCGAGCGGCCGGAAGCGCGCTGCGCGTGAGACCGGCGGTGACCCTTCGGCGCCGGGCGCGAAAAACATGATGGCGTCCGATCGTCGGCGGCTCTAGGCTGTGCCGCGTTGGCGAAGCGCTCCGTGAAGGGGTGCTGTTCGTTCGAGTCGAGGTTTTCGGGAGGTGTGACCGATGGCTGTCTTTGCGCAGGGCGCTGCCCGCATCCAGACGTTCGTCCCGTCCACCTCCCCGGTCTCCGGCTGACTTCCCTTTCTTCCGCGCCCGTGCGCGCAGCCGGGGCCGCCCTCGTCGAAGGGTTTCCCTTGAACCTCTCCTCTCCGCGGACCTCTCCGTCGCACGCCCTGACCCCCTACGGCTGGGACGACGCCTGGGCGGACGCGTTCGCCCCGTACGGCGCGCAGGGCCTGCTGCCCGGCCGGGTCGTCCGGGTCGACCGCGGCCGGTGCGACGTCGTCACCGCCGCCGGGACCCTGCGCGCCGACACCGCCTTCGTCACCCCGCACGACCCCCTGCGGGTCGTGTGCACGGGCGACTGGGTCGCCGTCGAACCGGAGGGCACCCCGCGCTACGTGCGGGCGTACCTGCCGCGCCGCACCGCCTTCGTGCGCTCCACCTCCTCCAAGCGGTCCGAGGGACAGATCCTCGCCGCCAACGTCGACCACGCCGTCGTGGCCGTCTCGCTCGCCGTCGAACTCGACCTGGCCCGCATCGAGCGGTTCCTCGCGCTCGCCTGGGAGTCCGGGGCGCAGCCGGTGGTCGTGCTCACCAAGGCCGACCTGGTGCCGGACGCGGCGACCCGGGCGCACCTCGTCCAGGACGTGGAGACCAGCGCGCCGGGCGTGCCGGTGCTCACCGTCAGCGCCCGGGAAGGGGCCGGGCTGGACGTCCTCGAGGCGGTCGTCGCCGGCGGCACGTCGGTGCTGCTCGGGCAGTCCGGCGCCGGCAAGTCCACCCTCGCCAACGCGCTGCTCGGCGAGGACGTGATGGACGTGCGGGCCATCCGGGACGTCGACGGCAAGGGCCGCCACACCACGACCACCCGCAACCTGCTGGCGCTGCCCGGCGGGGGAGTCCTCATCGACACGCCCGGCCTGCGGGGCGTCGGCCTGTGGGACGCCGGCACCGGCGTCGGCCAGGTGTTCTCCGAGATCGAGGAACTCGCGGCGGGCTGCCGCTTCCACGACTGCGCCCACGGGAGCGAACCGGGCTGCGCGGTCCTCGACGCCGTCGGGACCGGGGCCCTCCCGCAGCGCCGTCTGGAGAGCTACCGCAAGCTGCTGCGGGAGAACCAGCGCATCGTCGCCAAGACCGACGCGAGGCTCCGCGCGGAGATCCGCAAGGACTGGAAGCGCAAGGGCGCCGAGGGCAGGGCGGCGATGGAGGCCAAGCGCGGGCGCTGGAAGTAGCCGGGCGGGGGCGGTCCCGGGAGGGAGCGCCCCCGCTCCCCGGCCCCCTCCTCCCGGCCCCGTGCCCGACGACTCCGTGTCCGATTCCCGCCAGCCGGGGCGCCCCGGGCGGTGGAGACTGGACGGTGTGAAGGACGAGGACAGCAGGTACGAAGCGGTGCGCAGCCGCGACGCCCGGTTCGACGGGGCGTTCTTCTTCGCCGTGGAGACGACCGGGATCTACTGCCGGCCCAGCTGCCCCGCGGTCACGCCGAAGCGGCGCAACGTGCGGTTCTTCGCGACCGCCGCCGCCGCGCAGGGCGCCGGCTTCCGGGCCTGCCGGCGGTGCCGTCCGGACGCCGTCCCCGGCTCCGCCGAGTGGAACGTGCGGGCCGACGTCGTGGGCCGGGCCGTGCGGCTGATCGCCGACGGCGTGGTCGACCGCGAGGGCGTCGCCGGACTCGCCGCACGGCTCGGCTACAGCGCCCGCCAGGTGCAGCGGCAGCTCACCGGCGAGCTCGGCGCCGGCCCCGTCGCGCTCGCCCGGGCACAGCGGGCGCACGCCGCGCGCGTCCTGCTCCAGACCACCGGGCTCCCGGTCACCCGGATCGCCTTCGCCGCCGGATTCGCCAGCGTGCGGCAGTTCAACGACACCGTCCGGGCCGTGTACGCCGCCACCCCCAGTGAGCTGCGGGCCGCCGCGCCCCACCGGGGCCGGGCGCGCACCGCCACCCCCTCCGCCGGGATCCCCCTGCGGCTCGCCCACCGCGGCCCCTACCCGGCAGGACCCGTCTTCGACCTGCTGGAACGCGAGGCCGTCCCGGGCGTCGAGGAGGTGAGCGGCCCCCCGGGCGCCCGTACCTACCGGCGCACGCTGCGGCTCCCCTACGGCACCGGCATCGCCGCCGTCCACGAGCGCACCGGCACCGCGCGCACCGGACCGGGCGCCCACCCCGGCGGCTGGCTCGACGCCCGGATCCACCTCACCGACCCCCGCGACCTGACCACCGCCGTCCAGCGGCTGCGGCGGCTGTTCGACCTGGACGCCGACCCCTACGCGGTCGACGAACGGCTCGGCGCCGACCCCCGGCTCGCCCCGCTGGTCGCCGCCCGGCCCGGACTGCGCTCGCCGGGGGCCGCCGACCCGGAGGAACTGGCGGTGCGCCTCCTGGTGGGCCCCGGCGAGGCCGCCCGGCTGGTCCAGCGGTACGGCAAGGCCCTCGACGCCCCCTGCGGCAGCCTCACCCACCTCTTCCCCGAACCGGGCGTCCTCGCCGAGGCCGAGCCCGGCGGCACCCTGGGCGCGCTCACCGCCGCCCTCGCCGACGGCGCCCTCCACCTCGGTCCCGGCGCCGACCGGGACGCCGCCCAGGACGCCCTGGCCGCCGTCCCCGGCCTGGACGCCCGTACGATCGCCGGGATCCGCGCCCGTGCCCTCGGCGACCCGGACGCGGCCCCGCCCGGCCCCGGCGTTCCCGACGGCTGGCGCCCCTGGCGCGCCTACGCCCTGAACCACCTGCGCGCCGCAGGGGAGTTGGAGTAACGATGAGCACGACGACGACCACCGTGTACTGGACGAGCACGGACAGCCCCCTCGGGCCGCTCCTGCTCACCGCCGCCCCGACCGGCGAGCTGACCTCGCTCTCCGTGCCCGGGCAGAAGGGCGGGCGCACCGTGCGGGACGACTGGCGGCACGACCCCGGGCCGTTCCGCGCGGCCGAGGAGCAGCTCGCCGCGTACTTCGCCGGTGAGCTGAAGGAGTTCCGGCTGGCCGTGCGCACCGCGGGCACCCCCTTCCGGGAGAGGGTCTGGGCCGCGCTCGACGACGTCCCCTACGGGGCGACGGTGTCCTACGGCGAGATCGCCGCACGGATCGGCGCGCCCCGGGCCGCCGTGCGGGCCGTCGGCGGGGCGATCGGCGCGAACCCCCTGCTCGTCGTCCGCCCCTGCCACCGGGTGATCGGCTCCGACGGATCGCTGACCGGATACGCGGGCGGGCTGGAGCGGAAGGTGCGGCTGCTCACGCACGAGGGCGTGCTGCGGCCGTGAGCGCGGCCGGCGCCCCGGAGGCGTGGGGCGCGGTCAGCCCCAGAGCACCGCGCCCAGCCACGCCGCCGCGACCAGCTGGCAGGCGAACAGCTCGGCCAGCACGTTCCAGCCCCCCGAGCGCATCACCGCGCGCAGCGTCCGGGCCGCCTCGCCGCGGCGGTCCGGACGGAACCGCTCGGCGAGGTGGATCCCGGCGAGGAAACCCGGGACCGCACCGATCACGGGCAGCAGGACGAAGCCGAGGAACGAGCCCCAGCCCGCGTACGCCAGCAACCGGCCGTCGGCGCCCCCCGCCCGCAGCCGGCGGGGCGGCAGCACCCGGCGCACCGCCCCGGAGAGGAGCAGCACGGCGGTCGCCCCCACGAGCACCCACCACGCGACGGGCCGCGGGTCCTTCAGCGCCCACCACAGCACCGCGGCCCACACCAGCCAGGATCCGGGCACCCCGGGCAGCAGCACTCCGCACAGGCCGAGCAGGAGCACCAGCCCGACCAGCAGGAGGTCCCACGCTCCCATCTGTCCAGGGTGCGGGAGGCCCGGGTACGGCGCAGGACGGACCGGGCGGCCCGTCCGGTACGGCGCGGGGCGGTCCGTCCCGCGCCGCGCCGCGCCGGGGACGGATTTTCCGGTTGCCCCGTTCCCATCCGGCCGCGGCGGTGGAGAATCGGAGGCATGAGCCAGCAGGGGGGAAGGCCCACCGGTCGCCACGGGGACGACTGGTGGGAGGAGTTGTACGGCGACGCCACCGTCGACGACACGGGCCCCGCGACCGCGCCCGATTCCCTGGACGACCGCTTCGCCTCGGCGTCCGGAACGCTGCACGGGGACCCGCCCCCGGCGGACGCGCTCCCGCCGGACCCGCCGTTACCGGGTCCGCCCCCGCCGGGCATGCCCCCGGCGGACGCGCCCTTCGCCCCGGGGCCGCCGTCCCCCCGGCCGTCCCCCGGCGGGACGACGGCGGCGCACCCCCCGGGCGGGCCGGGAGCGCCCCCGCAGGGCGCCCCGTGGGGACCCCCGCCCGCCGCCCCGGAAGGACCCGCGGCCCCCACGACGGGCGCCGGCCTGCCGGGCGCCGGCCCCGCACCGGGGGAGGAGCGGGGCCCCGCGGCCGGTCCCCCTGCGGCGCAGGACACCCCGCCGCACGCCCCCGCCGCGGGCCCCCGTGTCCCGCGCCCCGAACCGCCCCCGGACCGGCTCCCCTCCCGCGCCCACGTCGGAGCCCGGCCGCCCGCCTACGAGGCCGAGCCCACCGCCCTCCCGGCCGCCGACCCCGACGCACTGGACGACCTGGTCCCGGACACCGTGCTGGACGGCGCCCGCTACGGCGCCTGCACCCTGCGGGCCGCCTCCGTGCGCGGGGACTTTGCGCGGTACCGGGGGGAACCGCGCCGCGACGCCCTGCTGACGGCGCGGTTCGGGACGGGGGAGCAGGCCCTGGTCCTGGTGGTGGTCGCGACCGGTGGCCGGACCGCCTCCGGGGCGCCCCGCGCCGCGGAGGCGGCCTGCCGGCGGATCGGCCGGGCGGTGGGCCTCCACCACGCCCGCCTGGTCGAGGACATCAGGGCCGCCCGGCGCGGCGACCTCAAGTCCGGCCTGCACCGCCTCACCGACCGCAGTCTCGGCGGGCTCCGCGCGGACGCGGCCGAGCAGGGGCCGGAGCCCGCCGCCCACGGGGCCACCCTGCGCTGCCTCCTGCTGCCCGCCGACCCCGAATGCCGCACCCGCGTCTTCTTCGGGGTCGGCCCCGGCGGACTGTTCCGGCTGCGGGACGGTGCGTGGCAGGACATCGAACCGCAGGTGAGCGCGGTCAAGGGGGAGCCCGTCGTCGGTTTCGGCTCGCCGCCCGCCGGGACCACCGGGGGCGACCGCCCCGCCGTGGAACCGGGCCTCCCCGCGCCCCCGAGCCCCTACGAGCCGTCCCCCCGGCTCCACGAGCGGGCGGGCGCCCCCGCGCGGCCGCCCCGCGAGCCCTTCCGCTTCCGCACCTCCGTGGCCCGCCCGGGTGACGTCCTCCTGATGTGCGCGGCCGGTTTCGCCGCCCCGTTCCACGGCGAGCGGGAGTTCCGCGCCCACCTGGCCGACCGCTGGTCCCGCCCGGAGCCGCCCGGCCTCACCGCGTTCCTCGCCGACACCCGGGTACGGGTCAAGGGGTACGCGGACGACCGGACGGCCGCCGCCGTCTGGGAGGCGTGAACGCGGCGGGTGTGCGTTCATGGGCTCGGAGGGACCTTCAAGGACGTCCGAAGGGGCACCCGGGAGCCATGGCCAAACAGAATCTCGCGGAACAGTTCGTCGACACCCTCGCCCGCGCCGGGGTCAAGCGCCTCTACGGCGTCGTCGGCGACAGCCTCAACCCCGTCGTCGACGCCGTGCGCCGCCACTCCGGCATCGACTGGATCCACGTCCGGCACGAGGAGACCGCCGCCTTCGCCGCCGGCGCCGAGGCCCAGGTCACGGGCCGGCTGGGCGCCTGCGCCGGCTCCTGCGGGCCCGGCCACCTCCACCTCATCAACGGGCTCTACGACGCCCACCGCTCCATGGCCCCGGTCCTCGCCCTCGCCTCGCACATCCCCTCCGGCGAGATCGGCCTCGGCTACTTCCAGGAGACCCACCCCGAGCGGCTGTTCCAGGAGTGCAGCCACTACTGCGAGCTGATCTCCAGCCCGCGGCAGATGCCCCGGCTGCTGGACACCGCCATCCAGCACGCGGTCGGCCGCTCCGGCGTCAGCGTCGTCGCCCTCCCCGGCGACATCGCCGACGAGCCCGTCCCGGAGCAGACCGTGGAGACCGCCCTGGTCACCTCCCGGCCCACGGTCCGCCCCGGCGACGCCGAGATCGACCGCCTCGTCGAGATGATCGACGAGGCCGAGAAGGTCACCCTGTTCTGCGGCGCCGGCACGCGCGGCGCGCACGCCGAGGTCATGGAGTTCGCCCAGAAGGTCAAGTCCCCGGTCGGGCACGCGCTGCGCGGCAAGGAGTGGATCCAGTACGACAACCCGTACGACGTCGGCATGAGCGGGCTGCTCGGCTACGGCGCCGCCTACGAGGCCACCCACGAGTGCGACCTGCTGATCCTGCTCGGCACCGACTTCCCGTACAACGCCTTCCTCCCCGACGACGTGAGGACCGTCCAGGTCGACGTGCGGCCCGAGCACCTGGGCCGGCGCACGAAGCTGGACCTGGCGGTGTGGGGCGACGTGAAGGAGACGCTGCGCTGCCTGACGCCGCGGGTCCGGGCCAAGCACGACCGGAAGTTCCTCGACCGGATGCTGAAGAAGCACGCGGACGCGCTGGAGGGGGTGGTGAAGGCGTACACCCGGAAGGTGGACAAGCACGTGCCGATCCACCCCGAGTACGCCGCCGCCGTCCTGGACGAGGTCGCCGCCGACGACGCGGTGTTCACCGTCGACACCGGGATGTGCAACGTCTGGGCCGCCCGCTACGTCTCGCCCAACGGCCGCCGCCGGATCATCGGTTCGTTCACCCACGGCTCGATGGCGAACGCGCTGCCCATGGCGATCGGGGCGCAGTTCACCGACCGCGGCCGGCAGGTCGTGGCGATGTCCGGCGACGGCGGGTTCTCCATGCTGATGGGGGACTTCCTCACCCTGGTCCAGTACGACCTGCCGGTGAAGGTGGTGCTGTTCAACAACTCCTCCCTGAGCATGGTCGAGTTGGAGATGCTGGTCGCCGGACTGCCCTCGCACGGCACCGCCATGAGGAACCCCGACTTCGCCGCCGTCGCCCGCGCCTGCGGCGCCCACGGGGTGCGCGTGGAGAAGCCGAAGGAACTCGCCGGCGCCCTGAAGGACGCGTTCAGGCACAAGGGGCCGGCCCTCGTCGACATCGTCACCGACCCCAACGCGCTGTCCATCCCGCCGAAGATCAGCAAGGAGATGGTGACCGGCTTCGCCCTGTCCGCCTCCAAGATCGTCCTGGACGGAGGGGTCGGCCGGATGGTGCAGATGGCCCGGTCCAACCTGCGCAACATCCCGCGCCCGTAGCGGGGTTCAGTCCGTGCGGGGCGCCCAGCGGCGTGCGGAGGTGTCGTACGCGTAGCGGGGCAGGCCCACGATGCCGCTGGTGCGGAACGGGCGGCCGTGGTCGTCGACGCGGACGGTGCCGGCACGGCCCCGGGAGGACCAGTCCAGCTCCAGGTACCAGCGGCAGTCGCAGGTCCCGGTCCGGGCGGTGACCCGCAGCACCTCCGGATCGGTCGCCGACACCCGGTAGGGCAGGCGCACCGCCGGGACCGGCGTGCCGGCGTCGTTCCCGTCGACCGCGCGGGCGAGGGGCCGGTCCTTGTCCAGGTCCACGGCGAAGTGCCGCGGGGTGAGCGCGCCGCCGCAGCCCTGGTCCATGGCGTACGCGTTCCCCGGGGCGGGCGCGGTGCGGCCGACCACGCGGACGCGCAGCGCCGTGAGGACGACGGCCGTCTCGGACGTGCCCTGCACCGACAGTTCGACGATCGTCTCGCCCCCGTGCACGGCCGACTGCGTCGCCGCCCAGGTCCCGGCGTCCTGCGGGGCGGGCGGCGGGGGGACCTGCCGCGGGGGCTTGGCGACGACGTAGTCGTGGCCGCAGCCGTGCTCCCACACCTGGGAGTCGGCCGTCCAGGTCAGGGGAGGCCCGGCGGGGGCGGAGTCCGCCGGGGCGGCCGGGCCGGTCGCCGGGGCGGCCGCCGGGCCGGAGGGCCCGCGCGGCGTGCCGGTGGGGGCGGGGCTCCCGTCCGGCGCCGTGGGGCCGGGCGGGGCGGGCGAGGAGGCACGGGCCCGGGGCGGCGCGGGATCCGCCGCCCCGGAGGGGCCCGGTGCGGCGGAGGGCCCCCCGGCGGCGGAAGGCCGATCGGCGGACGAGGGCCGGCCCCCGCCGGACAGGGCGGAGAGGCTTCCCGCGATGGCGAGCAGCGCGCAGGCGGCGGCCAGCGTGACGGCGACGCGCCTGCGGCGGCGGTACCGGGACCGGCCGCGCGCACCGTCGGCCGGGGGCCCGCTCACGACGGCCTCCCCGGCCACCGGGCCGCCCGCACGCCCGGATTCCCCGGCCCCGTCGGCCCCGTCCGACACGCCCTCCGGCCCGCCGGGGGCCTCCGGCGCGGCGGCCACCCCGTCCGTGCGGCCCGGCCCGCTGGCCGTCCCGTCGCCGGCGGCGGCCCCACGGCCGTCCCGGGGACCGCCGGAGCCCTCGTCCCCGGCGAGCGGCTCCCCGGCGGACGGTTCCCCGGCGGCGGCGTGTCCGGCCGTCACTCGGTCCGTCCCGTCCGGACCGTCCGTCCTGTCCGCCGGTCCGGGTGTTCCGCCCCTCGTCCGTTCCCGCGCCGGGGTGTCCCGTCCGTCCGGGCCCGGCTCCGCACCGGTGGCCGGCGCCGCCGGACGCGGCCGCCGCCGTGCCGCCACCGCACGGAGCCAGCGACGGTGGAGCTCCAGGCGTTCCTCGCCCGACGCGCCGCACAGGGCGGCGAAGCGCTCCACGGGGGCGAAGTCGACCGGGACCGCCCCGCCGGCGCAGTAGCGGTGCAGCGTGGAGGTGTTCATGCCCAGACGGCGGGCCAACGAGCCGTAACTGCGGTCCGTCCGCCCCTTCAGCTCCCGCAGCAGCGCCGCGAACCGCGCCACGTCGTCCTGTGCCGCCACCGTCACTCCGTACTCCTCCGGCCCGGGAAACCGCGTCCCGCGGCCGTCCCGGGCATCCCAGGCACCTCATGTACCTGCACGTCAAAGGGGCTGGGACGGTTCCACGCCCGCGCATCCGGCGACGGCCCTTGCGTCCGCCTCCCGGGACGGCCGATGCTCCGGGTACCGCCCGACGGCCGCCGGACGGACCGTGCCGGCCGCCTCCCGGCGCACCGTTCCGCATTCCACCACGCACTCCTCCTGGGGGACACCCATGCCCATGCGCACCCGAGCCGCCACCCTGGCCGCACTCACCGCCGCCGCCCTCGCGGCCGGCACGGCCCTGACCGCACCGGCCGCGGCCGCGCCCGAGAAGGCCGGGCCCAGGTTCCTCGCGGCGTCCGAGCTGCCGCCGCACCCGTGGTCCGACTGGACCGCGGGCCCGGTCACCGACGGCTTCCCGGTGGAACTCGCCCACTGCCTGGGCGAGGGCGTGCCGGCCCACGACTACCGGCACCGGGTCTTCCGCACCGAGCTGGACACCGGCGCCGTGCAGGTCACCGCCGTCACCGGTTCCGCCGCCCGGGGCAAGGCGCTGGCCGCCCGGCTGAACGAGGAGATCCGCTCCTGCGCGGACCGGATCGAGCGGTCCTCCCCGCAGACCGAGGCGGAGGGCCGGTTCTACGGCTCGCTGCCGGTCGAGGAGGGCGCGCAGGTGCACGGCCTGCACACCACCACGTCCTGGGGCGCGACGGACGTCCACCTGCTGTCCGTGGGACGGGACGGCAGGACGGTCACCGTCGTGGGCTGGGGGCAGATGGGCGGCTTCGACGACGCCCCGGTGACCGCCTTCAAGGAGACGACGAAGCGGGCCGTCGACAAGCTGTACTGACCGCGCGACCACCGCGGGGAGCGGGGTCGTCCTCCCGCCACGGGGGTGGGGAGGACGACCCCCCCCGCGATGGTTGGCCGTTGCACTTCGGCCAACAACCGGCCGGTGACGGCCCCGCACGACTGCCGCGCGGATGGCGGGGCAAGCATTCCCGTGAACGTGTTCGAGCAGCAGGGGGACCGACATCGGCACGCGGGCGGGGGAGCATGGAGAGGCAGGTACGGGGAAGCGGTTCCGCCACGGTCGGGGTCTTCCCGGCGAAGACCGCGGACGCGGCGACGGCCGGCGGCGCGGCGGCGCAGGCGCCGACGGCTCACCTCAGGCGCCGGCTGGGGCGGGCGGACCTGCGGGCGGTGCCCGAGTCCCGCAGGGCGCTGCGCGAACTGCTCGGGCCGTGGGGGAGACCGGAGCAGTGCGAGATCGCGGAACTGCTCACCAGTGAGCTCGTCACCAACGCGCTGGTCCACACCGACCGGGAGGCGGTCCTGACGGCCACCGTCGGGCCCCGGGGACTGCGGGTGGAGGTGCGGGACTTCGTGGCCTGCGAGCCCCGGCCCCGCGTACCGGCCGCCGACGGCACGAACGGCCGGGGCCTGGCGCTCGTCGAGTCCCTCGCCGACGCGTGGGGGATCAGGGCGCACGGGGTGGGCAAGGCGGTCTGGTTCGCGCTCGGCGCGGACGCCGCCTAGAAGCGTCGTCCCGCGGACCGCCTGACGGCGGCCCCGGCTCCGCGGGGTCCGGCCCGCGCGGCCGGTCCCCGGCGGCCGTCTCCGCCGGCGTGACCGCAGCACCGGCCACCGCGTCGACCGGACCGGCCGGCGCCGCCGGAACCGTGCCCGGCCGTCCCCGCAGTCCGCGCCCGCAACCCGCGGGCGCGGCAGGGCGGCGGCCGGGACGGTGGCCGCACGGTGGCGCCGGTGCGGCCAGGCCCGGAAACGGCTCACCGCCGCCCGCGCCGGAGCGCGCGAGGGCGGCGGTGAGGGGTCCCGGCACCCGTGCGGGTCGGCCGGGGGTCAGGCGGTGAGGGACTTGTCCTCCACGCGCATCCGCCCGCCCAGGAGCCCGCCGAGGGCGGTGACCAGGGACAGGGCCACCAGCAGCAGGGCGGCCGGCCACGAGGCGCCCCCGCCGGCCGCGAGCAGCGCGGTCGCGAGGAAGGGGAGGAAGCCGGTGAGCGCGCCGGCGAGGTTGTAGGACAGCGCCACGCCGGTGTAGCGCAGCCGGGCCGGGAACAGCTCGGCGAGCAGCGCCCCGGAGACGGCGTAGGCGACGGAGAGCACGCCGATGCCGGTCGCCATGGCCAGCACGACCACGACCGGGTTCTCGGTCTCGACCAGCCAGAAGAGCGGGAAGGCGAAGGCGGCGCTGAGCAGGCCGCCCCACAGCGTGACCCGGCCGGGGCCGAGGCGGTCGGCCAGGCGTCCCACGACGATGATCACCGCGATCTGGACGACCGCCGCCACCAGCGTGCCGTTGACCATGAGGGAGCGCGGCATCCCCAGGGTGTCGGCCCCGTAGCTGATCATGAACGTGGTCAGCATGTAGAACCCGCCGACCCCCAGGGTCGCCGAGGCCATGGCGACCAGCAGCCGGCCCCAGGCCTGGCGGAAGATGTCGAGCACCGGCACCTTGGCCTGCTCGTTCTGCTCCAGCATCTCGTCGAAGAGCGGCGACTCCTCCACCTTGCGGCGGATGTAGACGGCGATGCCCATCAGCGGGAAGGCCATCAGGAACGGCAGGCGCCAGCCCCAGGAGTCGAAGGACTCGGACGGCAGCAGGAGCACCAGGGCGAAGGCGCCGGAGGAGAGCAGGGTGCCCACGGGGGAGCCGACCTGCGGGAGCGCGGCGTACCAGCCGCGCTTCGACGGCGGCGCGTGCTCCACGGCCAGGGTGATGGCGCCGCCCCACTCCCCGCCGACGGCGATGCCCTGGACCAGGCGCAGGAGCACCAGCAGCAGCGGCGCGGCGATGCCGATGGCGGCGTAGCCCGGCAGCAGACCGATCAGACCGGTGGCCACGCCGATCATCACCACGGTGATCAGCAGGGCCGGCTTCCGGCCCACGCGGTCGCCCAGCCACCCGAAGACGAGGGCGCCGATCGGCCGGGCGGCGAATCCGACGCCGAACGTCGCGAAGGCCGCCAGCGTGGCCGCCGTGGGGTTGAGCGTGGTGAAGTACAGCCGGTTGAAGACGATGGCGGACGCGGTCCCGAAGAGGAAGTAGTCGTACCACTCCAGTGCCGTGCCGACGAAGGACGCGAAGGCGACCCGTCCGGCGTGCTCGGCCTTCGTCCCGGTCGACGTGTCCGGCGGAGCCCCTGGGGCGACCTGATCGACTGTGCTCATGCGTGACTCCTTGCGTGCGGCCGGGGGGTTTCGGCCAGGGGGAGGGGACCGCTCGCTGCCGCGGTGTCCCCGAGAGCGTCGGCGCCGTGGACGCACTCACCGGCCACGAAGGTGGCCAGGACGTCGATGGCGCCCATCCGATCACTGTCGACGGCGACAGGGTCATCGGAAAGTATGACAAAGTCGGCGTATTTGCCGGGGGTGAGGCTGCCGCGACGGTGCTCGTCGTGGCTGGCCCAGGCCGCGTCGATGGTGTAGGCCCGCAGGGCCTGCTCGGCGCTCACCCGCTCGTCCGGCGCGAGCACCGTGCCCGCCCGGCTGAGGCGCTCGACCATGGACTGCATGCCGAGGAGCGGCGCGCCCGGGGCGACCGGCCGGTCGGAGCTGCCCGGCACCCGGATCCCCCGGTCGAGGAAGGAACGGTGCCGGTACATCCACCGGGTGCGTTCCGGGCCGAGCCCCTCGGACATGCTGTCGCCCACCTCGTACAGGAAGCGCGCCTGCGGCACCGGGACCACGCCCAGCTCCGCGTAGCGGTCCAGCTGGTCGGGGCGGACCACCCCGGAGTGCTCGATGCGGTGCCGCACGTCCGGGCGGGGCAGGACGCGCAGGGCCTCGGCGAAGGCGTCGAGGGCGAGGTCGACGGCGCTGTCGCCGATGGCGTGCGCGGCCACCCGCCAGCCGGCCCGGTGGGCGTCGACGACCAGCCGGCGCATCTCCCGCGGGCTGCCCTGGTAGACGCCGCCGGCGTGGTCGTGTCCGCACAGCGGCTCGGAGACCGCGGCCGTGCGGCCGATCAGCGACCCGTCCAGCCAGATCTTCATCGGCCCCAGGCGCAGCCGGTCGTCGCCGAAGCCGGAGCGCAGACCCAGGTCGATCCCGGTGGTGATGCCGTCGTCCGCGTGGGCGCGCAGGGCGTGCAGGTTGTCGGCGGCCACCATCAGCTCCACCCGGGTGCGCAGCGTCCCGCGTTCGCGGGCCAGCTGGTACGCGGCGGCCTCGACGGGACTGCGGCCGATGAGGCCGAGCCCGATCCCCGCCTCCACCACGTGGGTCAGCCCCTCCGCCGCGTAGACCTCGCTCGCGCGGCCCAGGGCGGCGGCCAGGTCGGCCACCGGATAGGGCATCACCAGGTCGGTGACCAGGGCCTGGGCCCGCTCCTGGAGCAGACCGGTCGGAGCGCCGTCGCCGTCGCGCACCACGACCCCGCCCTCGGGGGCGTCCGCCGTGCCGTCGAGCACGCCGGCCCGCCGCAGCACCTCGCTGCCGGCCACGCACATGTGCCCGGAACGGTGCTTGAGCCACACCGGCCGCCCGCCCGCGGCCCGGTCCAGCTCCGTGCGGTGCGGGTGTCCGCCCATGACCGTGTCGTCGTAGCCGGATCCCACGATCCAGGCGTCGGCGGGCAGGCCGGCCGCGTGGCGGGCGACGGCGTCGTAGACCTGGGGCAGCGTGGTCGCCGTGCTCAGGTCGAGCTCGCCCAGGGACTGGCCGAACCAGGCCATGTGGTTGTGGGCGTCGCCGAACCCGGGGACGACGACCGCGCCGCCGCAGTCGAGCACGGTGCGCGCGGGCAGGTCCTCGACCGCCGAGTCGAGGCCGACGATCCGTCCCGCCAGGACACCGAGGGTGCGGGCGTGGGGGTGGTGGTCGTCCACGGTGCGGATGCGGGCGTTGCGCAGTTTCAGATCGAGCATGGAACGGCTTTCCGATGGGGGTCCGGGCCCGGTTGGCCGGGGCCGGTTCAGGCCAGGTTCTGCAGACGGGTCAGCGGCAGGTCCGCGGCGTGGTGGACGTCCACCGGGCGGCCGTCGACGAGCACCGCGTCCGGTGTGGTGGGCACCCGCACGGACGGCACGGCGGTGTTGGCGACCATGTCGCCGCGGGTCAGGCCGCGGCTGTCGCGCAGGGCCGTGTAGCGCACCCCCCGGGGGAGGGCGCCGGCGGCGGCGCGGTCGTCCAGGCAGGCCCGGGAGACGAACACCGTGGACAACCGGCGCGGGGCACCGCCCAGGCCGCCGAAGTAGGGCCGCATCACCCGCGGCTGGGTCAGCCGGGTGGAGCCGGAGCCCGAGCCCGACGCCCCCCAGGCGACGAAGCCGGACTTGAGCACCAGCTCCGGCTGCGCGCCGAAGGTGGCGGGACGCCAGAGCACGATGTCGGCGATGCGGCCGGCCCGCAGGGAGCCGACGTCCGCGGCCATGCCGTGGGCGATCGCGGGATTCAGCGTGATCTTGGCGAGGTAGCGCAGCACCCGTTCGTTGTTGACGACGTCCGGACCGGTCTGCCCGGCCAGGTGGGCCTGGACGTGGGCGAGCTGCCAGGTGCGGCGCGCGGTCTCGGCGATGCGGCCCATGCCCATGGAGTCGGAGTTGACGATGCTGATCGCGCCGAGGTCGTGCAGGGCGTTCTCGGCGGCGATGGCGTGCTCGCGCACCCGGCTCGCCGCGATCGACACGTCGCTCTCCAGCCCGTGGTGGCCGCCGTGCACCGTCATCGTCATGGGCAGCAGCTCGGCGACGGTGGCCGGGGTCAGCGGCAGCGTCGGGGTGGTGGAGGAGGTCAGCACGTGCGGCTGGGAGACGATCTCCAGCAGGTCGGGATGACCGCCGCCGCCCTCGACGTGGTAGGCGTGCACGGTGCGTCCGCGGGTGGCCGCGAGGGTGTCGGCCAGGTAGCCGGACTCGTTGAGGGTGTCGGTGTGCAGGGCGACCGGCAGGTCCGCCTGTTCCGCGACGTCCAGGCAGGTGTCGACGATGCGGGGGGTGGCCCCCCAGTCCTCGTGGATCTTGAAGCCGCCGGAGCCGGCGAGCGCCGCGCGCTCCAGCAGCTCCCGCGAGGAGGAGGAACCCCGGGCGAGGAACGCCACGTTGACCGGGGCGTCGCGCCAGCCCTCGATCAGGCTGTGCAGGTTGTGGGCGGGATTGGCGCCGACGTCCCAGACGCCCCCGATGCCCATGCCGACCATGGTGGTGACGCCGGCGGAGAGCGCCGCGGGCACCACCTCGGGGCTGGAGAGGTGGACGTGGGAGTCCACGATCCCGGGCGTGGCGAGGAGCCCCTGGCCGTTGATCATCGCGGTGTGGGAGTCGACGACGAGTGCGACGCCGCCGTCGTTCTCCGGGTTGCCGGCCCGCCCGACGCCGACGATCCGGCCCTCCTTGACGCCGATGTCGGTCTTGCGGACGCCGATCAGCGGGTCCAGGACGACCACGCCGAGGATCACCAGGTCCAGCGCGCTCTCCCGCGGGGCGCGGCCGGTCACCAGCAGGCCGTCGCGGGCGGTCTTGCCGCAGCCGCCGAGCATCTCCTCGCCGGGCTCGGTGTCGTCGGCGTCCACCCGCACCCACAGGTCGGTGTCGGCCAGCCGGACGCGGTCGCCGGCGGACGGGCCGTACAGGGACGCGTACGCCTGCCGGGACATGCGGCTCATCGCCCTCCTCCTCGCGCCACCACGGTGACGGTGCGGGTCACGCCGGGCTCGAACCGCTCCGAGGCCCCGGCCGGGACGTCCAGCCGGTGGCCGCGGGCCGCCTCGCGGTCGAACTCCAGGGCGGCGTTGACCTCCTCGAGCGGGAAGTGGGAGGAGACCCACACCGCGCGGGCGCCCCGGTTGGTGATCTCCAGTTCCCTGCGCGGGCGGCCGGGGGCCAGGTCCCTCCCGCCCTCGGCGGCGAGCACGGCGCCGGGGTCGGTCGGCCCGGCCGGCCCGAACGGGTCCGCGACGTGGACCAGCGTGGAACCGTGCGGGAAGAGCGCCTCCACCTGGACGACGGGCACGGTCCCGGCGACTCCCGGCAGCAGCCGGTCGCGCGGCACGACCCGGCGGGCCCGCTCGACCACGGTCTCCAGCGGCACGCCGTCCCAGGCCATCTCCAGGACCTCGTCGCACACCAGGGCGACGGCCTCGGTCGCGCCGAGCCGGGCGCCGCGGGCCAGCCGCCGCCGGGCGAGTTCGGCGGCCGAGAACAGCGTCAGTCGTTCCTGCTCGCGTGGGGTCAGATGCACGGGGCTCCCCTCGGGACGGTGCGGGCCGTCGGCCGCGCAGTGGGGTGTGCCCAGCACGATGCCCGGTGAGGGGAGCGCGAACAATGCTGAAACGCTCCGTACTGACCCGCCGATGATGTGCATATGCACAATGCGCCGGACACCGAGGTTCCCGCCCGCACCCCCGCCGCCGGGGGTGCCGCCGGCGGCGGCACGCCCGTTCCCCCCGAGCTGCGCACGCTGGTGCGCGACTGCCTGGACGACCTGGACGACCTGGTCGGGCGCTACGTCCCGGAGGTCTCCGCGTTCGACGACTACGAGGCGGTGGTCCCGCCCGAGGACCTGCGCGACACGGCCCGGTCCTCCTTCGAGCTGCTGCTGCGCCTGATCGGCGGTCTGCCGGTGCCCGAGGAGCTGCGCGCGGTCCCGGAGCGGCTGGGCCGCCGCCGTGCCCGCCAGGGCGTGCCGCTGGAGCCGCTGCTGCAGGCGGTGCGCATGGACTTCCGCGTGCTGTGGACCGCGTTCCTGGAGCGCACCCCCGCGGCGGACCTGCCGCAGCTGACGCGCGGGGCGGTGCGGGTGTGGGAGGCCGTGGAGTTCCACACCGTGCACGTGCACGCCGCCTACCTGGACCAGGTCGCGGTGCTGGCCCGCGAACGGGAGCGGGAGCGGACCGCGCTCATGGGCCGGCTGCTGTCCTCGGACGGCCGCGACCAGCGCCTCGTCGCGCAGGCGGCCACCTTGCTGCAGGTCGGCGCGCAGGCGGACTTCGCCGTGGCGGTGGCGCCACCGGAGTCGCAGCGGGAGCTGCGCCACGCCGTCGCGGCACGGCTGGCGGGCCACTCCTCCCACCTGCAGCAGCACAACGGCATGCTGGTGCTCGTGGCCAGGCTGCCGGACGGGGCGGACGCGCCCCCGCCCGCCTGGCTGGACGGCGTGGCGTGCGCCCTCGGCCCGGTCGCCCGCGGGCTGGCCCGCGTCCCCGACGCGGTGCGGGTGGCCGAGGCGATCGCCATGACGATGGACGGCGGGACGGCACCCGGCCCGGTGACCCTGGTCGACGCGTGGATGCCCGTGGCGGCGGCGCGGCTGGGGCCGGTCGCGGGGATGCTGGCCGACGCGGTGCTCGCCGGACTGGAGCGGCTGTCGCCGCACGAGCGGCGGCGCCTGCTGGACACCGTGGTCGCGTACTGCGCGTCCGGGTCGGTCGCGGCGGTCACCCGCGAGCTGTACTGCCACCGCAACACGGTGCTCAACCGCCTGAGCCGGTTCACCGAGCTGACCGGCCTGCACCCCACCCGGCCCACGGAGGCGGCCGCCGTCCTGTTCGCCCTGCAGTGCGAGCGGGTCCGGAGCGGGTGACCGCCCGCCGCGGACCGGGGCGGCGGCGGGTCCGGACGCCGGGAGCGCCGCCGGCGGGGGAGCGCCCGCGCCCGGACCGCACCCCCTCCCGCCCGCCCGTCCGCCGTGCCGTCAGCCGAACTGCTGCTCCAGGTCCTTGAGCTTGCGCTCCAGGGAGTCCAGGCGCGGCAGCGCCTGGGTGTCGTCCTCGGCGGTGAGGTCGACGGTCACCGCGTCAGAGCCGCCGCGCACCGGCTGCAGGGAGGGACGCGCGCGCACGGGCAGGGCCTCCGCCGCCGGTATGGCGGGCTCCGCGGCGACCACGTCGAGGTCGGAGCCGCGCTCCACCGCCGGCGTCTCCAGCTCGCGCCCGCCGCCCCGGCCCACGAAGCCGCGGTGCCCGCGGCTGATCGCCTTCAGCCGGGCCCGTTCCACCCGCTGCTGGTCGCGCCTGCGCCGGCGTTCCCGGTCCTTGCGGCGCTGGTCCTCGCGCACCTCCTCGACCGCCTCGTCGAGGCTGCGCACGCCCTCCAGCAGCATCAGCGACCAGGCCCGGTAGGTCTCCCGGGGGGCGCGCAGCCAGCGGACGATGCGGATCTGCGGCAGCGGACGCGGCACCAGGCCCTGTTCGCGCAGGGCGGCCCGGCGGGTCTGCTTCAGCGCGCGGTCGAACAGCACGGCCGCGGACAGGGACATGCCCGCGAAGAAGTGCGGGGCGCCCGCGTGCCCGACGCCCCGGGGAGCGTGCACCCAGTTGAACCAGGCCGCGGCGAAGGCGAACGTCCACACCAGTGTCCGAGAGCCGAGGGCGGCGTCGCCGTGGCTGGCCTCGCGCACGGCGAGCACCGAGCAGAACATCGCCGCGCCGTCCAGGCCGAACGGGACGAGGTACTGCCAGCCGCCGGACAGGCCGAGGTTCTGTTCGCCGAAGCCGACCAGCCCGTGGAAGGAGAGCGCGGCGGCCACCGCCGCGCAGCAGAACAGCAGGACGTAGGAGACGGTGCCGTAGACGGCCTCCTTGCGCCTGCGGCGTTCCTCGCTGCGCTCCCAGGAGTCGTCCGCGCTCGCGTCCTTGACCGAGGAGCGCCTGCCGCGCGCCAGCACCGCCACCGCCGTCAGCATGCCCAGGAGCAGCACGGCGCCCGGAAGCAGCCAATTCAGCGATATGTCGGTCAGTCTCATCTAGGGGTCCCTTGCCTTGGGATGGGGCGTAACGCCCGCCATGGTGGACCAACCCCACCGGCTCCCAGGGGGTTTCGGGGCAAGAGGCCGCCAAGGAGGCGCGGTGCTGCGCCCGGGGCGGCTTTTCGCTCGAACTGCCTTGTGAAGCGTGGCAGTTGAGTTCGAATGAGACTGCTCGTGCGGAGGGTTCCGCGAAGGGTTTCCGTGGCGCGCGGGGGAGGGGCGGGAAGGCGGTGCCGCCCCGGTCCGGCGCGGCGTCAGCCCGCCTGGGCGACCAGCTGGCCGGCGCGCTCCGTCGCACAGGTGCGCGGGCAGGTGGCGCAGATGTCCTCGGGGCGCACGGTGTAGAACATGCAGCAGCTGACCCGGTCCCGGGTGCGCACCGGCTCCCCGCCGGGCCCGGTCAGCCGGCGGAAGGCCGCCGCGCCGACGTACGGCTTGGTCGCGCCCGGCAGCAGCAGCTCCAGTTCGCGCAGGGCCCGCTCCTCCTCGCCGAGCAACTGGCCGACGTACCACAGGCTCTCGACGATCTCGTCGGTCGCCATGCCCCACAGGGCCCGGCCGCGCCGCCGCATGCGCGGGCCGAAGGCGGCCAGGACGGGTTCGAGGTGGTCGGCGACCGCCGCCCGCACCTCGGCCCGCAGCGCCTCCTCGTCGGGCACCACCCGGGCGCCGGGCAGCGCGGCCGCGGGGTCGCCGGGCAGGCAGGCGAAGCCGTCCGGCCGTACGGCCATGCGGCCCACGGCGAGGCCGGGGGCGGTGCGGTCGAACGAGACGTGCGTCACGGGGTAGCGGGGCACGCGGCGGTGCAGGAACCACGGCACGGTGATCAGCAGGCAGGCGGGCCAGGCGTAGCGGTGCAGGCCGAAGCTCGCGATCACGTCCGGACGGGCCCGGTGCCCGTAGTCCCGCAGCACCTGGGTGTCGTCCCGGGCCAGGAACGCCTCCAGGGCGGCCCCGTCCTCGGCGAGCGCGGACGCGGCGACCCAGCCGCCGCCGCGGGGGAGTTCCTCGCCGGCGCCCAGCTCGGTGACGGCCAGGGCGGGGAAGACCTCCGCCAGGCGGGCGTACGCGTCCGTGACGGCCGAACCGGGCACAGGCATGCCTTCCCCCTTCACGACGAGTGGGGCCGCGACTCGGAGAGCCGGGCCAATAAAGGTAAGGCTCACCTTACCGAAGATCGTCGATATGGGAACCGGCGGCCGGTGCGCTTAAGGTGCTTGACGGGTGAACGCCAACCCGCAGTAATGACCCCAAGTACCGACACGTCCGCAGGAGGACCCCGTGAAGCAGGACACGCAGGGCTCCGCGGGGACGGACGGCGCGGACACCGGCCGGGCCGGCGCGGGCCGCCTGCGGGTGCCCGCCCAGCCCCGGGCCGAGGAGCGGGAGCGCGACCGGCCGCGGGGCGCCGGGGACGGGACCGTGCGCGGCGAGCACACGCACGGCGAACCGGCCGCCGCGTCCCCCCGGCCCGCCGTCCGGCGGTCGTCCGTGCGCGGGCAGGTCCTCGCCGCCCTGCGCACCGCGCTGGTCACGGGCGACCTGCGGCCCGGCGAGGTGCACTCCGCGCCCGTGCTCGCCGAGCGGTTCGGCGTCTCCGCGACGCCGGTCCGGGAGGCCATGCAGCAGCTCGCCCTCGAGGGCGCGGTCGAGGTGGTGCCGAACCGGGGGTTCCGGGTCGTCGAGCGGGGCGCGCGGGAGCTGGCCGAGCTGGCCGAGGTCCGGGCGCTGGTCGAGGTCCCCGTGGTGCTGCGGCTGGCCCGCACGGTGCCCGCCGAGCGCTGGGCCGGGCTGCGCCCCCTCGCCGAGGCCACGGTCCGCGCCGCCTCCTCCGGCTGCCGGGCCGCGTACGCCGAGTCCGACCGCGCCTTCCACGGCGCGGTGCTCGCCCTCGCCGGGAACGAGCAGCTGGTGCGGATCGCCGAGGACCTCCACCGCCGTGCCCAGTGGCCCCTGGTCGGTGCCGTTCCCGGGGGCCGCGGCCGGGCGGAGCTGGTGGCCGACGCCCATGAGCACACGGCCCTGCTGGACGCGTTGATCGCGCAGGACCTCGACGGGGTGCGGACCCTGCTGGGGGAGCACTTCGACGGGGCCGCCTGAGCGGGGCGCTCCCGCGGGGCCGGGCCGCGGCCGGGGACCGCGCGGGTTACGCCGTCGCCGCTCCCGCGGCGGGCGGGGCCAGGCGGTGGGACAGCCAGGTGGGGACGCCGCCCAGGAGGCGGAACAGGCGGCGCGCCTCCTCGCGCAGGCGGGACGCCTCCGGCTCGGTCTCCGTGTCGGCGAGCGAGACCAGGGCCGGGGCCGTGCCCACGAGGTAGCCCAGCTCCTCGCGGATCCGCAGGGACTCGGCGAAGCCGTGCCGGGCCTCCGTCAACTCCCCCTCCCGCAGGGCGAGTCCGGCGAGGTGACGCCAGGTGGCGGACAGCAGCAGCGGATCGGCGTGGGAGGCGGCGCCCGCGTGCGCCCGCCGGTACGCGGCCCGCGCCGCCTGCGGGGACCGGGTGAGGTTCTCGGCGATCAGCCCGCGCCGGAAGTCCAGCAGCGCCCGTCCCGCCGCCCCCGGCGGGATCAGCGCGGCCGCCCGGCCGAGCGCGGCCCGTGCCTCGTCGGAGCGGTCGCGCACCCGGAACAGCGTGGCGGCGTAGGCCACGTACCCGCGTTCGCAGGCGGCGGCGCCCCGCTCCTCGTCGGTGTGGGCCAGCGCCTCGGCCGTGCGCAGCGCGTCCTCGGCCTCCTCCCACCCCGCCTCGGTGTACAGGCACCGCTCCACCAGCAGCGACGCCCGCTGCAGGGCGGTGGCCGGGGTGTCGGGCGCGAGCAGGGCGGCGGCGTCGGCCCAGCAGGCGCGGGAGCGCAGCCGCCACACCGCGGTCTGGAGGGGGTCGCCGTCGGCGGTCGTTCCGTCACCGGACATGGCGGTGTGCGCCACGTTGCCCTCCCCGAGCGCGCCGTCGAGCTGTTGAGTGGTGGCCGCATCTCAGCACGAACAGCGGGGCCGGGCCAAGAGGGCGGGTGAAGGATTTCACAAAGTCTTGGGCGACGGGCGCGCACGCCGGGCCGGCCGACGGCGCCCGCGCGTCATCTCCCGGCGCACACCGCCGTGTTGAGCCGTCCGAGGGGGCCCGTGCGCCGCCCGGCGCGTCGCGCGCGGGCGCGCGTGTCAGCTCATCCGCAGGGCCAGGAAGAAGTCCAGCTTGTCCTCCAGGCGCGACAGGTCGCGGCCCGTCAGCTGCTCGATGCGGCCCACCCGGTACCGCAGCGTGTTGACGTGCAGGTGCAGCCGGGAGGCGCACCGGGTCCAGGAGCCGTCGCAGTCGAGGAACGCCTCCAGCGTCGGGATCAGCTCGGCGCGGTGCTTGCGGTCGTAGTCCCGCAGCGGGTCCAGGAGGCGGGCGGTGAAGGCCCGGCGCACGTCGTCGGGGACGAAGGGCAGCAGCAGGACGTGCGAGGCCAGTTCCTGGTGGCCGGCCGCGCAGACCCGGCCCGGCCGGGCCGCGGCCACGCGCCGCGCGTGCCGTGCCTCCTCCAGGGCCCCGCGCAGGCCCTCCGCCGAGTGCACGGCCGCGCTGACCCCGAGCGTGACCCGGCCGTCGTCCTCCAGTCCCGCCGTGAGCGGGTCCCGTACGGCCCGCAGGAGCGCGTCGGCGAGGATCCCCGTCCCGGACCCGGAGCCGTCGTGCCCGTCCGTCACCGCGGACAGCGGGACGAGCGCGACCGCCTCGTCCCCGGTGTGGGCGACCGCGATGCGGTCCGAGTGCTCGGGTCCGGTCGCCGCCGGGTCGACCAGGATCTCCTCCAGCAGCGCCTGGGCCGCCGGACCGCCGTCCGTCCCGCCGCCCCGGTCGACGCGGGCCACGACCACCTGCCAGTGCGGCGCGGTCCCGAGCCCGGGCAGCAGCACCGGGGCCGCCACCCGCAGCCGGGCCGCGACCTCGGCCGGCGCGGCGCCCGTCTGCACCAGGTCCAGCACCTCCTGCGCGAGCCGGCGCCGCACCGTGCGCGCCGCGTCCCGGCGGTCCCGCTCGACCGCGATCAGCTGGGTGACCCCGTGCAGCAGGTCCAGCCGCTCCTCGGTCCAGTCCGCGGCGTCCGCCTCGACCGCCAGCAGCCAGTCCGACAGCGCCGTCCCGTGCGCGCCCCGCGCGTCCTCGGGGTCCCGCGCGTCCTCCGGGTCCCGCGCGGACGGCCCGGCCGGCGGGTCCTGCGGCGCGCGCAGGCCGGCGCGCACCGGGAAGAGGCTGTACGTCGTCTGCCCCACCACCACCCGGTGCGGTCCGCGCCGGCCGGTGCGGGCGGCCGCCAGGTGCGCCGCCGCGAGCCGTGCGCACACCTCGGCGGACAGCGCCGGTTCCCCGGCCCGGGGGCCCGCCGCCTTCGGACCGGCGATCAGCCGGCCCGTGGGCGACAGCACCCAGGCCCGCAGGTCCAGGTCCGAGCCCAGCAGGTCGAGCACCACGTCCGGGCCGCCGCCCGCCGGGCCCGAGGTCATCATCCGCCGGTGCCGGTCCACCACGGCCGCGAGGTCCCCGGCGCGCTCGCCGGACACCTGGCGCACCACGTGCTCGGTGACGGTCGCGAAGGCGACCGACTCGTGCACCTCGAACAACGGCAGCCGGTGCCGCGCACAGGCCGTGACCAGGTCGTCCGGGACGTGGCCCAGCTCCGCCGTGCCGGCCGCGACGGCGGCCACCCCGGCCTGGGCGAGGATCCGCACGAACGGCTCGGAGTCCGCGGCGTCCCGGCGCCAGGCCAGCCCCGTGAGCACCAGTTCCCCGCCCGAGAGGTAGCGGCTCGGGTCCCTCAGGTCGGTGGTCATCACCCCGCGCACCGTGCGGTCCAGCTCGTCGCCGCCGCCGAGCAGCCTCAGGCCCAGCGCGTCGGTGTCCAGCAGTGCGCGCAGCCGCATTCTCGTCGCCGCCGTTCTTCGTCTCGGTGTCCAGGGTGAAGCGTGGAGGAGTCCTCCGGCGAGGGACCGGCGGACGGCCGGTCAGCGGTGCCGGCCGCTCCCGCGCCGTGTCCTCCGGTTCCGGGGAGTCCCGGGAGCCCCCCGGAGGAGCCCCGGAGGAGAGGGGGACGGCGGACGGTCTCCTTTCATATGAATCTACAAGATGACCTCGCTGGCCAGCCAACTCCTTCAGGGCTTCCGTGACTGACCCCACCGGAGTACGGGGCGGTGTACGTGGCGCCACGTCGCGTGAACCTCCTTCTCGACGAGCCCGGTCCGCCGCACACGGGACGGCCGGTCCTGTGCGTGCTGACCCACGACGCGGAGTTCGACGTGCCCCTGCTGCGGCGGGCCCTGCGCCTGCCGGTGGCCCACGTCGGCGCGCCGGGGTCCCGCCGCACCCATCCGGACCGCGCCGCGCGCCTGCGCGGGGCCGGCGTGACCGACCGGGAACCGGCCCGCCTCCGGTCACCCGTCGGCCTCGGCCTGGGCGCCCGGACACCGCAGGAGACGCCCTGTCCATCGCGGCGCAGATCGTCGCGGCCCGGTACGGCGGCAGCGGGGCGCCCCTCACCGGTGCGCGCACGCCGGTCCACCACGACGGCGCCCCGGCGCCCGCGGACCGGGCCCGGCCGGTGGCGTGAGCGCGGGGCGGCGGCCCGGGACGGCCGCGGGGCCTCCCCGGGACCGCCCGGGGGTCCCGGGACACCCTCCGGAGAGGTCCCGGGACCCCCGGGACTCCCTCAGGGCCGCCTCAGGAGCCGGTTCAGCGCCCGGCCGAAGACATGGCGGCCGGCCCGCCCCACCAGGCCGTCGAACAGGACGGACACGGCGCGGACGCGGATCTCCTCCCGCCACACCACCCGGGCCCGGCCGCCCGGCCCCGGCCGCACCTCGATCTCCGCCCAGCCCGTGACGACGCGGCCGCGTTTCTCCAGGCGGCACAGGCCCGGGGAGTCGCCCAGCGGCGGCCGCCACACCGTCACCTCCATCGGGTCGTCGAAGGAGAGCGGACCGAGGCCCGAGCGGGCGACGACCACGGTGCCCTCGCCGGTGGGCGGGGGAGTCGTCACGGCGACCCGGGTCAGCGGGACCGCCTCGCCGTGGCGCGGCCACGCCGTGAGCCGGCGCCAGGCCTCGTCGGGCGGGAGGGGCGCCGTGCGCTGGATCCGGAAAGTGGCCACGGGAGGATCCTAGGATCCGGCCCGTCCCGCCGCCCCCCGCGCGGCTCACCCGCCCGGGTCGCCCGCCGCGTCCGGCGGCCGCCTCACGGGCGGTAGACCTTCCCCGGTTCCGCCCTTCCGGGCGCGAGGAGCTGCGGGACCGTCACGAACACGTACCCGCGCCCGCGCAGCGCGTCGATGATGCCGGGCACGGCGGGGACCGTCCCGTCGTAGAGGTCGTGGAGCAGGATGATGCCGTCGCGGGAGGCCTGGGCGAGGACGCGGCGGGTGATGAGGCCGGAGTCGGTGGTCGTGTAGTCCTTCGCGGTCACGCTCCACAGGACCTCCGAGAGGCCCAGCTCGCGGCAGATCCCGTGCACGGTGTCGTTCGTGCGGCCCTGCGGCGGGCGCATCAGGGTGGGGCGGCGGCCGGTGAGGCGCTCTATCTCCTCGTTGGGGCGCTCCAGCTCCTCGCGTATCTCCTCGGGACCCAGCTCCGTCAGGATCCGGTGGGTCCAGGTGTGGTTGGCCACCTCGTGGCCCTCGTCGGCCATGCGCCGGACGAGCGCGGGGTACTTCTCGATGTGCCGCTCGCCCATCAGGAAGAACGTCGCCGGGATCCGCTCCCGCTCCAGGACGTCCAGCAGCCGCGCGGAGTGCTCGCTCGGTCCCGCGTCGAAGGTGAGGGCGATGCACTTGACCTCGCGGCAGTCGACGGCGCCGAACCGGGCCCGGACGTCCGTGGACCGGGCGGCGCTGGGGGCGGTGGTCTCCACCCGTGTGCAGCCGCTCAGCGCCAGCGCGGCCGCCAGGAGGCCCGTCACGGCCCGGAACGCGGCCCCCGGTCTTTTCGTCTTCTTGGTCGGAGAAGGCATGCGGGGACTATACAAAGCGTGTATACACGCTTTGTATAGTCCGTCTCGCGTGACCCCGGACGGGAGGGCGAAGGTGCGTCGGGCTGTCCGAAAAGCGCCGCCGATCGCTTGCGTCCCTGGTGGTCGACCGGCTTGCTCACCGGGTCTGACCTGCGCTTTCGAGTGAACTCAGGCGAATGCCGACAAATCCTCGCAAAGCAGCGTTTATGGGTAAGTTGGCTTCAAGTGTTTGAGACAACTGCAACGCGGCACTCGCGCCCCCAGAGCACCACCCGTATCGCAGGGACGGAGCACACTCCATGCGCATCCTTGGGATCAACGCCCTGTTCCACGACCCCGCCGCCGCCCTGGTCGTCGACGGCCGGACCGTGGCCGCGGCCGAGGAGGAGCGCTTCAGCCGGCGCAAGCACGGCAAGCGGCCCCTGCCGTTCTCCGCCTGGGAGCTGCCCGAGCGGTCCGCGCGCTGGTGCCTGGAGCGGGCGGGCCTCGGCCCCGCCGACCTGGACGCCGTCGCCTACTCCTTCGATCCGGTGCTGGCCCGCCCCGCCCGCGACATGGGCCTGGACGACCCCTGGGACCCGCTGCGCCTGGAGTACGCGCGCCGCGCCCCCGAGTTCCTCGCCGAGGCCCTGCCCGGACTCGACCCCGCCCGGGTCGTCTTCGTCCCCCACCACGTCGCCCACGCCGCCTCCGCCGGACCGGCCTCCCCGCACCCCGACAGCGACGTCCTCGTCCTGGACGGCCGCGGCGAGGCCACCTCGCACCTGGCCGGCCGCTACCGCGACGGCAAGCTCGACGTCCTCGCCGCCCAGGCCCTGCCCGACTCGCTCGGCCTGGTCTACGAGGAGCTCACCGCCCACCTCGGCTTCCTGCGCAGCAGCGACGAGTACAAGGTGATGGCCCTCGCCTCCTACGGCACCCCGCGCCACCTGGCCCGCCTGCGGGAGGACGTCCACGCGACCGGCCGCGGCGGCTTCCGCGCCCACGGCGTCGACTGGGCCGCCCTCGCCCCGCCCCGCGCCGGGGACGAACCCTGGACCCGGGACCACGCCGACCTGGCCGCCGGCGCCCAGGCCGCCCTGGAGGAGGTGCTGCTGGAACTGGTGCACTGGCTGCACCGCGAGGCCGGCGGCGACTGCCTCGCCCTGGCCGGCGGCGTCGCGCTGAACTGCGTCGCCAACTCGGCGATCGCGGCGAAGGGCCCGTACCGGAACGTGTGGGTGCAGCCCGCCGCCGGCGACGCCGGCACCGCCCTCGGCGGCGCCCTCCACCTGACCGCGCAGGAGCGCGCCCCCGAGCCGATGCCCGGCGCCGACCTCGGCCGCGGCTGGAGCGACGGGGAACTGCGGGCCTGGCTGGAGGGGGCCGCGCTCCCCTACGAGGAGCCCGCCGACATCGCCGAGACCGTCGCCGCGGAACTGGCCCGGGACGGCATCGTCGCCTGGTTCCAGGGCCGCAGCGAGTACGGGCCGCGCGCCCTCGGGCACCGCTCCCTGCTCGCCCACCCGGGCCGCGCCGAGAACCTGGAACGGCTCAACCGGGTCAAGGGCCGCGAGGAGTTCCGGCCCGTCGCCCCCATGGTCCTCGCCGACCGCGCCGCCGAGCTGTTCTCCCGCGGCCCGATCCCCAGCCCGTACATGCTCTTCGTCCACGACGTCGCCCCCGGGTGGCGCGAGCGGATCCCGGCCGTCGTCCACGTCGACGGCACCGCCCGCGTCCAGACCGTGGAGGAGAGCCAGGAGCCCCTGGTCGCGCGGATGCTGCGCGGCTTCGAACGGCGCACCGGACTGCCCGTGGTCGTCAACACCAGCCTCAACACCGCGGGCCGGCCCATGGTCGACGACCCGCGCGACGCCCTGGAGTGCTTCGGCTCCGCCCCCGTCGACCTGCTGGCGATCGGGCCGTACGCGGTGCGCAGGCGGAAGGCGTTCGGATGACGCCGTACGCCGTCGTGGTCCCCACCCTGGTGCGGGACACCCTCGCCGACTGCCTCGCCGCGCTGGCCGCCGCGATCGGGCCGCCCCCCGAGGCGATCGTCCTCGTCGACGACCGGCCCGGCCCCGACGCCGACCCCGGGCCGCTGGAGCACGCGCTGAGCGTCCTCGGCGACCTGCGGGAGCGCACCACCGTCGTCACCGGCGGGGGCCGCGGGCCCGCCGCCGCGCGCAACGCGGGGCTGCGCGCCGTCGACGAGCCCTGGGTGGCCTTCCTCGACGACGACGTCCAGGTCGGCCCGCACTGGTGCGCGCGGCTCGCCCAGGACCTCAAGGAGGCGTCCCCCGACACCGCCGGCGTCCAGGGCGTGATCACCGTCCCGCTGCCCGGCGGGCGCCGCCCCACCGACTGGGAACGCGGCACCGCCGGCCTCGCCCGGGCCCGCTGGATCACTGCCGACATGGCCTGCCGCACCGAGGCCCTGAAACAGGTCGGCGGCTTCGACGAACGCTTCCCGCGCGCCTTCCGCGAGGACGCCGACCTCGCGCTGCGCCTCCTCGACGCCGGCTGGCGCATCCGCCGGGGCCGGCGCACCACCCTGCACCCCGTGCGCCCCGCCTCCCGCTGGGCGTCGGTGCGGCAGCAGCGCGGCAACGCCGACGACGCCCTGATGCGGCGCCTGCACGGACCGGACTGGTGGGACAGGGCGGCCGCGCCGCGCGGCCGGATCCGCCGGCACACCGCGCTCACCGCCGCCGGCGCCGCCGCCTGCGCCCTCGCCGCCGCCGGGCACCGCCGGGCGGCCGCCGCCTGCGCCCTCGGCTGGGCCGCCGGGACCGCGGAGTTCGCCTGCGCCCGCATCGCCCCCGGCCCGCGCACCCGCGACGAGGTGACGACCATGCTGGCCACCAGCGTGCTCATCCCGCCCGCCGCGACCTGGCACCGGCTGGCCGGGGCCTGGCGCCACCGCCGCGCCCCCGCCTGGCAGGAGGTGGCCCGATGAGCCGGAGCGGGCGGACGGGCCCGGTGCGGGCGGTGCTGTTCGACCGCGACGGCACCCTCGTCCACGACGTCCCCTACAACGCGGACCCGGACCTGGTGCGCCCCGTCGAGGGCGCCCGCGAGGCGCTCGGCGCGCTGCGCGCCCGCGGCGTGCGCACCGGCGTCGTCACCAACCAGTCCGGCGTCGCCCGCGGACTGCTCACCGACGCCGACGTCCGCCGCGTCAACCGCCGCGTCGACGCGCTCCTCGGCCCCTTCGACGTGTGGGCGGTCTGCCCGCACGGGCCCGGCGACGGCTGCCCCTGCCGCAAACCCCGGCCGGGCATGATCCTGTGGGCGGCCGGGCGGATCGGCGCGGACCCGGCCCACTGCGTCGTCGTCGGCGACATCGGCGCCGACGTCGAGGCCGCCCGCCGGGCCGGCGCCCACGGCATCCTCGTCCCCACCCCGCGGACCCGCCCCGAGGAGACGGCCGCCGCCGCCCACGTGGCGCCGGACCTCGCGACCGCCGTGCGCGCGGTCCTGGACGGACTCCCCCGGCCCGGGACGGCCGCCGCCCGGCCCGCCCGCGCGGACGGCGGGCCGGACGCGGACGCGGTGGGGAGGCACGCGTGAAGGCCCTGGTCACCCGCCTCGACAGCTTCGGCGACGTCCTGCTCGCCGGACCCGCCGTGCGCGCCGTCGCCGCCCGGGCCGAGAGCGTCACGCTGCTGTGCGGGCCGCACGGGGCCCCCGCCGCCCGGCTGCTGCCCGGCGTGGACGAGGTCCTCGTCTGGGACGCCCCCTGGGCCGGGTTCCAGCCGCCCGGCGTGCGCCGCGAGGAGGTCGACCGCCTCGTCGACACCCTCGCCGCCGTGGCGGCCGACACCGGGCTGATCCTCACCTCCTTCCACCAGTCCCCGCTGCCCACCGCCCTGCTGCTGCGCCTGGCCGGGGTCCGCTTCCTCGCCGCCGACAGCGAGGACTACCCGGGCTCCCTCCTCGACGTGCGCCACCACCGCGCCCCGCACGCCCACGAGGTGGAGGCCGCGCTCGACCTCGCCGAGGCCGCCGGCTTCCCCCGGGCCGACGACGGGCGGCTGCGGGTGCTCCCGCCGCCCCCGGCCGGCGCACTGGCCGGCCCGCCCGGGTACGTCGTCGTCCACCCGGGCGCCAGCGTCCCCGCCCGCGCCTGGAGCCCCGAGCGGTGCGCGCAGGCGGTGCGCGGACTCGCCGCCGCCGGCCACCGGGTGGTGGTCACCGGCGGCCCGGGGGAACGGGAGCTGACCGCGTACGTCGCCGGCGACCGGGGCCTCGACCTCGGCGGCCGGACCGGCGCCGCCGAACTCGCCGGGGTGCTCGCCGGGGCCGCCTGCGCCGTCACCGGCAACACCGGCCCCGCGCACCTCGCCGCCGCCGTCGGCACCCCGGTGGTGTCCCTGTTCGCACCGGTCGTCCCGGCCGAGCGGTGGCGGCCGTACGGCGTGCCGTACGTGCTGCTCGGCGACCAGCGGGCGCCGTGCGCCGGCACCCGGGCCCGGCGGTGCCCCGTGCCGGGCCACCCGTGCCTGGACGACGTGACCGCGCTCGACGTCGTCGCCGCCGTCGGCAAACTCGTGGAGGTGGCATGAGGATCCTGCTGTGGCACGTGCACGGGTCGTGGACCACGGCCTTCGTGCGGGGCCCGCACACCTACGTCGTCCCCGTCACCCCGGACCGCGGACCCGACGGGCTGGGCCGCGCCCGCACCTTCGACTGGCCCGACTCGGTCGTCGAGGTGCCCCCGCAGCGCCTGCGCGAGCAGGACGTCGACGTCGTGGTGCTGCAACGGCCCCACGAACTCGGCCTGGTCGACCGGTGGCTGGGCCGCCGCCCGCCCCTGGTCTACCTGGAGCACAACGCCCCGCACGGGGACGTGCCCGACACCCGCCACCCGGCCGCGGACGTCCCCGGCGCCACCCTCGTCCACGTCACCCACTTCAACCGCCTGATGTGGGACGCCGGCCCCACCCCGGCCACCGTCATCGAGCACGGCATCGTCGACCCCGGACCCCGGTGGACCGGCGAACTGCCGCACGCCGCCGTCGTCGTCAACGAACCGGTGCGGCGCGGCCGCACCACCGGCACCGACCTGCTGCCGGCCTTCGCCGCCGCGGCGCCCCTCGACGTCTTCGGCATGCGCACCGAGGGCCTCGCCGGCCACATCGGCGTCCCGCCCCACCGCTGCCGCTCGTACGAGCTGACGCAGGACCGGCTGCACGCGGAGATGGCCCGCCGGCGCGTCTACGTCCACCCCGTGCGCTGGACCTCCCTGGGCCTGTCCCTGCTCGAGGCGATGCACCTGGGCATGCCCGTGGTCGCGCTCGCCACCACCGAGGTCACCGAGGCCGTGCCGCCCGGTGCCGGGGTGGTCTCCAACCGGATCGACGTCCTCACCGAAGCCGTGCGGGACTTCGTCGCCGACCCGCCGCGCGCCCGCCTCGCCGGCGAGGCCGCGCGGGCGGCGGCGCTGTCCCGCTACGGGCTGTCCCGCTTCCTGGACGACTGGGAGCGGCTGCTGAAGGAGGTGGCCCGATGAGGATCGCCATGGTGTCCGAGCACGCGAGCCCGCTCGCCGCGCTCGGCGGCGTCGACGCCGGCGGCCAGAACGTGTACGTGGCGCGGCTCAGCGAGGAACTGGCCCGGCGCGGCCACCGGGTCACGGTGTACACCCGCCGTGACGCGGCCGGCCCGCCCGACCGGGTGCCGCTGCCCGGCGGCGCGGTCGTCGAGCACGTGCCCGCCGGCCCGCCCCAGGCGGTGCCCAAGGACGAACTGCCGCCGTACATGCCCGCCTTCGGCGCGCACCTCGCCCGGGCCTGGCGGCGGGAGCGGCCGGACGTCGTGCACGCCCACTTCTGGATGTCCGGCACGGCGGCCCTGACCGGCGCCCGCCCGTACGGCATCCCGGTGGTGCAGACGTTCCACGCCCTCGGCACCGTCAAGCGCCGCCACCAGGGGTGGCGGGACACCAGCCCGCCCGAACGCGTCGCCGTCGAGCGGGAGATCGGCCGCGGCTGCGCGCACGTCCTCGCCACCTGCAGCGACGAGGTGCGCGAACTGGCCGGGATGGGCGTGCCCCGGGAGCGGGTGTCGGTGGTGCCCTGCGGGGTGGACGCCGGCCACTTCCGCCCCGGCGCCGAGGACGCGTCCGTACCGCCGCGCCGCGCGCGGCACCGGCTGCTCGCCTGCGGCCGGCTGGTCCGCCGCAAGGGCTACGACCAGGCCGTCCGCGCGCTGACCCGGATCGAGGACGCCGAACTCGTCATCGCCGGCGGGCCCGCCGCCGGACGGCTGGCCCGCGACCCGGAGGCCCGGCGGCTGTGGCACCTGGCGCACCGCGCGGGGGTGGCCGACCGGGTACGGCTGGTCGGCGCGGTCGACCCGGCCGGCATGCCCGCCCTCCTCGGCAGCGCCGACCTGGTGCTGTGCACCCCCGTCTACGAGCCGTTCGGCATCGTGCCGCTGGAGGCGATGGCGTGCGCCGTGCCGGTCGTCGCCACCGACGTCGGCGGCCACCGCGACAGCGTCGTCGACGGCACCACCGGCCGGCTGGTCCCGCCCCGGGACCCCGCGGCGATCGCCGCCGCGGTCCGCGACCTCCTCGCCTCGGACGGGCTGCGCCGCGCCTACGGCGCCGCCGGACGCGAGCGCGTGCTGGCCCGCTACACCTGGGACCGCGTCGCCGACGGCGTCGAGGAGGTCCACCGCCGGGTGCTGAGCGCCCACGCGACCCGGAAGGAGGCGGCCCGATGACCGTGCACCCTCCCGTCACCGGACACTGCGACGAACTCGCGGACGCCCTCAGGGCGTTCCGCGCCTCGGCGCCCCTCACCGCGCGCTGGGGCCAGCGGCTCGCCGGGGTCCTCGCCGGCGGGGGCCGGCTGCTGGCCGCGGGCAACGGCGGCAGCGCGGCCCAGGCGCAGCACCTGACCGCGGAACTCGTCGGCCGCTACCGCGACGACCGGCCCGCGTTCTCCGCGATCGCCCTGCACGCCGACACCTCCAGCACCACCGCCATCGCCAACGACTACGGCGTCGACGCGGTGTTCGCCCGCCAGGTCCGCGCCCACGGCCGCCCCGGCGACGTGCTGATGCTGCTGTCCACGTCCGGCGCCAGCGCCAACCTGCTGTCCGCCGCCGACGCGGCGCGCTCGGCGGGCCTGCGGGTGTGGGCCCTGACCGGTCCCGCCCCCAACCCGCTGGCGGCGGGCAGCGACGAGTCGCTGTGCGTGGCGGCGCCCGCGGCGGCCACCGTCCAGGAACTCCACCTGGTCGCGGTGCACATGGTGTGCGCGGCGTTCGACGCGGCGCTGGCGGACGGGGGGTGGCGGAGCGCGGACCCGGGACCCGCGCGCGACCGGGACACCGGGAGGTGACATGAACGGCAAGGCACCCCTCGTCGTGGTCGGCGACGCCCTGCTGGACCGCGACCTGACCGGCCGCGCCGAACGGCTCGCGCCCGACGCGCCCGTCCCGGTGGTCGAGGACTACGGGGAGCGGGCCCGCCCCGGCGGCGCCGCGCTCGCCGCGTACCTCGCCGCACGCGACGGCCGCGAGGTCACCCTCGTCGCCGGCGTGGGCGACGATCCCGCCAGCCGCGAACTGCGGCGGCTCCTTCGGCCCTGGGTCACCCTGGTCCCGCTGCCGCTGACCGGACCGCTCCCGGAGAAGAGCCGCGTCCTGGCCGGGGACCGGCCGGTGGCCCGCCTCGACCGCGGCGACGGCCGGGTCCGCGAGGCCACCGACCGGGCCCGCGGGGCCGTCCGCGCCGCGTCCGCCGTCCTCGTCTCCGACTACGGCCGGGGCGCCGCCGACGCCCTCGGGGACGTCCTGGCCGCCCGCCCGCCGCTGCTCTGGGACCCCCACCCGCGCGGCGGGCCGCCGGCGCCCGGCACCCGGCTGGTCACCCCGGCCGAGCAGGAGGCGCGCGCCCTCGCGCCGGACGGCGCGGCCCCGCACCGGAACCTGACCGCCGCCGCCCGCGGCGCCGCCGCGCTCGTGCGGCACTGGAGGGCCGCCGCCGTCGCGGTCACCCTCGGCGCCCGCGGCGCCCTCCTCTCGTACGGCGAGCACCCCCTGCTCGTCCCCGCCCCCGCCGCGCACCACGGCGACAGCTGCGGCGCCGGCGACCGGTTCGCCGTGACGGCGGCCGGGCTGCTCGCCGACGGCGCGCTGGTCGGCGAGGCCGTCGAGGCCGCCGTCGCCGCCGCGACCGACTTCGTCGGCGCGGGCGGCGCGGGCGCGCTGCCCCGGCCGGACGCCCCGCCCCCGCCGCCGGCCGACGGCGACGACCCGTTCGCCCTCGCGGACCGGATCCGCACCGCCCACGGCACCGTCGTGGCGGCGGGCGGCTGCTTCGACCTCCTGCACGCCGGGCACGTCGGTCTGCTCCAGGCCGCCCGGGGCCTCGGCGACTGCCTGGTCGTCTGCGTCAACTCCGACGCGTCGGTGCGCCGCCGCAAGGGCGCGGGCCGCCCGGTCAACCCGCTCGCCGACCGGGTCCGCGTGCTGCGCGCCCTGGCCTGCGTCGACGCCGTCGCCGTCTTCGACGAGGACACCCCCGAGCGCCTCCTGGCGGACCTGCGCCCCGACGTCTGGGTCAAGGGCGGCGACTACGCGGCCGCCGACCTGCCCGAGGCGGCCCTGCTGGAGGAGTGGGGCGGCCAGGCGGTCCTCCTGCCCTACCTGGACGGCCGCTCCTCGACGAGGATGCTGGAGCGCGCCGCGGAGGGAACGCGGTGACCGGGCCGGACCCCTCCCGGGGAGGAGCGACCGCGGAGGGCGGGGAGACGCCCGGCGGCGCCCCGGCCCCCGGGGGCGTGCCGGGCGGCAACGGCATCGCGCCGCCCGGCGGGCGCCCCGCCGGGCGGCCGGAGACGCGGATCGCCGTGCCGGCGGAGCCCGCCGGGCGGCCCCGTCTGCTGGTGCTGCGGGCCCTCGGCCTCGGGGACCTGCTCGCCGGCGTCCCCGCGCTGCGGGCGCTGCGCCGGGCGTTCCCCGCCCACGAACTGGTGCTGGCCGGGCCCGCCGGGCTCGCGCCGGCCGCCGCGGCCACGGGAGCCGTGGACCGCGTGCTGCCCGCCTCCGCGCCCGGGCGGGCGGTGCCCCGCTCGCTGGACTGGACCGGGCCGCCCCCGGACGTCGCCGTCGACCTGCACGGCAACGGACCGCCCAGCCACCGCCTGCTGAGCGGCCTCGCCCCCGCGCGGCTGCTCGCGTTCGCCCACCCCGGCACCCCGGAGATCGGGGGACCGCCCTGGTACGCGCAGGAGCACGAGCGCGACCGCTGGTGCCGGCTGCTGCGCTGGTACGGCATCGACGCCGACCCCGCCGACCTGCTGCTGCCCCCGCCGGGCACCGCGTCCCCCGCCCCCGGCGCCGTCCTGCTGCACCCCGGCGCGGGCGCCCCCGCCCGCCGCTGGCCCGTCGAGCGGTACGCCACCGTCGCGACCGCGCTGCGCGCCCGCGGCCTGCGGGTCGTGGTCACCGGGGGAGCGGACGAGTCGGACCTGGTGGCGCGGCTCGCCAAGCGGGCCCGGCTGCCCGACACCGACGTCTTCGGCGGCGGCCTCCCCTTCGGCCGGCTCTGCGCCCTCGTCGCCGGCGCCCGCGCCGTCGTCAGCGGCGACACCGGCGTCGCCCACCTCGCCGTCGCCCACGCCGTCCCCACCGTCACCCTGTTCGGCCCGGTCCCGCCCCGCCGGTGGGGGCCGCCCGCGCACCCGCGCCACATCGCCCTGTGGTACGGCCCCGAGGGCGATCCGCACGGCCGCCGGCCCGACCCGGCGCTCCTGCGCATCACCTGCGACGACGTCCTGGACGCCCTCGGCCGGCTGCCCGCCGCCGGGCGCCCGGGAGGGGGGAGCCCGCCATGACCCTCCCGTCCGCGTACGGCCGCCTCGGCGTCGTCATCGCCACCCGCGACCGCCGCGCCCGGCTGGCCGTCACCCTGCGCCACCTGCGCGCCCTGCCCGAGCGGCCCGAGATCCTCGTCGTGGACAACGCCTCCACCGACGGCACCCGCGCCCTCCTCGCCCGCGACTTCCCCGAGGTCCGGGTGCTGGCGCTGCCCGACAACCACGGCGCCCTCGCCCGCAACCACGGGGTCCGCGCCATGGACACCCCCTACGTGGCCTTCAGCGACGACGACTCCTGGTGGGAACCCGGCGCCCTCGGCCGCGCGGCCGGGCTGTTCGACGCCCATCCGCGGCTCGGCCTGATCGCCGCCCGCACCCTCGTCGGCCCGGCCGCCGACCCCGACCCGCTCAACGCCGTCCTCGCCCGTTCCCCGCTCGGCCCGGCCCCCGACCTCCCCGGCGTCCAGGTGCTCGGCTTCCTCGCCTGCGCCGCCGTCGTCCGCCGCCGGGCCCTCCTCGACGCGGGCGGCTTCCACCGGCTGCTGTTCTTCGGCGGCGAGGAGACCCTGCTCGCCTACGACCTGGCCGCCCGCGGCTGGGGCGTCGCCCACTGCCCCGAGGTCGTCGCCCACCACCACCCGGACCCCGACCCCCGCCCCGGCCGCCCGGCGCTCCAGCGCCGCAACGAACTCCTCACCGCCTGGCTGCGCCGGCCCGTCCCGCACGCCCTCGCCCGCACCGGAGCCCTGGCGGCCGAGGCCCGCGGCGACGCCCGGGCCCGGCGCGCGCTGCGCGAGGCCCTCGTCCGGCTGCCGGCCGCCCTGCGCGCGCGCCGGCCCCTGCCCCCGCACGTGGAACGGGCCGCCCGGATCCTGGAAGGGAAGGCCGCATGACGGACCCCCGCACGACCGTCGTCGTCATCACCCACAACCGGTGCGGCGAACTCCTGCGCACCCTCGGCCGGCTCGCCGCCCTCCCCGAGGAGCCGCCGGTGATCGTCACCGACAACGGCTCCACGGACGGCACCGCCCGGGCGGTCGCCCGCCACCACCCGGGCGTGCGGCTGCTGCGTCCCGGCCGCAACCTCGGCGCGGTCGGCCGCAACCTCGCGGTGCGCGAGGTGCGCACGCCCTACGTCGCCTTCTGCGACGACGACTCCTGGTGGGCGCCCGGCTCCCTGGCCGGCGCCGCCGACCTGCTCGACCGGCACCCGGCGCTCGGCTCGGTCACGGCGCGGATCGTGGTCGAGCCGGACGGCACCGAGGACCCGATCGTCCGCGAGCTGCGCGACTCGCCCGTGCCCGGCCCGCCCTGGCTGCCCGGGCCGGCCCTCGGCTCGTTCCTGGCCGCCGCGACCGTCCTGCGCACCGACGCCTTCCGGACCGCGGGCGGCTTCCACCCGCGGCTGTGGCTCGGCGGCGAGGAGGAGCTGCTCGCCGCCGACCTGGCGGCCGACGGCTGGTGGCTGGTCTACGCGGACCACCTGACGATCCACCACCAGGCGTCCCCGGTGCGGGACCCCACGCTGCGCCGGAGGCACGGCATCCGCAACACCCTGTGGTTCACCTGGCTGCGCCGCCCGGCCGGGCCCGCGCTGCGCCGCACCCTGCACCTGGCCCGCACGGTCCCGCGCGACACCGCCTCCCTGCGCGCCTTCGCCGAGGCGGCGGCCGCCCTGCCGTGGGTACTGCGCGAACGCCGCGTCCTGCCCCGCGAGGTCGAGTCCCGGCTGCGCCTGCTGGAACCGGCCCAGCGCACCTCCACGGCCCGCCGCTACACCGGCTGACCCGCGGGCCCGTCGTCCGGGCCGGTCCGCGGCCCGTCGTCCGGGCCGGTCCGCGGCCCGTCGTCCGGGCCGGTCCGCGGCCCGCCGTCCGGTCCGGGGCCGCGCCGCCGCGGGAGGGCGGGCGCTCAGCCGCCCGACCACCGGCACAGCAGCCGGAAGGCCGCGAACAGCGTCGTCGGCCACACCACCGCGAACGCCGTGATCACACCGGGGGAGGAGGTGACCATCCCGGTCACCATGAGCACGACCGACACGGCCAGGAGCGCGGCCACGGTCCGGCCGTGCGGCCGGTACGACGCCACCCGCCGCAGCAGGCGCGGCACGTCGGGCCCCCGGCGCAGCCGCAGCGTGCGCAGCCGCCGGTCGAGCCGCCGGTCGCGGCGCAGCACCCGTTCGATCTCGTCGAGGACGCGCTGTTCGTGATCAGGGAGCCGATCGAGGGACACCGTCTCTCCTCCAGGGGCGACCAGGGGCGACCGGGGGGTCCGGGTGCCCGGGCGGGCCCCGCGCTAACCGGAACCGGCTCCGGCGGGGGACCCCAGCACCTCCACGAGCCGGTCCGCGCCGTCCGGCACGCGCTCCTCCCGGAACGCGTCGCGGACCTGCCGGGCGGCCACCCGGCCCGAGGTCAGGCACCAGTGCCACCACCGCTCCAGCCGGCGTGCGTCCAGCTGCTCGGCGGCCAGCAGCGCGGGCCAGCCGCAGGCGCGGGCCTGCGCGGTCACCTTCGCGCCGCCCGCCACCGGGTCCACGGCCAGCACCGGCGTGCCGACCCGCAGCGCGAGCACCAGCCCGTGCAGCCGGTCGGTGACGACGAGGTCGAGGCGGGCCAGCACCGACTGCACCTGCGCGGGCGTCGCGCTCAGGTGCCAGTCGCGGGTGTCCAGGCGGGTCTCCAGCTCCAGCCGGGCGCAGTCCTTGCCGGCCAGCCAGCGCGTCACCCGGTCCGCGACCTGTTCGTGCCGCCGCCGCGCGCCGTACTCCTGCTGCCCGTGGGTGAGGATCACCCCGACCACGGGCCGGGCGGGCGCCGCCGGGGCGCGGGCCGCCAGGTCCTCGGACGGCTCGCTGCCGGGGGCGTCCCGGGCCAGCACGTGGTGGAACCCGGTCACGGCCGCCTCCCCGGGGTCGGTCACGGAGGTCCCCACCGCGATCCGCACGCAGTGCGCGAAGCGCCGGTGCAGTTCCTCGACCTGCGGCCCGTGCAGCGGGCCGCACACGAACACCAGGTGGGAGTAGTCGCGGGGCCGGACGTCGGCCAGGTGCCGGGCGTCCGGCAGGAAGCCGGGGCTCCAGACGACGTCGTAGGGGATCCGGGCCCGGCGCAGCACCTCCTCCACCCGGTGCAGCGCCAGCACGTCCCCGGCGGTCGCCTCCCCGTCGCGGAAGCTGAACCACCCGGTCAGCAGGACCCTCTCCGGTCGGGTGAACTCCGTCGCGTGCACAGTGCCACCGAGTGCCCCGCTCGCGGGGGAGGCAATCGACCGGGGGACCCGCCCTCCTCGCTCGCGCGAACGTTCGACGTCGTGCCGTCGGAGGGTCCGCCCCCGCGCACCGCGGCGCAGGGGGCGCGGGCCGGGGGCGGGACGTGGAAGGGCGCGAAAGGGCAGGAAAGGGCAGGGAAGGACATGGAAGGGGAGCGTTGCGGGCTGCTCGTGGAAGCCCGCAACGCCCCCCGGACCGCTACCCGAGACGTGCTCAGGAAGTCATGGGACCTACGAGTTGACCTGGGTCGCGACCTGTCCGGAGAAGGTGGTCAGCCGGGTGTACACGCCCGGGGAGCCCGCCGCCGCGCAGCCGTCGCCCCAGGAGGTGATCCCCGCGAGGCGGCCCCCGATGATCAGCGGCCCGCCGCTGTCGCCCTGGCAGGTGTCCACGCCGCCGGAGGGGTACCCGGCGCACACCATGTCGCTCCGCACGAACCGGGAGCCGTACGAGCCGGCGCAGCCGGAGTCGGAGACGGTCGGCACGGTGGCGGTGCGCAGCTGGTGGGAGGAGGTGCCGCCCGAGCGGGTGGTGCCCCAGCCGAGGATGCGGGCGGTGGTGCCGGCCGCGTACACCGCGGTGTCCGACGACGACACGTACCCCACCGGCGTGTACGGCATCGGCGTCGACAGCGTCAGCACCGCCACGTCGTCGCCCCGGGTGACGCTCCGGTAGTCCGGGTGGATCCAGATCCTGCCGACCCTGGCGACCGTGCCGTCGGTGCCGTTGCGGTAGGTGCGCCCGCCGACCACGCGCACGCTGCCCGTGGTCTCGCCGACCATGCAGTGCGCGGCCGTGACCACCTTGGTGGGCGAGACCAGGGTGCCGCCGCAGAACTGGTTCTGCGAGGCGTCCGTGATCTGCATCACGAACGGGTACGCGGACGCCGTGGTCGTCGTGCCGCCCACGACCGGCTGCGGGGCGGCGACGGCGGAGGGGGCGGTGAGCAGAGCGGTCACGGCGGCGGCGGCGGTGGCCGCCGCGGCGGCGGCCTTTCTGGCGCGGGTGAGCCCGGTCATGGGTCTCCTCGTGGGGGTTGCCGGTGGGGGCGCGCGGGGTGGGGACGGAGCACGAGGGCCTGAGGACCGGCCTCCGTGTGCCCGGCGAGCGGCACGGGCTCACGCTACGAGCCGGCGCGCGTCCCACCCAATGAGGGAACCCCCTAAGGGAGTTGGGCAGGGAAAACCCTCGGTCGCCCCCGCGCGGACCGCGGTGTGGTCACGGCGTGCGGCGCGCCGCCGCCAGTCGGACGATGTCGACCCGCGAACGGATCCCCAGCTTGCGGTACACCCGGGTGAGGGTCGCCTCGACGGTCTTCACGCTGATGAACAGCCGGCCGGCGATCTCCCGGTTGGTGGCGCCCTCCATCACCAGCGCGGCCACCTGCCGCTCCATCGAGGCGAGTCCGTCCAGGACGGCCGGTGCGGCGGCGGGCGCCGCCTCCGCCTCCGCGGGACCGGCGGCCACGGCCTCGTCCACCTGGCGCAGCCAGGGCAGCGCGCGGCAGCGCCGGAACAGCCGGGCGGCCTCGTCGTAGGCGGCCGGTCCCGACTGCCGGACGCGCAGCCGGGCCAGGGCGAAGGCCGACCGCGCCTCCTCCAGTCCGTGGCCCAGCCTGCCGAACCGGTCCCGGGCCGACACCAACTGCGCCTGCGCGGCCTGGTGTTCACCGCGCGCGGCGCGCACCAGCGCCTCGGCGCGGTCCAGCACGGCCAGCACGCTCGCGCGGTCCAGGCGCAGCGCGTGCACCCGGGTGACGTCGATGAGTTCCTGCGCCTCGCCGGCCTCGCCGATCCGCACCAGCGCCTCGGCGAGGTCACCCTGCCAGCGGCCCCGCGCCGGGTCGCTGATGCCCATGGCGCGTTCCAGCTCCCGCACCCGGCGCAGCGAGCGCACCGCGGCGGCCGCGTCCCCGGCGACCGACTGGGCGTAGCCGAGGGCGGCCAGGGCACGGGAGAGGTACATCTGGTCGCCGTCCACCTCGGCGTGGTCCGCGGCCTCCCGGGCCAGCGCCAGCGCCCGGTCCACGTTCCCGCCCGAGGCCTCCGCGAGCGAGGCCAGCATCGCCGAGGCGCCCTCGCCGATCCCGCAGTCCCGGGCCAGCCGCAGGCTCTCGCGGGCCAGGTCCAGGGCCCGGCCGCAGTGCCCGGCCCGCAGTTCCGTGTCGGCGAGGAAGCGCAGGAAGTGCACCTCGCTCTCGACCATGCCGCGCCGCCGCGCCTCGCGCAGCAGCGCGGTGATGGTCGTGCGCGCCTCCGGCAGCCGGTCGCTCATGAGCAGCCAGCGGAACCTCGCCATGCCCGCGCCGTTGTGATGACAGGCCACGTAGGGGTCCTGAGGCTCCTTCAGGGCCCGCTTGATGGTGGCGGGGGCGTCCGGATGGCCCATCAGGGTCTCGGTGGAGGACTGGAAGGCGAGCGCCATCAGCTCGGTGCGCCGGTCCCCGCCCCGGGCGGCCAGCTCCGCCGCGTGCGCGGCCTCCTGCCGGGCCTTGGCGAAGTCGCCGTCCACCACCAGCTCGCGCCAGGCCAGTTGGTAGTGGACCAGGGCGAGCAGCCGGGGGTCGTCGCCGGCGTCGGCCAGCACCTGCGGGAAGACGGCGTCGACCTCGCCGAGCGCCTGCCCGGCCGCCTCGATGACCACCATCCAGGCCCGCACCCGCTCCGCCGGCACCGTCGCCCGGGCCAGCACCTCCCGCGCGATGTCCCGGGCCAGGTCGGCCTCCCCGGCGATGATCGCGTCCTCGGCGGCCTGCAACCGCCGCTCGTCCGGGCCCGGCACGCTGCCGGCCGGGGTGTGCCGGGCGGCGAGCAGCCCGAGCGAGGCGGCGACCGAGGGCGCCCCGCGGTCCCGGGCCAGTGCGGCGGCCCCGGCGAGCCGGGCCGCCACCTCCGGGTCGGTGCCGGTGGTCGCCAGGGCCAGGTGCCGGGCCCGCTCGATCGGGTCGGAGGCGGCCGTGGACAGCGCGGCGTGCGCCGCCCGCCGCTCGTGCGCCGACGCCTGCGCGTACAGCGCGGCCGAGATCAGGGGGTGCGCGAAGCGCAGGGCCGGCTCCTCCGGGTCCGTCGCCAGCAGCCCCAGGGCGGCGGCCTGCGCCGTCTGCGCCTCGGCGTCCTCCCGGCCGGCCGCGTGCAGCAGCGCCAGGGTGGGACGGGCTCCCGCGCTGGCCACCAGCAGGGTGCGGCGCGCCTCGTCGGACAGCATCTCCAGGCGGCTGAGCACCAGGGCCCGCAGCGAGGTCGGCACCGGCAGCGGCTCGCCCGGGCGGGGGCGGGCGGGACTCTCGGCCAGGGCACGGCCCAGTTCCAGCGCGAAGAGCGGATTGCCGCCGCTGGTGCGGTGGATGTCCCGGACCGTGGAACGGGACAGGCCGGTGTAGCCGCGGTGGTCGAGCAGCGCGGACACCTGCGCGCGGGAGAACGGGCCCAGCCGCACGGCGCGCGTGTCCGGCGGGCAGGCGCGCAGGTGACGGTCGTACTCCTGGCCCTCGGTGCGCACCGCGCACAGCATCCGCACCGGGATGTCGCCCAGCCGCCGGGCCGCGAAGCCGAGGAGCTCGGCGCTGGCCGAGTCCAGCCACTGCAGGTCGTCGGCGACGACGAGGACCGGCCCCTCGGCGGCCAGCGCGCGCAGCGTGGACAGCACCGCCAGGCGCAGCGCGAGCCCGTCCCGCTGGAGGGTGGACTCGCCGCGTCCGGTGAGCGCCGACTCCAGGGCGGTGCGCTGGGCGGCGGGCAGCGAGGCGGAGACCCGCTCCAGGACCAGGCCGAACAGATCGGCCAGCGCCAGGAACGGCAGATGGGATTCGGACTCCGTGGCCGAACAGCGCAACACCGTCCGCGCCCCGCCGGCGTTTTCCGCCGCAAGTGCCCGCAGCACGGTCGACTTTCCTATTCCGGCGGGCCCGTGGAGCAGCACGCTTCCGCCGCGGGCGAGCTGCCCGCGCGCCTCGGAGAACAGCTCCTCCCGGCCTATGAGCAGGTCGGGGCGGCACCCGGCAGGCTCCTTGAAGTCCCGTCGCACGGTCACCGCTCCCCTCCGTGTGGCGTGTCCCGGCCAATATTAGGCAACGGGTCCATTCATTTCGGACGGACGGTGAGGTGAGGGAAATAACAGCGGGCCGGACAACGGTAAATCCAAAGCCCTCCCCGTGGTAATGGTCCTGCCGGGGAAAACACCGCAAACCCACGGCAACCGCCCCGCCCGCCGGGCCGCGGCCACGGCCCGGCCCCGGATCCGCCCCCGGCCCCCGCACACCGGACGCGGGCCCCCGACGGTTCCGGCCACCACCCGTTCACCCCTCCACCGCGGCTCCCGTACGCGTGCGCCCCGTTCGCGGGTAGGGAGATGTGTGGCACGAACCCCATGACGTCGACGGGCCGCCCGGCAGTGGTCCGGGAGAGCGAGGAGGACGGATGACGACGGCGACGGACGAGTTCCGCAGGGCCCGGGACTTCCTGCTGGAACACCGCGAGGACTACGCCACCGCCTACCGGGACTTCGTCTGGCCCCGGCCCGAGCGGTTCAACTGGGCGCTCGACTGGTTCGACGTGATCGCGGACGGCGACGACCGCACCGCCCTGCACCTCGTCGAGGAGGACGGGCGGGAGACCCGGCTGTCCTTCGCCGCGCTGGCCCGCCGCTCCGACCAGGTCGCCAACTGGCTGCGGCAGCGGGGCGTGGTCGCCGAGGACCGGGTGCTGGTGATGCTGGGCAACCAGGCCGAGCTGTGGGAGACCGCCCTGGCCGCGATGAAGCTGCGGGCCGTGGTCATCCCGGCCACCCCGCTGCTCGGGCCGGCCGATCTGCGCGACCGCGTCGACCGGGGCCGCGTGGCGCACGTGATCGCGCGTGCCGCGGACGCCGCGAAGTTCGACGAGGTGCCCGGCGACTACACCCGGATCGCGGTCGGCGAGGGCGCCGGCGCGAGCTGGCAGCCCTACGCGGACGCGTACGGCGCCGCCGAGCACTTCGCTCCCGACGGGCCCACCCTCGCCGACGACCCGCTGATGCTGTACTTCACCTCGGGCACCACCGCCCGGCCCAAGCTGGTCGAGCACACCCACACGTCGTACCCGATCGGGCACCTGGCCACCATGTACTGGATCGGCCTGAAACCCGGCGACGTGCACCTGAACATCTCCTCGCCCGGCTGGGCCAAGCACGCCTGGTCCAGCCTCTTCGCCCCCTGGAACGCCGAGGCGACCGTCTTCCTGCACCACTACACCCGCTTCGACCCCGCCCGGCTGATGACCGAGATGGACCGGGCGGGGGTCACCACCTTCTGCGCCCCGCCGACCGTGTGGCGCATGCTCATCCAGGCCGACCTGACCCAGCTGCGCACCCCGCCCCGCGAGGCCGTCGCCGCGGGCGAACCCCTCAACCCCGAGGTCGTCGAACAGGTCCGCCGCGCCTGGAACGTGACCGTCCGGGACGGCTTCGGGCAGACCGAGACCGCCGTGCAGGTCTCCAACAGCCCCGGCCAGGTCCTCAAGACCGGCTCCATGGGACGCCCCAGCCCCGGCTACCGCGTCGAGCTGCTCGACCCGGTCTCCGGCGCGCCCGGCGCCGACGAGGGCGAGATCGCCCTCGACCTCGCCGCGCGCCCGGTGGGCCTGATGACCGGTTACCACGGCGACCCCGACCGCACCGCCGAGGCGATGGCCGGCGGCTACTACCGCACCGGCGACATCGGCGCGCGCGACGCCGACGGCTACATCACCTATGTCGGCCGCGCCGACGACGTGTTCAAGGCGTCCGACTACAAGATCTCCCCCTTCGAGCTGGAGAGCGCGCTGCTGGAGCACGAGGCGGTCGCCGAGGCGGCGGTCGTGCCCGCCCCGGACGAACTGCGCCTGGCCGTGCCCAAGGCGTACGTCGTGCCGGCGGAGGGCTGGGAACCCGGCCCCGGCACCGCGAAGGCGCTCTTCGAGCACTCCCGCCGGACCCTCGCCCCTTACCAGCGGATCCGCCGCCTGGAGTTCGGCGAGCTGCCCAAGACCGTCTCCGGCAAGATCCGCCGCATCGCCCTGCGCGAGGCCACGGCCGCCGGCAGCGCGAACGAGTACCGGGAGGAGGACTTCCGGTGACCGCGCCCGGCCCGGCGCACCCCTCCGCCGCGCGCGGCACGGCCGCGGGGCCCCGTCCGAGGTGACGCCCGGACGGCGCCGGCCCCGTACCGGGCCCGGCGCCGCCGCGACCGGCGTTCCCTCCGGGCACGTCCTCTCTGAGCGCGTCCCCTCCGGGCTCGGCCCGTACGGGGCCGTCCCCTCCCCGGGCCGGCCCGTGCGGTCAGGCGACGACCCGGCGGAAGACCTGCCGGGAGCCGCCCTCCGGCCCCGGGGCGGCGGCCTCCGCCGGGGCGAAGCCGAGCCGTTCGTAGAAGGCACGGGCGCCGCTGCTCACGGCACCGGGGTGGTCGGCCCCGAAGGTGACGACCTCGATGTGCCCCGGGCCCCGCACCCACCTGCGCGTCGCCTCCGCCATCAGCGCCCGGCCGACGCCCGTGCCCCGCGCCCGGTGCGAGACGACGAGCCAGTGCACGTGGTGGACGGGCGGCTCCACCCCGAACAGCAGGCCGCCGAGGGGATCCGGCCCCGGCGGGCCGGCGACGAGCGCCATGGAGCGGGAGATGCGCTCGCGCACGGCGTCGTGGAAGCCGGCCTCCTCGACCATGGGCCCGAACCACTGCTCGACCTGGGCCGCCAGGGCGAGGAAGCCGGGGAAGTCCCGCTCCTGTGCGAGTCCGATCCTCATGCGGGCCTCCCGGCGGACCGCGCCCCGCGCTCCCGGAGGTCGAGGCGCATGCACACCCGCGGCCACCGGTCGAGGCCGTGCCCGGCCTCCTCGGCGAGGATCCGGCGCAGGCCGGGCGTGAGGTCGGGCCCCGCCTGCGCACGGAAGCCGAGGCGGGCGTAGTACGGGGCGTTCCAGGGGACCTCGGCGAAGGTGGTCAGGGTCAGCGCGGTCAGTCCCCGCGCGCGGGCGTACCGGGCCGCGTGGGCGAGCAGGGCCCGGCCCACGCCCCGGCGGGCGGCGCGCGGGTGCACCGACACCTGCTCGACGTGGAGCGCCCCGTCCACCGGTGCGGCGATCAGGTACGCGGCGGGCCGGTCCCGCTCGTCGGCCGCGACCCAGCAGCGGCCGGCCCGCCGGTGGCGCTCCAGGGCGGCGAGTGCGGGCGGTTCGTCGTCCGCGATCTCCGGCATGCCGAGGTCGCGGAACGGGGCGCCGGCGGCCCGTTCGACCTCCTGGAGGACGGGCAGGTCGCCGGGTGCGGCGGGACGGATGCGCATCCGCCGAGTATCGGACGGCCGCCCCGGGGATGTCGCCGGGTTTTCAGGCCCCGCCGCCCCCGCAGCCGCCGCCACCGCCGTAGGTGCCCCCGCGCGGGGAGTGCCGCATCCCCCGGCCGCCACCGCCCCCCGGTCGACCGGCCCCGTCCGCGGGGCGAAACGCGGCACGAGCACCCGCAGGGCCGCCTCGCCGTGCCGGGCGGCGGCGAGCAGCCCGGCGTGGTCCGGCAGGCCGCGCCCGCTCGCGGGGATGGCGTGGCCCCCGTACCGGGGCCCGCCCGCCCCCGTGCCGGCGGGTCCCGGTACGGGAAGTGTGCCCGCGGCCCGGGGTGGCCGAAGCCTCCCGGGGGCCGGTTCAGAGGTTGATTTGAGCATGACGTAGCCGGGGTACGGACGGAGCCGTAGACGCGCTCGGGCACCCCGGTGCCGGGCGCGCTCAGGGGGCGTGGTGCTCCGACAGGCCCGGCCAGTCGTCGGGGCCGCCGCCCTGCCACTCGATGACGTCGGTCCTCTCGACGTCCGTGGTGTACAGGTCGGCCAGCCGCAGGATCTCGCTCACGTCGTCGACGTGCGTGGCGATGCCCAGTGTCTCGTCGCCGGAGGTGACCCGCCGCGAACCGTCCAGGGCCGGAGGGTGCACCACGATGTGCGGACGCCCGGTGGGATGTGCCATGCCCCCAGGCTGCTGCGCACCGGGCCCGCGCGCACCTCGGGCCGGCCCGGGGACCGGGGTCCCGTCCGGCGCGGAGCGTCCCGCGGTTCGCGGCGCGCGGTTAGGTTGGGCGCGTGCGACTGAGAGTGGAGTTCACGACCGAGCCCTTCGACCTCGACGAGACGCCCGCGCACGCGGTGGCGGCCCGCGAGGTCGTCGAGGCCGCGGACCTGGACGCCGTGGACGTCGGCCCCTTCGGCACCGCCGCGGAGGGCGGCGCGGACGCGGTGCTCGACGCCGTGGGCACCCTGCTGCGCCGGAGCCTGGCGGAGGGGGCGACCCGGATCTCGCTCCAGGTCAACGTGACCGCAGGGGGCGGGGAATGAGCGGCGCGGGGGACGAGCCGTTCATCGCGGCCGTCAGACCGCTGGTCGACGCCGTGGGCGGGGAGACGCTCCCGCCGGACGAGGCCGGTCCCGACGACGTGGTCCTCGTCCGGGAGGGGGCCGCCGCCGTCGCCGTGCGCCTGCCGCAGCTCGGGGACTCCCTCGATCACGTCCTCGCCGCCCTGGAGCGCCGGAAGGGCAGACCGCCGGCGGAGCTGGACCGCAGGGAGAGGCAGGAGGTCGTGCGCGGTCTGGGGGCGCGGGGCGCCTTCACCGTGCGGCACGGGGCCGGGACCGCGCCGAGCGCGCTCGGCGTCAGCCGCCTCACCGTCCACGACCACCTCAACCGCGAGAAGGGCTCCTGACCGTCCCGCCCGGTGCCCCCGGCCGTCCGGGGCACCCGTCCCCCTCGGCGCCCGCGGCCGGGGCACCCGGGACTCCGGGGCCCTGCCGTGCCCCGCCCCCGCAAGGAACCAGTGAGCAAGAGAGCGACAGAGAGCGAGAGGGACGCACCGTGGCAGCAGCCCAGCGCATCGTCATCGAGAACTGCGCGATCGCGACCGTCGACGCGCACGACACCGAGCACGCCCGCGGCCACCTCGTCCTCGCGGGCGACCGCATCGAGTCGCTCGGCGCGGGCCCGGCCCCCGAGGGCCTGCGGGACGTCGTCCGCCGCATCGACGCCTCCGGGCACCTCGCGACCCCCGGCCTGGTCAACACCCACCACCACTTCCACCAGTGGCTCACCCGGGGCCTGGCCACCGACCGCAACCTCTTCGACTGGCTCGTCGCGCTCTACCCGACCTGGGCGCGCATCGACGAGGAGATGGTGCACGCGGCGGCCCTGGGCTCGCTCGCGATGATGGCCCGCGGCGGCGTCACGACCGCCGTGGACCACCACTACGTCTTCCCGCGGGGCACCGGCGACCTGTCCGGCGCCCTCGTCCGCGCCGCCCGCGACCTGGGGGTCCGCTTCACCCTCGCCCGCGGCTCCATGGACCTCGGCGAGAAGGACGGCGGACTGCCCCCGGACTTCGCCGTCGAGAGCCTCGACGACGCCCTGGCCGCGACCGAGGAGACGGTGCGGGAGCACCACGACGCCTCCTTCGGCGCGATGACCCGGGTCGCCGTCGCCCCCTGCTCCCCCTTCTCCGTCTCCACCGAACTGATGCGTGAAGGAGCCGCGTTGGCCCGGCGCCTGGGCGTACGCCTGCACACCCACGGTTCGGAGACCGCGGAGGAGGAGAAGTTCTGCCACGAGCGGTTCGGCATGGGCCCGACCGACTACTTCGAGTCCACCGGCTGGCTCGGCGGGGACGTGTGGATGGCGCACTGCGTCCACATGGACGACTCCGACATCGCCGCCTTCGCCCGGACGGGGACCGGCGTCGCCCACTGCCCCTCCTCCAACGCCCGCCTCGCGGCCGGCCTCGCCCGCGTCCCCGACCTGCTCGCGGCCGGCGTCCCGGTCGGCCTCGGCGTGGACGGCACCGCCTCCAACGAGGCCGGCGAACTGCACACCGAACTGCGCAACGCCCTGCTGGTCAACCGCCTCGGCGCGCACCGCGAGGCCGCCCTGGGCACCCGGCAGGCGCTGCGGCTCGGCACGTACGGCGGAGCCCGGGTGCTGGGCCGTACGGACGAGATCGGCTCCCTGGAACCCGGCAAGCTCGCCGACCTGGTGCTGTGGCGGATGGACACCCTCGCCCACGCCTCCATCGCCGACCCGGTGGCCGCGCTGGTCCTCGGCGCGGCGGCCCCGGTCACCGCCTCCTTCGTGAACGGCCGGCAGATCGTGGAGAACGGCCGGCTGCTCACGGCCGACGAGGACGCGATCGCCCGCACCACCCGGGCGGAGGCCCGGCGGCTGGCCCGGACCGCCGCACGGGACTGAACCCCGAGGGACGCCGGCCGGCAGGCGGCTCCCGGCCGGCGGCGGCCCTCACCACTCACTCCACCCGGGCCGCCACCTCGTCGCGCAGCCGGGGCAGCAGGTCGTGGTAGACGCCCGGGCAGAGGGTGTCGCCGTAGTCCTTGTGGCCGTGGAGCCGCTCCGGCGGGATGCCGTACCGCGCGCACACGTACGCGCACAGGGTCACCAGGACGTCCCACTGGGCCTGCGGCGGTGTCGCGCCCGCGTGGTACGCGCCCTCGCACGCGAGCCCGACGGCCTGCTCGTTCTGGCCCGAGGTGTGGGCGCCGAGCACGAAGCCGGTTCCGTCGGTGAGGGCCTGCAGGCTGCCGTGCCGGCCCTCGGTCGTCCAGCCGCCCCGGCTGACCAGGAAGTGGTAGCCGGTGTCGACCCACCCGTTGTCGTCCATGTGCAGGTCCTGGACCCAGTGGGCGTGGGCGTGCGCCCGGGCCCGGGAGAAGTCGGGCGTGTTGGCGCTCGCCGTGTGGTGGACGACGATCCGGCTCGGCCGGTACGGCAGCCGGCTGATGCTTCCCCGGGGAGGGCGGGCGCCCCAGGTTCCGGTGCCGTCGATGTCCGGCTCGACGGCGGCGGTCCCCTGGGCGCGGGCGGTGCCCGGCAGGGCGGTGGCGGCGGCCAGGCCGGCCGCCGTGCCGGTGAGCAGCAGCAGACGGCGGCGCAGTCGGTTCTCGGCGTTCACGATCACTCCTTGTGAGGAGGGTGGGGGAGCGGGGAGCCGACGGCGGGGACGGTGTCGGCTCCCCCGTGTGATCGTTCGCTGGGGCGCGGCGGCGGGGCGTCCGCGCCGCCGTCACGTGTTGTTGGCGAGGGCCAGCAGCCGGTCGCGGGAGCCGTTGAACCGGTCGCGGTCCACGTTGCCGGAGACGCCGCTGACCGAGCCGGTGCTGGTGTACTGCCACACCGTCCAGGTGGGGAAGCCGCTGGGGACGGCGGGGGAGGAGGCGGAGGTCCAGTGGGCGACCCACAGCGGGCTCCTGGCGGACATGCCGGTCCAGTTGCCGGTGCAGGTGTTCCACCAGCTCGCCGTCGTGTAGATCACCACGTCGCGGCCGGTGCGCGCCTTGTAGGTGGTGTGGAAGTCGTTGATCCAGGTGCGCATCTGCGTGGTGGACAGGCCGTAGCACATCGCCCCGTAGGGGTTGTGCTCGATGTCCAGGACGCCCGGCAGGGTCAGGTTGTCGCGCGACCAGCCGCCGCCGTTGTTGACGAAGTAGGTGGCCTGGGTCGCGCCGTTGGAGGCGTTGGGGAGGGCGAAGTGGTACGCGCCCCGGATCACGCCCGCGTGGTACGCGGCCGGGTAGTTGGTGTTGAAGCGCGGGTCCTTGTAGCCGGTGCCCTCGGTGGCCTTCATCCAGGCGAACTGGATGCCGGCGCCCCGCACCGAGGTCCAGTTGATGGCGCCCTGCCAGTGCGAGACGTCGATGCCCTGGACGCCGTCGGTCGGGGCCAGGGTGCCCACCGGCGGCTTCCCGGCCGGGACGCCCTCGTGGATCCGGGTGCCCACGCCCATGTAGGCCTGGCCCGGCTTGATCACGACGGGGTTGTCGGCGGTGGGACGGGGCGCGGCGGTCGCGCCGCCCGCGGTGGTCGCCGTCAGGGCGAGGGCCGCGCCGAGGACGCCGAGGGCGGTGACGGCGCGTCTGGGGAAGCCGGCCGTGCGGCGGCGGAAGGGGGACATGCTGCCTCCGGTCAGAGGTGGGGGACGGGGAAGGGGACGATCCCGGCCGGATCGACGCGGGTAGACCCCGCGCGGTTTGGCGTGCACGCGTCATCATTGAGGCATGCGGATTCCGCGTGCGTAAAGAGTCTCCGTCCCCCTCTGGTGGTCTGGTCCACTCACCGGGCCGACGGCCAGCGAACTTGCCCTCGAATGGCGGAAACTTTCATCGGCTGAAAGGGGGGGCGTGCTTTCCTCCGCCACCGCGGACTCGGCGGCCCCCGCCGCGTTAATCCGTTGGCGTGCGCGAAGCGGTGTGTCCACCCTGGTCCCCGTGACAGAACCCAGACACCGGATTCGAGCAGTGCACACGGACTCCACGGTCACCGTCTACCAGGCGTACGCGCCGGAGATCGGTCTGCCGGCCGCCCGGGACGGCCGTTTCCCGGCGGCGTGGCGGCGCGACCGGATGACGTGGATCAAGCCGTCCTTCCTGTGGATGATGTACCGCTGCGGTTGGGGCACCAAGGAGGGCCAGGAGACCGTTCTGGCCGTCGAGATCACCCGGGAAGGCTTCGAGTGGGCACTGGAACATTCCTGCCTGTCCCACTACGAACAAGGGCTCCACGCCGACCGCGCCACGTGGAAGCGCCGGCTGGGGCGGGCTCCTGCCCGGGTGCAGTGGGACCCCGAACGCGATCTGCACCTTCAGCCGCTTCCCCACCGCTCGCTCCAGCTCGGCCTCGCCGGCGAAGCCGCACGTCGTTACGCCGACGAGTGGATCGTCTCCCTCACCGACGTCACGCCGCTCGCCCACACCGTCCATGCCCGTGTACGGAGCGGGGACCTGGACGACGCCCGGCGGCTCCTGCCCCGTGAGCGCCCCTACCCCGTGAACGACGGGATCCTGGCCCACCTGCGCCGGTGAAACCGCGGGTCACCGCCCGTCGAGCCGACACGGGCCCCCCACGGCTCTTTGTGATCATGTCACTGGTCTGTGACAGCGCTGTCCTGGAACGGAGGCACAGGAACCCCTCCGGCTCGCACCCCCTCATAGTGATCGAGTGACCACCGGGAGCCAGAACGGCTCCGGCTTCAATCGTTTTCCACCAAGGGGGATTTCATGTTCGGCAACCGTCGCAAGGCCCTGCTCGTCTCCGCAGCCGTCGTGGGCGGCGCCCTGCTGATGACCGCATGCCAGGACGAAGACGCGGCCACGGACACCGGCGCCGCGCAGAGCTCTTCGTCCGCGCCCGCCACTCCCGCCGGCGACGCGGCCACCCCGTCCGGCTCGACGGCCGCGGGCAGCGGCCGGAGCGCCGACGGGAGCCCCGACGCCATGGGCGAGGGAACCGAGGACACAACCGGCTCCGGCGTCGACACCGGCAACGGCAAGCGGGAGCCGGTCGAGCAGAGCTGCGGCGCCAACGACATCTCCTGGAGCACCAGGTCCGAGACCCAGGCCGGCGGCTACATCCTGATCATCGCCAAGGCGAAGCCGGGGATCACCTGCTACCTGCCCGCCGCGCTCCCGACCGTGGCGTTCGGGTCCGACGGCACCCAGGCGGGCCCCGCGGAGCAGGCCGTCGGCCAGCAGATCAAGCTGGGCGGGAGCACCACCGCCTACGCCGGGGTGAACCCGAAGACCACCAACGGGGACGGCGGCAAGGAACTGGACTCCATCATCGTCGGCATCGGTGACGACGACCCCAACCCGGTCTCCCTGCCGGTCGGCACCATCATCGTCGAAGACCCGATCGTCACCAACTGGCACACCGCCCCGGCGGACGCCGTTCCCTTCAGCTGAACGGACCCGCGGCGCCCGGCACCGCACCGCACGGCCCGTACGGCGGCCTGCGTGACCTCCAGCGGCCGACCTCCGCAGAGCCACGGATCAGGAGGTCCCCGACCCCCACGGCCGACGTCGACGACGCCGGACGGAGGCACACCAGTGGCTTCGTCCGGCTGTCGCACCGGTCGGCGGCACCGGCCGGGAGCGACAGCGCGAACGCCCCGACCGGTCGTCGACGAACCGGTCATGGCCGGTGGCCCGTCGAGCCTCCCCGCAAGCCGGACCGGTCGGGCCGCCGACACCAGTGAGCCACGGGTGGTGATCCGCGGGACGCGGCCGGCACGGGGCGTCAGGTCGTGGAGAACTTGGCGACGTACTCGTCGAAGGGCTCGATGCCGACCTCCGCACGGAGTTCGTCCACGCGCTCGGGCTCCTCGCAGGGCCACGGAACCGGCGCTCCGTCCTTCACGCCGGCGATCTGCGTGCCGTAGATCTGCTTACGGCCCTCGTTGACCAGCGTGCGGTCGCGCAGGAAGGCCAGCTCGCGCGGGCCGGCCGAGCCTGCCGCCACGGCCTGCTGCATCAACTGGAGGGCACGACGCTGCACGTCGAGTTGCCGGTCGGCGTGCTGAGCGATCAGCCATGCCGCGCGTGCGGCCTCCTCGCCGACCAGTTCCGCCGTCGGCCAGCCGTACTCGTCCATGATCTCGCCGAGCCGGTCACCGTGCCGAGCGGTCAGCCGCCGCCACGCCAGCTGCTCGGCGGGGTCATCGCTGTTCGCCGTGCGGACCGCGGACTCGTGATCGGCCGCAGCCATCTCCGTGAGTTCCACCGCCAACGCGGCAACGTCGTGTGCCACTCCCAACTCCCAGTCCTGATCGGTGCTTCGTGTTCGTCCGCAAGCCTAGAGGGACACATCCGACGTAAAGATCATTCCGGAGAACGGTGACAGGCGTCTTCCCGCGCGGGGATAATGGATCCATCCCCCGGAACCGGAGCCGGACCGCTGCGACGGTCACGGTGCCCTGCCGGAGGAACCGCACGCACGCGGTGCCGGGCCGCTCGGAGGACTCACCCGTGATGTCGCACGGGCCCTCCTCCCCTCGCCTGAAGCGGGTGTCGCAGGCTCGGGTCCTGCCGGGGGCACAGAGAGAAAGGGCCGGCTCGGGAGGGGTTTCCTCCCAGGCTGGCCCTTCGTCGTGTCCGGGGTCGTGCCCCGCGCGTGCCCCCGGGTCCGCTCGGCGCCCTCCCCGAGGAAGTTCGAGGCCACTCCCCGCCGCTCCGGACCATGACCCCGGCCCCGTCCGCGATGGCCCGACCCCCGGTCGCTCGTCACGCGCCGGTGGGTCGGCGCGACCCGTGGGTCGCTGTGCCCCATCCGCTAAGCAGCCGCGTGCCGCGTGGCGGCCAGGCGTATCTCCTGTACGGCCCCTGCCGGCTCCAGCAGCATCGTCCCCACCTCGCGTCCCTCGTGGTGGACACGCAGGCGGGGGCCGTCGGTGAGCACGCGCAGTTCTGCCCATGGATACCGCCACAGCAGTGCGGATCGCTCCCACAGCTGCAAGCCGTGGCTGGTCACCAGGAGCTGATATTGCGGTCCTTCATGGACGGCGGGTGGGGTGTGCTCCCTGAACGGAGGCCGGACGGTGTAAGTGCCGAGTACCTTCTCACCCGGTTCCAGGGCCTCGCTCCGAACGCCACGACGACGGCCGATCCGCGCCCCGGCCCAGCCGGCGGGCCCAGCCGTCAGCAAGGCCGAAACCCCCACCACCCACCACGGCAGGGACGCTTCGACGCCAGCGGCGACGACCGCCACCACCGCAAGGAAAGCGGTCCCGGCGGCACCGCCCAGCACCGGCCACCGGAGGTGCCTTCCTCCGCGACTTCCTCCCACGCCATCCCCCAGTTCGTGACAACCGCCTCGGGAACCCGCCGCTCACCCTACTTGCCGAGTCGGTTCGCAGGAGGCGCGCGTGGGCCCACCGGCCGTGGTCCGTCTCGGTTTCCCTCTCGTCCAGACCCGCGCACCGCCGTCCGGACGGGGACCCGAACCGTTCCCGGTTCGCCCCCCGAACAGGCCGGGGAGGCAGCCGTTCCCTTCAGGACTGGAGTCCCCGGAGGCCGACCGTGCGAACCGACTCCGCGCGTCCGGGCCGGGGTTGCCGGGCTCCCCGCCTACAGTCCGAACAGGCCCGGGTCCTTCGCCAGTTCGCGGAAGACGTCCTGCGGGTGCGCGACCAGCTTGCGCTGCTCGAGGTCCAGCAGGCCGCCGACCGCGGTCAGTTCCGCGGCGACCGTGCCGTCCGCCTTGGTGATCTCCTGCTCGATGGTGAACGTCTTGCCGCCGCTCCAGCCGAAGACGCAGCTCACGTCGACCTCGTCGCCGGCGAGGAGTTCCCGCCGGTAGCGGATGGTGGTCTCCAGCGCGACCGGCCCCACCCCCCGCCCGACGAGCCCGGTCTGGGTGATGCCCGCCTCCTGGAGCAGCGACCAGCGCGCGTGCTCGGCGTAGTTGAGGTACACGGCCTGGTTGAGGTGGCCCTGTACGTCGGTCTCGTACCCGCGCACGGTCACCCGGACGGAGAACGGCTCGCTCATCGCACATCCCTCGCATCTGCTCGGTTCGTCGCCCTGCCCACCGATCCTGGCACGCCCGTCACACCCGGCGCGGGGAGGCCAGCAGGTAGCGCGCCCGCGTCCTCGGCTCCGTGTACTCCCCGGCCTGCCAGCCGGCCCGCTCCAGGGTGGCCGCGCAGGCCCGCAGCGCCTCGCCGTCCGGCTCGTACACGGCGACCGCCTCCGGCTGCGGGGTCGCCCGCACCCGGTAGCCGCCCCCGGTGTCCCCCACCGCCGGGGCGTGCCCGGCGGCCTCCAGGGCGAGCGCGGCGGCCTGCACCAGGTGCGAGCGTTCCCAGCCGCAGGGCCGGTCGGTGGCACCGTCGGGGTTGGTCATCCGGCGCAGCTCCAGCATGCCCTCCCAGGCACCGCGCACCTCCCGGAGCCGGGCCGCCCCGGCCCCGGGCAACGGTTCCTCGCCGCCCACCCGCGCGGCGAACACCCCGGTGGAGGCGGGCGCCTCCGGCTCGGCCGGTCCGGGCTCGGCCTCCCGTACCCGATGGCCCGCGGGCGTCAGGAAGTGATCGTGCGGCGGCCTCGGGTGCCGGAAGGCCAGCCCGCGCTCCACCAGCGCCGCGAGCTGCGCCGGTGTGCCCTTCAGCCGTCCGGTGGCGGGATCGGCGGCCTCGATGAGGCGCCGCTGCGCGGCGGTGGGCGGTCGGGTCATCGGCGTCCGGAGGCGTAGGGCAGGAAGGCGGCCCACCGGTGGGGGGAGAAGGTGAGGTGGGGGCCGGGTATGTGCTTGGAGTCCCGTACGTGGACGGTGTCCGCCGTGGTGGCGACCTCGACGCAGGCGGCACCGTCGGGGTTGCTGTGGCTGCTTTTGAACCACTCCAGCTCGGCCAAGGGTGTCAGGCTCATGTCTCTCCCAGTAGTTTGTCGACGTAGGCCAGCGACTCCCGCGGAGTGAGGGCCTGGGCCCGGATGATCCCATAGCGCAGTTCCAGGATCTGGACCTCCCTGCGGTCCGAGATCAATCGGCTGACGAGCTGGATGTCGCTGTGTCCCACTGTGGTGCCCTCCTTCAACCGCAACAGGTGAAAGGGGCCGTCGAGACCGGCGTTGTCCTCGGAGGCCAGCGGCAACACTTGGATCTCGACGTTGCGCATCTGCCCGACCTCCAACAGTCGTTCGAGTTGTCGACGCAAGACCATCTTGCCCCCAACCGGCCGCCGCAGCGCAGCCTCATCGTGCACGAAGCTGAAAGCCGTGCTCGGCTGCGTGCTCCCGATGATCTCCTGGCGGGACAACCGTGCGGCGACCAGCTCGTCCACCTCGTCCTCGGAGAAGGCCGGTCGCCGCGACCCGAACACCGCCCGCAGGTATTCCTCGGTCTGCAGCAACCCGTTGACGACGGAGTTGTCGTAGGCGCAGATCTCCACGGCCTCCGCCTCCAGCTTGGCCAGGTCCCGTACCTTCTTCGGGAACCGGGCCTTCTCCACCTCCTTCTTCAGTCCCGCGATCAGACCGCCCGCCTCCAGCACCCGGTCCGCCGCGTCGAGGAACTGCTCCACCGGCGCCCTGCGCCCCCGCTCCACGGAGGACACCTGCTCCTCGCTGTACCCGATGGCCGTCCCGAGGCCGGCCTGGGTCATGCCCTCCCGCTCCCGGCACGTCTTGATGACCCTGCCGACGGTCCGCAGGACGGCCGCCGACTCCTCGTCCGCGCCGTAGGGCTCCACGCTCATGTCCCCGCACCTCCCTGTGCCTCCCGTGCTCAACCCGCCGTCGGGACGGGACGTCACGCGTCACGGCCCGGACAAGGCCGGACAGCTCCCGCACGGTGACGGTGTGTACTGATTTCGTGACTGTTGGGAGCGGCTCTGATCGGCCACGCTGAGTGACATGAACGTCGACATCGCCGCCGCCACGGAACACACCGGCCCCGTCCGCCACTTCGGCATCCGCCTGTCGGCCACCGCCAGGGGCGCGCGCCTCGCCCGTCACCTGGCGGCCGAGCGACTCGCTTCCTGGGGCTGGCCGTACGACGGCGAGGCCAACCGCACGGCGGCCCTGCTGGTGGGTGAACTCGCCGCGAACGCGGTGGTGCACGGCCGCGTGCGGGGCCGTGACTTCCGGCTCCGCCTGACCCTCCACCCGGAGGACGCCACGCTCCGTATCGAACTCACCGACGCCCGCCCGGACCGCCGACCCCCGACACCCGGCACGCTCACCCCCGCGGCACCGGAGCAGGAGTCGGGCCGGGGTCTGCTCCTCGTGGAAGCACTGGCGACGCACTGGGGCGCCACCTGCGGCGACCCGTACACCAAGACGGTGTGGTGCGAGGTCGTCCTGGGCTGAGGGCGCCTCGGGCCGGAGGTCGGCGATCCGGGGTCGGTGTCCGGCCGGTCGCCCGGTGGCGCCCCCTCACGGGCGGCTGCCGTCCCGCGCCCGCAGGACGCTAACCCATGAACTCCGGCTGCTCGTACGGCGTCCACCAGGTCAGGAGCCCCCAGATGCCGAGGGTCAGGGTGGTCGCGGTGAGGACGGTCGCGAGCCACGGGCGGCGCAGCGCGCGCAGGGTGAGCAGCCACACGGCGAGCGGGACGAGCGCGCCGCCGACGGCGATGAGCGGGAGGTCGACGTAGAGGACGCTCAGGTCGCGGTGCATGCCCTCGAAGCCGCCGTGGACGCTGACCCGTGCCCTCGGTGCCCAGGCGAGCACGGCGGTGATGCCGCCGACCGCCGCCCAGAGGAGGGCCGCGCAGCCCTTGCTGTTGTCCGTCATGATCTTTTGGGACGCCGGTGGGCTGCCGGCCGGTTCCGGACGGCGGGGCCGGGGGGGGGGGGGAACCGCCTACTGCCGGTAGCCGCCCAGGAAGCGGCCGATCCGGCCGATCGCCGCCTCCAGGTCGTCGGCGTGGGGGAGGGTGAGGATGCGGAAGTGGTCGGGGGAGGGCCAGTTGAAGCCGGTGCCCTGGACGACCTGGATCTTCTCCCGCAGCAGCAGGTCCAGGACGAACCTCTCGTCGTCGTGGATCCTGTGCACCTTCGGGTCCAGGCGCGGGAACGCGTACAGCGCGCCCTTCGGTTTCACGCAGCTCACGCCGGGGATCTCGTTCAGCCGCTCCCAGGCCACGTCCCGCTGTTCGCGCAGCCGCCCGCCGGGCGCGGTCAGCTCGCGGATGGACTGCCGTCCGCCGAGCGCGGCCTGGATGGCGTACTGGGCGGGGGCGTTGGCGCACAGGCGCATGGAGGCCAGCATGGTCAGGCCCTCCAGGTAGTCCTTCGCGTGCTGCTTCGGGCCGGTGACCACCAGCCAGCCGGAGCGGAAGCCCGCCACGCGGTACGTCTTGGACAGGCCGCAGAAGGTGAGGACCACCAGGTCCGGGGCGAGGGCGGCGGCCGAGTGGTGCACGGCGTCGTCGTAGAGGATCTGGTCGTAGATCTCGTCGGCGAGGACCATCAGGCCGTGCCGGCGGGCGAGGTCGAGGATGCCCTCGACGACCTCCTTCGGGTAGACCGCGCCGGTGGGGTTGTTGGGGTTGATGATCACCACGGCCCTGGTGCGGTCCGTGATCTTCGCGGCCATGTCGTCCAGGTCCGGGTACCAGTCGGCCCGCTCGTCGCACAGGTAGTGGACCGCCGTGCCGCCGGCGAGGGTCGTGACCGCCGTCCACAGGGGGAAGTCCGGTGCCGGAACGAGGATCTCGTCGCCGTCCTCCAGCAGGGCCTGCACGGCCATCGACACCAGCTCGGAGACGCCGTTGCCGAGGAAGACGTCGTCCACGTCGACCTCCAGGCCCAGGGTCTGGTAGCGCTGGGCCACCGCGCGGCGGGCGGAGAGGACGCCGCGCGAGTCGGTGTAGCCGTGCGCCTGCGGGAGCATCCGGATCATGTCCTGGAGGATCTCCTCCGGCGCCTCGAAGCCGAACAGGGCCGGGTTGCCGGTGTTCAGGCGCAGCACGCTGTGCCCCGCCTCCTCCAGCGCGTTGGCGTGCTCGATGACCGGGCCGCGGATCTCGTAACAGACCTCGCTGAGCTTGCTCGACTGCCGGAACTCCATGCGCCCCTCCGGTTTCTGGTGTTGCTTGGTTTTACCAAGTGGACGCTTGGAAAGTCCAACGACATGTCTAGACTGCCTCGCATGCCACCTCGCCGAAGCTACGACCAGTACTGTTCCGTCGCCCGCGCGCTCGACGCCGTCGGTGACCGCTGGACCCTGCTGATCGTCCGGGAACTCCTCGCCGGCCCGCGGCGCTACACCGACCTGCACGCGGACCTGCCCGGCGTCAGCACCGACGTACTGGCCTCACGGCTGAGGGACATGGAGCGCGACGGCCTCGCCACCCGCCGCCGGCTGCCCCCGCCCGGTGCCGCCTACGTCTACGAACTCACCCCGCGCGGCGCCGCGTTGATGCCCGTCCTCCAGGCCCTCGGCGCGTGGGGCGAGGCCGGGCTGGGGGAGCGGCGGCCCACGGACGCGGTACGGGCCCACTGGTTCGCGCTGCCGCTGCTGCGGGCCCTGGAGGAGGACTCCGGCCTCGTCGAGGTCCACCTGGAGGAGGGGCTGTTCCACCTGCACGCCGGCGCCGGGGCCGGGCCCTCCTACGGCGACGGCCCCGCCCCGGGGGAGCCCGACGCCCGGCTCCGCCTGGACACCGCCACCTGTACGGCGATCAGCCGCGGCGAACTGACCCTGGCCGGCGCGGTCCGCGCGGGACGGGTCGAGGTGGCGGGCGAGGGCGCGCTCGCCAAGGCCCTGCGGGAGGCGTGAGCCGAGAGGCGGAAGGCCCGCACGGGGCGGGCCTTCCGGGGGTGCGTCACGCGGTGGGGGGCGCCCCGGGCGGGCGCCCGGGCCCGCGCGTCAGGCGGTAGCCGGCGACGCCCGCCAGGGCTGCCAGCGCGCCGCCCGCGGCGGTCCAGACCCAGCGGTCGGACCACCAGCCGGAGGCCCAGCCGTCCTCCGGCTCCAGGCCGGCCAGCACGGCCGGGCGGTCGTTCCCGCCGTCCCCGCCGTTCCCCTCGTCCGGCTCGGTCCGGGTCGCGATGCCCGGCACCAACGGCTCCGACAGCGCGCCGTCGACCGCCGCCGCGCCGCCCATGTCCTTCGACTCGACCCGCAGTTCGGCGTGCACCGGCTGGCCCAGGTCGGACGCCGACAGGCGCAGCGCCGTGAGGCGGACGTAGTACGTGCCCGGCAGCGGGTCGTTCGCCCACGGCTCCGACCAGGCGCGGACCGTGCGCAGCACGCACGCCAGCTCCACGGAGGGCGCGTCCGCCCCGGCCGTGCGGGTCTGCGCGCCGTACTGGCAGGCCTGGCGGCGGCGCAGACCGTCGTACACGTCGATCTGCCAGGTCTCGGCGGCGTGGCTCTCCGGCAGTCGCACCGTCGCGCGGACGGTGGGGCGCTGCCCGGCGTCCGCCGGGAACGACCAGTACAGGTAGTCGCCCGTGGAGGCGCGCGCCGTGGCGGTCCGTCCCTGCTCGACCTCCGTCGCGGTGCGGAAGGAGGTGCCCGCGCGGGTGGGTCCACCGCCCTCCCCGGAGGCCCCGGGGGAGGACGACGGGTCGGCCGCGGCGGGGGCCGCGGTCAGCCCGAGCGCCAGGAGTGCGGCACCCAGTACACGTACGGCGCGCATCAGTTGGTCCTCCAGACGGTGACCCGCCAGCGTGACAGCCAGCCCCAGAGAAGACCGGCGGCGAAGCCGGTGAGGATCAGGACGCCGAGCAGCCACCAGCCCCGGCCCAGGCCGAAGGAGGCCACGTCACCCGCCCCGTCCGGGCCGTCCACGACGTCGACGGTCAGCTCCAGCGGCAGACCGGGCGTGGTCTTGACCCCGGAGCCCGCGGAGAAGGAGTGGGTCACCACCAGGCACACCGCCTCGGCCGCCGGCTCGGCGTCGTCGTCCCGTTCGGGCCTGGGGTAGCGCAGTCCGGTGGAGACGACGTCGGTGCGGCCGTTGCCGGCCGCCTCGCCGCGCACGATCTCCCGCTCGTGCACCGTGACGGCCCGCAGCAGCACGCCGTGGCCGGGGTTCATGGCCCGGTCGGCCGCGACGCTCACCGAGGCGCGCAGCTCCTGGCCCGGCAGCAGGTCCACGCGGTACCAGCGCTGCTGCCCGAACTCCTCGCGGTCGGTGTAGAGGCCGGACTCGAGCGTCGGCGCCTTCGCGCACGAGGCGGCGCCCTGGACGGCGACCGGCGTCACCACCGGTTCGGCCGCTCGGTCCACCAACTCGTTCACCCGGTCGGTGAGTTCGTCCTGGTGCTCGACCGAGGCGTACGTCCCGCCGGTCGCCTCGGCGATGCAGCTGAGCTGCCGGCTCAGCTTGGCGTTCGGCACCAGGCCCAGGGTGTCGACGGTCAGGCCGATGCCCTGGGCGGCGATCTCCCGGGCCACCTCGCACGGGTCGAGCGGGGCGCAGGTGTCCTCGCCGTCGCTGATCAGCACGATGCGTTGGGAGCCGTCGCCGCCGTCGAGGTCGTCGGCCGCCTCCAGCAGGGCCGGGCCGATCGGGGTCCAGCCCGTCGGGGTCAGGGTGGCCACCGCCGCCTTGGCCTCGGTGCGGTCCAGCGGGCCGACCGGGTAGAGCTGCGCGGTGTCCTTGCAGCCCTCCTTGCGGTCGTCGCCGGCGTAGTTCGCCCCGAGGGTGCGGATGCCCAGCTCCACCCCCTCGGGCGTGGCGTCCAGCACCTCGTTGAACGCCTGCTTCGCCGCCGCCATCCGGGACTGGCCGTCGATGTCCCGGGCCCGCATCGAACCGCTCACGTCGAGGAGGAGGTTGACCTTGGGCGCGTCCCGGCCCTCGGGTTCGTCGGCCGCCGCGCCGGCCGGGAAGGCGACGAGCCCGGCCGTCAGCGCGGCGAGCAGGACGCAGACGCCTGCCACCGGCCGTTTTCTTGTGATCATCGGCGGATCCTATTGATCGGGTGCGCCGCCCGCCAAAACGGTCCGTCATCCGTGCTCGACTTGAAGCGGATTGGGCAGTTCCGCCCACTGGTCCCCAGTGGCCCCCGGCGACAGCCGCATCAGCGTCAGCGCCTTCGCGGGCAGGGGCCCGTCGAGCAGCGCGGCCAGGTCCGGGGTGCGCGGCAGGTCCCGGACGGCCCGCTCCAGGGCCGCCCGCAGCGCCGGGCCCGACCCCGCCGTCCCCGCCAGCGCGCCCGCCACCAGCGAGCCGAACAGCTTGCGCCGCAGAACGCGTTCGTCGTCCGTGACCAGGCGCGCGGGCAGCTCGGGGAGGGGCACTCCGTGCCGCGCCAGCCGGGACGGGCCCACCCGGATGTCGGCCAGGTCGCGGTAGACCAGCCGCAGCGGCTCCCCGGCGGGCGACAGCACCACCAGGAGGTTCTGGCCGTGCGCCTCCAGCGCCACCCCCAGCTCCAGCAGCCGCAGCCCGGCCGTCAGCGCGAGACGGGCGAATCCGGCCAGCCAGACGTCCGAGCGGGGGAGCCCGGTGGTCGCCAGGGCCGCCACCGGCAGCACCCGCTCCCCGGCCGCCGCGTACGCCCCGGGCGGCTCGCGCAGGACGGCGGCGAGGTCGGGGGACCCGGCGGCCACCGCGCCCAGGGCCCGGGTGACGTGCAGCAGCCCGCCCGTCCGCGCCGCCACCGCCGCCCCGAAGTCCGACAGCACCGCCGACGCGGCGACGGAACCGAGCGAGATGTCCCGCACCGAGGACGTCAGGCGGGCGCTCAGCGCGGTCTTGACGTGCGGGCCGCCGGGCACCGCGAGGGTGCGCAGCGCCATCAGCGGGTGCGCCGCGAGCCCCTCCCCGCCCCGGGGCCCCCCGGGTCCCCTCCGCTTCAGCACGTGCGCCGCCTGCCAGGGGTGCACCGGGACCACCACCCGCCCCCCGTCCCGCAACCGGTCCGGCCAGACCCCGGTCACCAGGCACTCCCCGGCCGGGACCGGCAGCAGCCCCAGCTCCACGAGCGGCCGGTGCTCCGGTGCGTAGGCGAGCTGGTCGGCCACCGAGAAGCCCGGCCGGGAGCGGCAGCCGGGGTGGAACGGATGCCCGTCGACCACCCGCTGCTCCCACTCCCAGTCGTGGCGCGGCCACTCCTCCGGGTGATCCGGCCGCCCGGCCCGCGAGAGCGCCAACGAGGCGGCACTGTGATCGAGTTCGGCCGCGAAGGCCGCCGAGCGCGGTACGGCGAGGCCGGTCATCAGCCGCGCCGGGTCGTCGTGCACCGCCCCGTCGAGCCGTACGGCGGTGACGTACGCGCCGGTCGCGTACGGGTCCGCCCGCGGGCCGTGCAGCCGCCGCCCGTCCGCCAGGTGCAGGACGAGCCCGTCGCGGACCGGTTCGCGGCGGGCGACCCACGGCAGCGGCTCGTGCGCGAGGCCGCGCCACAGCCGGGTCAGCACGGCCGCGCGGGCGCCGGGCAGCGCGCCCGCGTACCGGGGCACGAGAGCGGGCCGCACGACGGCCAGCTCCTCGGCGACCTCGGTCTCGGCGGTGGGGGGACGGTGCACGGGCGGCTCCTCGGGTACGCGCACGGTGGGCCGAAAGGGCGGACGACGGCGGACGGGGGTGACGGACATACTGATCGTCTCCGCCCGGACGGACCGTAGGGAACCAGTGGAACGCGTGGACCTCATGCCCCCGCCCGCAGACGACGACACGGCGAGCCGCGCCGGTCTCGCCGGCCTCGCCGACGCCTACGCGGCCGTGCCGCTGCTGAACTGCCTGCTGCGCGAGGTGGCCCGGCCGGTGCCCGGCCCGGCCGGGACGAACGGGACGGGCGGAGCGGAAGGGGCCGACCGGGCCGACGGGGCGGAGGGCCCGGGCGCGCGGCCGGCGCGGGGGCCCGGCGGGTTCCGGACGTACCGCCTGCCCGGGACGGACCGCCTGCTGCGGGTGCGCGGCACCCGGCGTCCCGCCGCGCCCGAGGTGTACACGGCGGGCGCCTGGCACCGGCTCGGCCACACCGAACTGGTCGAACTCGTCGCCGAGGAACTGCGCCGGCACACCGGCCGCTCCAACCGCGAACTGCCCGCCGAGATGATCGACAGCCGGGACGCGGTGGCCGCGCTGCTCGCCGCGCGGGCCCGGGCCACCCCGCCCGACGACCCCTACCTGCGCTCCGAACAGGCCCTGCTCACCGGCCACACCCACCACCCCGCGCCCAAGACGCGCGGCGGCGGTCCCGCGGCCGGCTGGCTGCCGTACGCGCCCGAGGCGCACGCCCGTTTCCCGCTGACGCTGCTCGGGCTGCGCGAGGACACGGTCGTCGACGAGGGCGACACCGGCGCCCTCGACCGCCTGGGCACGGCCCCGCCCGGCTACCGCCTGCTGCCCGCCCACCCCTGGCAGCTGGAGCTCGCCGCCCGGGACCTCGCCCCCGCGTTCGCCGACGGCCGCCTGGTGCGGCTGGGCGAGACCGCGTTCCCGGTGTGGCCCACGGCCGCCGTCCGCACCCTGTACGCGCCCGAGCGCGACCTGTTCCTGAAGTTCAGCCTGGACGTGCGCATCACCAACGACGTGCGGCGGCTGTGGCGCCACGACCTGCTGAGACTGCGCGCGACCGACACGGCCGCGCGCGCCGCCTTCGCCGCCTTCGACGGCCCGGCGGCCTGGCTGAGCGACCGGGGCCACCGCACCGCGGACTTCGCCCACGAACAACTGGCCGTCGTGGTGCGCGACGGGCTGCGCGTCCACCTGCTGCCCGGCGCGACCGCCTGCCTCGCGGCGGCGCTGGTCGAGGGCTTCGACGGCAACCCGCTCGCCGCCACCGCCGACCCGGCCGGCTGGTGGGAGGCGTACCTGGCCCGGGTGGTGCCGCCGGTCCTGACGGCCTTCGCCGGGCACGGCGTCGTCCTGGAGGCGCACCTGCAGAACACCCTGGTCGCCGTGGACGCCGGCGGCCTCCCCGTCCAGGCGCTGTTCCGGGACGCCGAGGGGGTGAAGCTCCTGCCGGGGGCGGCCGGGGCGACGGGGGGCGCGAGTCCGCCGCCCGCGGTCCCCCGGGAGGCCGGCTGGGAGCGGCTGGTGTACTGCCTGGTCGTCAACCACCTCACCGAGATCGCCGCCGCCCTGGCCGAGCACCACCCCGGCCTCGACCCGTGGCCCGCCGTGCACCGCGAGCTGGCCCGCCACGACCTCCCCGAGGCCGCCGCCCTGCACACCGCGCCCACCCTTCCCGGCAAGACCAACCTGCTGCTGCGCTGGACCGGCGCGGACGGCGCCGACGCCCGCTACCGGCCCCTGCCCAATCCGCTGGCCGGCGGGTGACCGGCGGGCCGGAGGACCCCGGGCCGCCGCCCCCGGCGTCCGCCCCGCGGCGGCTGGACCTCTACGCGCTCGCGACGCACCTGTCCCTGGTGGCCGTCCCGTTGCGCCTGCTCGACGGCGACTTCCCCGACCGGGCCGCCCTGCACGGGATCGCCGAGCACGACCTGCGGGAGGCCCTGGCGCTCCTCCCGTAGCGGGCGCGGCCGGCCCCCGGCGGCCCGACCGCCGGAGGGGGAGGGGGCCGGAGCGCCCTCCGCCGCCCCGGGCGCCGGTGGACGGCGCCCGGGTGGCGGCCACGGTCGCGGTGCGCCCGTGACCCGAGTGGACGAGCGGGAACGGGGAACCTCATGACCTGCCGGGCGGCGCGGCGACGAGCCGGCCCCCGGGCCCACCGGACGAGGACCAGGACGAGGACAGGAACAGGGGGACCCGGATGCGTCTCTACCACAGCCGTCCCACGGACCCCGGGTACCGGCGGCTGCGGCACGGACGCGGCTTCCGGTACCTCGACCCCCGGGGGGAACCGCTGCGCGACCCCGCGGAACTGGCCCGGATCCGGGAGCTCGTCGTCCCGCCGGCCTGGCGCGACGTGTGGATCTGCACCCGTGCCAACGGGCACCTGCAGGCCGTGGGCACCGACGCCGCCGGGCGCCGCCAGTACCTCTACCACCCGCGGTTCCGCGCCCAGCAGGAACAGGCCAAGCACGAGCACGTGCTCGACGTCGCCGAGGCGCTGCCCGCGGTGCGGGAGGCCGTCGAAGGCCACCTGCGCGACCGGGGGCTGACCCGGCAGCGGGTGCTGGCCACGGCCGTGCGCCTGCTCGACCTCGGTTTCTTCCGCATCGGCAGCGACCGCTACACCGAGCTGAACAACAGCTACGGCCTCACCACGCTGCTGCGCGAGCACTCCCGCTGCCGGGCCGGTGCGGTCCTGTTCACCTACACCGGCAAGCACGGCAGGGAGATCGTCCGGACGGTGGCGGACCCCGCCGCCTGCCGCACCCTCACCGCCCTCAGGCGGCGCCGGGACGACGGCGACCGGCTCCTCGCCTACTGGGAGCGGCGCTCCTGGCACGAGGTGAGCGGTGAGGACGTCAACGCGTACCTCAAGGAGCTGGCCGGCCTGGAGGTCACCGCGAAGGACTTCCGCACCTGGCACGCCACCGTCATGGCCGCCGTGGCGCTGGCCGTCTCGCGGTCCGTCGCGAGCAGCGAGACCGCCCGGCGCCGGGCCGTCGCGCGGGCGGTGCGCGAGGTGGCCGGATACCTCGGCAACACCCCCGCGGTCTGCCGCGCCTCCTACATCAACCCGCGGGTGATCGAGCTGTACGAGGAGGGCGAGACGGTCGCCTCCGCGCTGCCCCACCTCGGCGACGAGGGCGCGCACGGCGTCCCCGCCACCCAGGGGCCCGCGGAACGGGCCGTGCTGCGCATGCTCCGCAACGGGCGGTCCGGCTAGGTCCCGCCCCTCCGGGCCGGGGGGGGGGGGGGGGGGGGGGGGGGGGGGGGGGGGGGGGGGGGGGGGGGGGGGGGGGGGGGGGTGGGGTGGGGGGGGGGGGGGAGGGGGGGGGGGGGGGGGGTAGTGCTCG
>NZ_JBVITR010000001.1:126430-182179 GCF_055574875.1 Streptomyces sp. NPDC034670
GCCCCCCCCCCCCCCCCCCCATCCCCCCCCCCCCCCCCCCCCCCCCCCCCCCCCCCCCCCCCCCCCGCCCCCCCCCCCCCCCCCCCCCCCCCCGGGCCTTCGCGCGCCGGCTCCTCCGCGCGCCGGGCCGGGGACGGCGGCCGGCCGCGGCACTTTGTCCCCGGTGAGGAAAAAGAGGCGGGTCCCCGCGCGGAAGGGGTTACGCCGCCCGGCGAAGGCCGCTAACTTCCTTGGAGCACACCGGTCATGTTCACGACGGCCGGTGACGTCACGGCGCGACGGCGCGCGCCCGTACTCCCCCCTTCGGCAGGACGGTCCGTCCTGCCGCCACCCCACACCCGGGAGACACCTGTGCGCACGAGACCGTTAGGACCACGTCCGCCGAGGCCCCGGCGGATCCGCTCACTGGCGCTCGCCGCGGCGTGCGCCGTCGGCTGCTTCCTGCCGGCGACCGCCGCCACAGCGGCGGAACCCGGCGCCGCGCCGCCCCCGGCGGCCGCGGCACCCGGGGACTTCCAGCAGGTCACCCTCGCCAAGGGGGTGGCCGAGACGGGCGAGCCGATGACCCTGGCGGTGCTGCCCGACCGCTCCGTCCTGCACACGTCGCGGGACGGCACGCTCCGGCTCACCGACGCCGCCGGCACCACCAAGGTCGCCGGCCGGCTGGACGTCTACAGCCACGACGAGGAAGGGCTGCAGGGCGTCGCGGTGGACCCGGGCTTCGCCGCCAACCGGCACGTCTACCTCTACTACGCCCCGAAGCTGAGCACACCGGGCGGCGACGCCCCGGCCGACGGCTCGGCGGCGGACTTCGCCCCCTTCGACGGCGTCAACCGCCTGTCCCGGTTCGTGCTGAGGACCGACGGCACCCTGGACCCCGGCAGCGAGAAGAAGATCCTCGACGTGCCCGCCTCGCGCGGCATCTGCTGCCACGTCGGCGGCGACATCGACTTCGACGCGCAGGGCAACCTGTACCTGTCCACGGGCGACGACACCAACCCCTTCGCCTCCGACGGCTACACCCCGATCGACGAGCGGGCCTCCCGCAACCCCGCGTACGACGCGCAGCGTTCCTCCGGCAACACCAACGACCTGCGCGGCAAGGTGCTGCGCATCAAGGTGAACGCGGACGGCTCGTACACGATCCCCAGCGGCAACCTCTTCCCGCCGGGCACGGCGAGGACCCGCCCCGAGATCTACGCCATGGGCTTTCGCAACCCGTTCCGGATGAGCGTGGACAAGGCCACCGGCACCGTGTACCTCGGCGACTACGGCCCGGACGCCGGTACCGCGAACGCCTCGCGGGGACCGGCCGGCCAGGTCGAGTTCAACCGCATCACCAGGGCGGGCAACTTCGGCTGGCCGTACTGCACCGGCGACAACGACGCCTACCGGGACCGCGACTTCGCCTCCGGCGCCGCCGGCGCGGCGTTCGACTGCGCCGCGCCGAGGAACACCTCGCCCCGCAACACGGGCCTGACCGACCTGCCGCCCGCCCAGCCGGCGTGGATCCCCTACGACGGCGGCTCGGTACCGGAGTTCGGCAACGGCTCGGAGTCCCCGATGGGCGGCCCCGTCTACCGCTACGACGCCTCCTCCCCCTCGGAGGTGAAGTTCCCGCAGGAGTTCGACGGCGACTTCTTCGCGGGCGAGTTCGGACGCCGCTGGATCAAGCGGATCGAGACCGGCGGCGACGGCGCCGTGCAGTCGATCAACGCCTTCCCCTGGAACGGCACCCAGGTGATGGACATGGCCTTCGGCCCGGACGGCGCCCTGTACGTCCTGGACTACGGCACCGGTTACTTCAACGGCGACGCGAACTCGGCGCTGTACCGCATCGAGCACGTCACCGGCGGACGCGCGCCCGTCGCCCGGGCGGCGGCGGACGTGACGTCGGGCACGGCGCCGCTGACGGTGTCCTTCTCCTCGGCGGGCAGTGCGGACCCCGACGGCGACGCGCTCTCCCACGCGTGGGCCTTCGGCGACGGCGCCACCTCCACCGGGGCCAACCCGTCGCACACGTACCGCGCCGACGGGCAGTACACGGCGACGCTGACGGTGACCGACTCCACCGGCAGGTCGGGATCGGCCTCCGTGCTCGTCACGGTGGGCAACACGGCCCCGAAGGTCACCCTGAACACGCCCCTGGACGGCGCGATCCACAACTTCGGCGACGCCATCCCGTTCGAGGTGACGGTGACCGACCCCGAGGACGGCTCGATCGACTGCTCCCGGGTCAAGGTCACCTTCATCGTCGGACACGACAGCCACGGCCACCCGCAGACCTCGGCGACCGGCTGCTCCGGCACCCTGCGGACCCTGGCCGACGGCGAGCACGACCCGAACGCCAACATCTTCGGCGTGCTCGACGCCGAGTACACCGACCGGGGCGCGAACGGCCAGCCCGCGCTCACCACCCACGACCAGCACATCACCCAGCCCTCCCACCGGCAGGGCGAGCACTACGGCGACTCCTTCGGGGTCCAGGTCGTGGACCACGCCCCCGCGCACGGCGGGAAGACGGTCGGCCACATCGAGAACGGCGACTGGATCTCCTTCACGCCGTACGCCCTGGGCAACGCGACCGCGTTCACCGCCCGGGTCTCCTCCGGCGGCGTCGGCGGCACCATCGAGGTCCGGGCGGGCTCCCCGGCCGGCACCCTGCTGGGCACCGCGGCCGTCCCGGTGACCGGCGGCTGGGAGACGTTCCGGGACGTCACCACCGCCCTCGGCGGCCGGCCGGGCGGCTCCACCACCCTGTACCTGGTGTTCAAGGGCGGCGCGGGAGCACTGTTCGACGTGGACGAGTTCTCCTTCACCACCTCCGGCGGGGGTGTGCCCGGTCCGCGGTCGGGTGAGGTGCGGGGGGTCGGCGGCAGGTGTCTGGACGTGGACGGCGGCTCCTCCGCGGACGGGACGAAGGTGCAGTTGTGGTCGTGCAACGGCACGGGTGCGCAGCGGTGGACGGTGGCCGGGGACGGTTCGCTGCGGGCGCTGGGCAAGTGCCTGGACGTGTCCGGCGGGGGCACGGCGGACGGGACGCGGGTGCAGGTGTGGACCTGCAACGGCACGGGGGCGCAGCGGTGGGCGGCGCAGGCGGACGGCACGGTGCGCAATCCGCAGTCGGGCAAGTGCCTGGACGCCTCCGGGGGCACCTGGAACGACGGCACCGCCGTCCACCTGTGGACCTGCCACACCGGACCCAACCAGAAGTGGACCCTGCCCTAGCCGCTCCGGAGAAAGGAGGCGACACCCATGCGCAACCACCTGAGAACGGCGGTCGGCCTGATGGCGGGCGCCCTGCTGTGCGCGGTACCGCAGTCCTGGGCGGCCCCGCCCGCCCCGGCGCCCCGAACGGCGGCGGCCGCCGCCGACCCGGCCTACGAGGTCCTGGTCTTCTCCAAGACCGCCGGATTCCGCCACTCCTCCATCGACGACGGCATCGCGGCCCTGCGGGAGCTGGGCTCCGCGAACGGCTTCACCGTCGACGCGACGGAGGACGCCCAGGCGTTCACCACCGGCAACCTCGCCCGGTACGAGGCGATCGTGTTCCTCTCCACCACGGGCGACGTCCTGAACGGCGCGCAGCAGACCGCGATGGAGCAGTACATCAAGGGCGGCGGGGGATACGTCGGCGTCCACGCCGCCGCCGACACCGAGTACGACTGGCCCTTCTACGAAGGGCTGGCCGGGGCGCTGTTCCGGTCCCACCCGGCGGTCCAGCGGGCCACGGTCGAGGTCGAGGACCGGGCGCACGACGCCACCGCCCACCTGGGCGCCACCTGGCAGCGCACCGACGAGTGGTACGACTACCGCACCAACCCCCGCACCACCGCGCACGTGCTGGCCTCGCTCGACGAGTCCAGCTACGCGGGCGGTTCGATGGGCGGGGACCACCCCATCGCCTGGTGCAAGGACTACCAGGGCGGCCGCGCCTTCTACACGGGCGGCGGGCACACCGACGAGTCCTACGCCGAACCCGCGTTCCGCCGCCACCTGCTGGGCGGCATCCGCTGGGCGGCGGGCATGACCGAGGCCGACTGCCGCCCCGAGACGGGGTACCGCCCCCTCTTCGACGGCACCGGCACCACCGGCTGGAAGCAGGCGGGCCCCGGCGGGTTCACCCTCGCGGACGGCACGCTCACCTCCCACGGCGGACTCGGCCTGCACTGGTACCAGGCCGAGGAGTTCACCGGCGACTACTCGCTGAAGCTGGACTGGAGGATGGACGGGGACGACAACTCCGGTGTCTTCGTGGGCTTCCCGGCCTCCGACGACCCGTGGTCGGCGGTCGACAACGGCTACGAGATCCAGATCGACGCCACCGACGCCCCCGACCGCACCACCGGCGCCGTCTACGGCTTCCAGTCGGCCGACCTCGCCGCACGGGACGCGGCGCTCAACCCCCCGGGCGAGTGGAACACGTACGAGATCCGGGTCACCGGGGAGCGGCTGGAGGTGTTCCTCAACGGCCGCAGGATCAACGACTTCACCAACACGGACCCGGCGCGCAGCCTGCGCCAGGGGCACATCGGCATCCAGAACCACGGCGACGGCGACGAGGTGGCGTTCCGCAACGTCCGGATCAAGGCGGCCGGCGGGGGTGTGCCCGGTCCGCGGTCGGGTGAGGTGCGGGGGGTCGGCGGCAGGTGTCTGGACGTGGACGGCGGCTCCTCCGCGGACGGGACGAAGGTGCAGTTGTGGTCGTGCAACGGCACGGGTGCGCAGCGGTGGACGGTGGCCGGGGACGGTTCGCTGCGGGCGCTGGGCAAGTGCCTGGACGTGTCCGGCGGGGGCACGGCGGACGGGACGCGGGTGCAGGTGTGGACCTGCAACGGCACGGGGGCGCAGCGGTGGGCGGCGCAGGCGGACGGCACGGTGCGCAATCCGCAGTCGGGCAAGTGCCTGGACGCCTCCGGGGGCACCTGGAACGACGGCACCGCCGTCCACCTGTGGACCTGTCACACCGGACCCAACCAGAAGTGGACCCTGCCGTGACCGGGTGACCGGGTGACCGGGTGACCGCGGCGGCGGGGACGAGCGGGCCGGGGACGTGCTCCCCGGCCCGCTCATCCCGTCGCGTGCCGGAGGAACTCGGTCAGGGCCTTGCCCGGGCGGAACGCGGCCGTCCCGCCGTCGGGGTGGAAGCTGCCGAAGCTTCCCAGGTGGACCGTCTCCCCGCGGCCGAGGGCCTCGGCGATCGAACCGGGGTGCTCCACGGTCCCGAAGAGGGCGTCGAGCGTCCGTCCGACGTCCTCGGCGCTGAGCCGGCGGCCGTCGCCGTGGTCCGCCGCGTTGCCCGCGGTCGCCTCGATCAGCTGGGTCTTGTCCATGTGTCCTGCCTGTTCCGTGAGGAGCCGGGGAGCCGGGGAGCCGGGGAGCCGGAGAACCGGGGGCCGCAGCCCGTGGCCCCATGGTCGTGGCATCCGGTGACCGGTGCACCCGCTGGTGGGCGTGCGGGTGGAGGAGGGCGCCCGCACCCGCTCGTGAGCTGCGGCGCGGACGGAAAGCCCGCACCCTGGAGGGAAGGGCAGCGAGCTGTCCACCGCGCCCAGCGAGGGAGAACGGGATGGCGAAGAACCGCGGCGAGGCCGGGAAGCCGAAGAAGTCCGACAGGCCCGAGAAGGGCGACGAGGTCACCTGGAGCAGCCACGGCGGTCAGGCCGAGGGCGAGGTGGAGAAGGAGATCACCGAACGGACCGAGGCCGCGGGGCGCACGGTGGACGCCTCGCCCGAGGAACCCCAGTACCAGGTCCGCAGCGAGAAGTCCGGCAGGTCCGCGGTGCACAAGCCGTCCGCGCTCAGGAAGAAGGGGTGAGCCCGGTGGGCGACGCGGAGCGGAAGGAGACCTGGGACGAGTTCCGCGACGTGGTGAACATGAAGCCGGCCGACCTGGAGCGGTGGCTGGCCTCGGAGCAGTCGCGGAGCGCCGGGCAGCACGAGGACGGCGGCGAGTCCACGGGGCACGCCTCCGGCCGCCGCATCGTGGACATCCTGCGGGCGAGGAAGGGCGACCTCTCGGACGACGACTACCGGCACATGCGGAAGGTCGTCGGCTACGTCCGGCGGCACCTCGCCCAGCGGCCCTCGGGCGACGTGCGGGACACCCGGTGGCGGTATTCGCTCATGAACTGGGGCCACGACCCACTGGCGTGACCTCCGGCGGCACCGCGGGGCGGGAGCCGCCGGCCCCGTCCGCGGCTCCCGCCCTGCTCCACACCGGTGAGATCGGACCGGCGGGCCGCCGTCGGACCGCCGGATCCGCACCCGAGCCGCTTATCTGAATGTTCCAGTACCGGACCACGCAAGGAGCACCACCGTGCCGTCACAGCCGTCGGACGTCTCGTACACCGTGCCGGGGATGAGCGTCCAGGACAGTCGGAGCATCATCGAGCTGCTGCAGATGCGTCTGCACTCCCTCAACGACCTCCACCTCACCCTCAAGCACATCCACTGGAACGTCGTCGGGCCGCACTTCATCGCCGTGCACGAGATGATCGACCCCCAGGTCGACAAGGTCCGCGAGATGACCGACGACATCGCCGAGCGGATCTCCACCCTCGGCGGCGAACCCGACGGCACCCCCGGTGCGCTGGTGCGGGAGCGGACCTGGGACGACTACTCGATCGGCCGCGCCGAGGCGATCGAGCACCTCGGCGCCCTCGACCTCGTGTACACGTCCATCATCAAGGACCACCGCGAGGCCATGCAGGCGACCGAGACGTCCGACCCCGTCACCCAGGACATCCTCATCGAGCAGCTGCGCGGTCTGGAGCTCTTCCAGTGGTTCGTCCGCGCCCACCTCGAGTCGAGCGGCGGCAAGCTCAGCACGCGCGGCGCCACCACGGAGACCGACGCCGCCGACCGGGCCGCCGAACAGGCCCGCAAGCAGCCCTGACCCGGCGGCCGCGCCCCGCCCACCGGACGGCGGCGGCCCCCGCGAGCAGGCCGAGCAGGCCGAGCAGGCCGACCGGGCCGGGCGGGAGACGGCGGGCCCCTCCGCCGGTGCCGGTGGTCCGGCCGGGTGACACCCGGCCGGCCGTGTCCGGTGCGGGCCGGTGCGCGGCGTCCCGCGCGGGCGGCGGGGCGGCACCGGCCCGCGTCGACAGCCCCCGGGCGATCCGCCGCCACACGCGCTCCGGGGGCGCCGCCGGCAGGTCCACGACGTCCGCGGTGCGGGCGGCGGCCACCACGCGGGCCATGGCCCGCAGCTCGTCCCGGCAGCGGGCGCACACCGCGAGGTGCCGCAGGGCGCCCGCGTCGTCCGGGGCGGTGTGTCCCAGCGCCAGTTCCACCAGGTGCGCCGGATCGACGTGGCTCACCGCGCCCTCCCGTTGCTCGCGTCCGGACGGACTCCTCCGGCACACCGTCAGAATGCGGCCGGCACCGCCGTGACGGCGAGGCCGGCCGGACACCGTCCCCGCCCGGGGACGGGCGTGAGGACCGGGGCCCCGGCCCGGCGGCCGTCACCGCCGGGCCACCGGCGCGCCCGTCACCGCTCCGCCGCGGTCATCCGGGCCAGCCACCGGTCGGGGGAGTTCGGGGTGACGGCCGCGCCGCCGCCGGCACCGGGGGACGATTCCATGCCGCCGAGCGTCTGCGTCTTCAGGGCCAGGTTCTCGTCCTCGGCGCTGCCCCAGGCGTAGACGACGGTGCTCGTCCCCTCCTCGAGGCTCAGTTCGGCCGGGCCGATGGCCACCGTGTCCGTACCGGCGAGCACGACGTCGGTGTTCACGGTGCCCGCGTCGACCACGGCGGTCTCCTCCCGGGGGTTCTCCAGGCCGGTGAAGACCGGCTGTCCGCCCGCGCGGACGTCGACGGCGGGTGCGGCCGCGACGTGGCGCACCGTCAGCCGCGCCTTGCCGTCGTCGACCTGCGAGACGTCGTTGACGAAGGCCGTCAGCCGGGGTTCGCCCGCGGCGGTGAGGTGGGCGGCGATGGTGGCGTTCGCGCCCTCGGGCACCTCCACCTTCTTCTCCAGGGCGGGGGTGCCGTCCGGGCTCCGGCCCGCCTCGAAGACCTGGATGTCGTAGGTGCCGGCGTCGAGGGCCTGCGGATCGGTCACCGTGCCGGGCTCGAAGTCGCCGAGCAGTTCGTCGCCGTTGGCGTAGACGTCGACGGTCATCCCGGGGATGCCGTGGAAGACGGACACCATGGCCCGGTCCTGCTGGGCGGGGGGAGCCGCCGTGGCGGACGCCCCGACCCCGAGGGCCAGGGCGCAGGCACCGGTCGTGGCGACGGCGACGAGGGAGGTGCGGGAAGTCATGGGAATCATTCCTTCGGAGGGCTTTGACTGTTATCCGCTCTTGGTCCCGTTTCGCACCGAGAGGTCGCCGTGGATGCACGGGAGGCACCTTTTTCCGGACCGGTTCCCCGCCCGGTCCCCCGACCGGCTCACGGACCCGTCCCCTGCGCGCGGCCCTGTTCGATCGCCCCGCGCAGCCGGTGCAGACCGCGACGGGCGTGGCTCTTGACGGTGCCCAGGGGCATCCCGGTCCGTTCCGCTATCCGGGCCTGGCTCAGGTCCTCGTAGAAGGCCAGGCACAGCACGTCCCGCTGGTGCCGGGGCAGCCGGGACAGCTCGTCGACCAGGAGCACCCGGTCCAGGACCTGTTCCGGGGCCGCGGGCTCCGCGGGCGGGGCGGTGCCGCGGGCGGCCGAGTCCACGAGCGCCAGCCGCCTCGTCCGCGCGGCCAGCGCGTCGACGATCTTGCGACGGGTGATGCCGACGAGCCAGGCGCCCAGCGGACCCCGCTCCGGGCGGAAGCCGTCCCGCCCGCGCCAGGCGCCGAGGAACACCTGCTGGGTCACGTCCTCGGCCTCGTGGGGGTCGCCGAGCGACCGGACGGCCAGGGTGTGGACCAGGGGCCCCCAGCGCCGGTAGACGGCCGCGAACGCGTTCTCGTCGGCCGCGCGGAGACCGCGGGCGAGCTCGTCCTCGTACCGCGTTTCCGCCACGGGCGGGGCGGGGGCGCCGGTGGAACGCGTGTGCGTGCTCATGCCCCCAGTCTCGGGACGCGCGAACGACGCGGACAACATGCGTCGTTCGTGCGTCGTACGGTGGTCCCATGGACAGGAGCGGGGACCGGGGCGGCGACGGCGGCGGCCGGACCGGCGAGGACGCGCGGCGCGGCGGCGGGCTCACCACCGGCGAGGTGGCCAGGCGGCTGGGGGTGGCACCCACCACGGTCCGCACGTGGGACCGCCGCTACGGGCTGGGACCCGACGCGCACACCGGGGGCCGGCACCGGCGCTGGACCGCCGCGGACGTGGCGCGACTGGAGCGGATGTGCGCCCTGACGGCGACCGGGCTGCCGCCCGCCGAGGCCGCGCGCCTGGCGCGCGGCGGCACGTCGCCGGCCACGTCCCCGGCCCGGCGGGACGCCGCCCCGCCGCCGGGGGCGCCCGCCCGGGACCGCAGCCGGGCCGGCAGCGGCCTCCGGCTCGGTGACGTGCGGCAGGAGTGCAGGGGGATCGCCCGCGCCGCCCTGCGCCTCGACGCCACCGCCCTGGAGGAACTGCTGCTGGCCGCGATCGCCGAGCACGGCCTGGTCGCCGCCTGGACCGAGGTGATCATGCCGACGCTGCAGGCGGTCGGCCGCAAGTGGGAGAGCTCGGGCGAGCGGTACGTCGAGGTCGAGCACTTCCTGTCCTGGCACGTCTCCGGCGCGCTGCGGCGCGGCGCGCCCCCCGTGGCCGCCGACCGCCCCGGCGCCACCACGGTGCTCGCCTGCGTCCCCGGGGAGAACCACACCCTGCCGCTGGAGGCCCTGGCCGCCGCCCTGGCCGAACAGGGCCTCCCGGTGCGCATGTTCGGCGGCGCGCTGCCCGTGGAGTCGCTGGTCGCGGCGGTGCGCAGGACCGGGCCGGCCGCGGTGGGGCTGTGGGCGCAGTCCCGTACCACCGCGAGCCGCCCGCTGGCGCAGCACGTGGCCGCGATGGAGTGGGGGGTGCGCGGTGCCCGCCGCCGGCCCCTCGTCCTGACGCTCGGGCCCGGGTGGGCCGGGCAGGGCGTGTCCGGTCTGCCGCGTCCGTCGGGACTGGCGGAGGCGGTCGCGGCCGTGCGGTCGGCCGTGGCGGGGTGAGGGGAACGCGCGACGGGCCGCCGCCCCGCCGCGCTTCCCCGGGCGTGCGGGGCGTGCCAGGGCCTTTCGTCGGGATCGGGCCGGGCTCGCGGGGTCCGGTGCCGCACCTCGCCGCGTGGTCGTCGGTCGGCAGGACACCGCCCTGCCGCCCTCCTCCGCCGTGCGACGCACGGCACCGGACCCCGCCCCCCGATCCGGCCCGGTCCGGACGAAGGGCCCTAACGCCGGGCCCCCTGCGCCCGGCGGCGCCGCGGGCGGCCGGTGCGCCGCGAACTCCGGTGGGCGCTCATCCCCTTGGCGGCGGCCTGGGTGATGTTGCGGGCCATGCCGCCGAAGACGACGGCGTGGAACGGGGAGACCGACCACCAGTAGGCGTGACCCGGCAGGCCGCGCGGGTGGAACAGGGCGCGCTGCCGGTAGCGGGTGCGGCCCTCGGGGTCCGTCTCGGCGTACATCTCCAGCCACGCCAGGCCCGGCAGCCGCATCTCCGCCCGCAGCCGCAGCAGACGGCCCGGCTCGATCTCCTCCACCCGCCAGAAGTCCAGCGAGTCGCCGACCCGCAGCCGCTCGGCGTCACGCCGGCCGCGGCGCAGGCCGACCCCGCCGACGAGCCGGTCCAGCCAGCCGCGGACCGCCCAGGCCAGCGGGAAGGAGTACCAGCCGTGGTCGCCGCCGATGCCCTCGATCACCTTCCACAGCGCCTCCCGGGACGCGGCCACCGGCAGCTGCCGCTCGTCCTGGTACAGGCTGCCGCCGGCCCAGTCGGGGTCGGTGGGCAGCGGGTCGCTGGGCGCCCCCGGGACGCCGGCGGACGACCAGCGCGTGGCGACCTGCGCCTCCCGCACCCTGCGCAGCGCCAGGGCCAGCGCCTCGTCGAACGGCATCGGCAGGCCCGGGGCGTCCGGCACGTACCGGGCGATGTCGTGCTCGTGGCAGACGACCTCGTGCCGCAGCGACTCGGTCAGCGGACGGGCGAGGGCGGCGGGCACCGGGGTGACCAGGCCGACCCAGTGGCTGGAGAGGCCCGGGGTGAGCACCGGCACCGGCACGACGATCCGCGGCCGCAGTCCGGCGACGGCGGCGTAGCGGCGCATCATCTCCCGGTAGGTCAGGACGTCCGGCCCGCCGATGTCGAACGCCCGGTCGACGTCGGCCGGCAGGGCGGCCGAGCCGACGAGGTAGCGCAGCACGTCGCGGACCCCGACGGGCTGGGTGCGGGTGTGCACCCAGCGGGGGGTGACCATCACCGGCAGCCGCTCGGTGAGGTAGCGCAGCATCTCGAACGAGGCCGACCCCGAGCCGATGACGACCGCGGCGCGCAGCACGGCGGCGGGCACCGGGGCGTCGAGGAAGATGCGCCCCACCTCGTCCCGGGAGCGCAGGTGCGGGGAGAGGGCGTGCTCGGGTACCCCCTTCGGGGTGAGTCCGCCCAGGTAGACGATCCGGCGCACACCGGCGGCGTGCGCCTGCTCGGCGAAGATCCGGGCCGCGCGGCGGTCGGTGTCCTCGAACCCGGGGCCGGATCCGAGGGCGTGCACCAGGTAGTACGCGACGTCGACACCGCGCATGGCCGCGGCGACCGATCCGGCGTCCGTGACGTCCCCGCGCACCGCCTCGGCGTCGTCCGCCCAGGGGTGGTCGCGCAGTTTGTCCGGGGAGCGGGCCAGGCAGCGGACCCGGTGGCCGGCCTCCAGCAGCTCCGGCACCAGACGGCCGCCGATGTACCCGGACGCCCCGGTGACCAGGCAGTGCAGCCCCTCCGCGTCCCGTTGTCCGTCCGTGTCCACGGCCGTTCCTCCACACGTTCGCTCCGCGGTCGCTTCCGCGCCCTCTCCTTCGAGCATGGGGGCACGGGCGCGACCGCGCCCGTCACGGCGCCGGCGGCGGACCGTCCGACCGGTCGTCCCGGGACGGGGCGGCGGGTTCGGAGGGCTTGGGCGGCGGGGGGCGGAGCATGCTGACGGTGATGGACACGGCGAGGACGACGACGATGACGGCCAGGCTGACGGGGGAGGGGATCTCGGGGATGTCGGTGCTGATCAGCTTGTGGGACGCCTGGAGGATGAGCTTGACGCCGATGAAGGCGAGGATGACCGCGAGGCCGACGCCGAGGTAGTGGAAGCGGTCCAGCAGTCCGGCCAGCATGAAGTACAGGGCGCGCAGGCCGAGGATGGCGAAGGCGTTGCTGGTGTAGACGATGAAGACCTCGTCGCTGACGGCGAGGACGGCCGGGACGCTGTCGACGGCGAAGATCAGGTCGGCCGCCTCGATGGCGACCACCACCGCGAGCAGCGGCGTGGCCACGCGCCTGCCGGCCTCCTTGACGAAGAACTTCGTGCCCGCGTACTCGTCGCGGACCGGGATCACCTTCCGCAGCATCCGCACGGCGAAGCTGTGGCCCGGGTCGAAGGACTCCTCCTCGCCCTTCAGGAGCTTGTAGGCGCTGTAGAGCAGCATCGCGGCGAAGAGGTACAGGACGAAGGTGAACCGGTTGACCACGGCCACGCCCGCGGCGAGGAAGAGGGCGCGGAAGACCAGGGCGCCCATGACGCCGAGGAACAGCACGCGGTGCTGGTAGGCGCGGGGGACCTTGAAGTAGCTGAAGATCACGGCGAACACGAACAGGTTGTCGACCGACAGGCTCTTCTCCAGCAGCCACGCGGTGGTGTACTCGGTCCCCGCCGTCGTGCCCAGGACGAGGAAGACGACCGCGCCGAACACCAGGGCGAGCCCCACCCACCCCGCGCTCCAGGCGGCGGCCTCCTTGAAGCCGATGACGTGCTCATTGCGGTGGGCCAGCAGGTCCACGGCGAGCGACACCACGACCGTGACGGCGAACGCCACCCACAGCCAGACCGGGACATCGAGCACGCTGGACCACTCTCCCTCGCGATCGGTACGGGAACGCTCCGCCCCCTCTACAGGAGTGTGCGGCATTCCTCCTCGCGGGGCGCGCCGGATCCGGGGGTCCCGGGCAGGAACGTCACCTGTGGTGCCCCCGTGCCCGGATGGACGGCCACCTCGGCCCTGACGCCGTAGACCTCGGCCAGCAGCCGGGGGGTGAGGACCTCGGCGGGCGGGCCCGAGGCGGTGACCCGGCCGTCGCGCAGCACGTAGAGCCGGTCGCAGTGGGAGGCGGCCAGGTTGAGGTCGTGCAGGGCCACCAGGACGGTGGCCGGAAGCCGGCGCAGCGCGCCGAGGACGTCCAACTGGTGGCGGATGTCGAGGTGATTGGTCGGCTCGTCCAGCACGAGCAGGGAGGGCTGCTGGGCGAGGGCGCGGGCGATGAGCACGCGTTGGCGTTCGCCGCCGGAGAGCCGGTCGAAGCCGCGTTCGGCCAGTCCGGTGGCGTCCACCGCGGCGAGGGCCGCCTCGATCAGCTCGGCGTCCTCGGGGGTGTCGCCGTCGAGCAGCCGCTTGTGCGGGGTGCGGCCCATCGCGACGACCTCCCGGACGCTGAGGTCGACCCCGGCGCCCGGCTCCTGCACCACCGCCGCGACGGTGCGGGCCAGCCGCCGCACGGGCAGCGACCAGGCGTCGGCGCCGTCGACGCGGACCTGCCCGGCCTCGGGGCGCAGGACGCGGTAGACGGCGCGCAGGAGGCTCGACTTGCCGCTGCCGTTGGGACCGACCAGGCCGACGACCTCGCCGGGGCGTGCGGTCAGGGAGACGTCCTCGACCAGGCGGTGCGCGCCGGCGGTGAGCGTGACGCCGTCGACGACGAGCTCGGCCGCGCTCATGCCCCTCCCCGGCCGGTGCCGCGGCGGGCGTCGCGGCGCATCAGCCACAGGAAGAACGGGCCGCCGCACAGCGCCGTGAGCACCCCGACGGGGATCTCCACGGGCGCGGCGACGGTCCGCGCGGCGACGTCGGCCCAGACCAGGAAGACGGCGCCGCCGAGCGCGGCCGTCGGCAGGACCCGGCGGTGGTCGCCGCCGACGAACAGGCGCACCAGGTGCGGCAGCATCAGGCCGACGAAGCCGATCGGCCCCGCCGCCGCGACCAGCACGCCCGTGACGAGGGAGACCAGGACGAACATGCGGGCGCGGAAGCGGGCCACGTCCAGGCCCATCGTGGTGGCGGCCTCCTCGCCGGCCAGCAGCAGGTTCAGGTTGCGGGCCTGCGCCAGGAGGACGCCGACGCCGAGCAGCAGGGCCGCGCCCGGCAGCCACAGGGTGCCCCAGGTGACGCCGCCGAGACCGCCGAGGGTCCAGGCGAGGACCGTGCGGGCCTCGTTGCCCCGGTCGGTGGTGAGCAGCAGCAGGTCCAGGACCGCGGTGAGCACCGACGCGATCGCGACACCGGACAGGACGAGCCGGGCCGAGGTGATCCGGCCGCCGGTGCGGGCGGTGGCGTAGACGAGCAGCAGCGCGCCCAGCGCGCCCGCGAACGCGGCGGCCGGCAGGGACACCGGCCCGAACACGCTCACCCCGAACACGATCACCGCGACCGCGCCCAGGGACGCCCCGGAGGAGACCCCCAGGAGGTAGGGCTCGGCGAGCGGGTTGCGCAGCAGGGCCTGCAGGGCGGTGCCCACGACCGCGAGCCCGGCACCGGCCACCACCGCCAGCAGCACGCGCGGCGCCCGCACCTCCAGCACGATGGTCTCCCGCGCCCGCGACCAGTCCGGCTGCGGCCGGTCGGCGCCCAGCGCGTGCGTCACGATGTCCCACACCTGGCCGGGCGGCACCCGGACCGAGCCGACGGCCAGTCCCGCCGTGACCGAGACCACGAGCAGCGCGGCGAGCACGAGGAGGGTCCCGGCGAGGGCGCCCCGGCCCGCGCGTGTCCCGCCCGGCCGGCCCGCGTCCTTTCCGCGCTCCCCGGCCTTTCCGCTCTTCCCCCTCTTCCGGTCCGGCCGCCGGCCGGCGGCCGGACCGGCGGACGTGTCCGCGGCGTCCGCGTCCGCGGCGGGGCGGATCACCGGAAGCTCTCGGGGTGCAGCCCGCGGGCCAGGTCCTCCACCGCGTACGCCGACCGGATGCCGACCAGCGTCGCGGTCAGCGGCAGGACGACGAACCGCTTGTTCCTGATGGCCGGCACGTCGGCGAGGGCGGGCTGGGAGAGGAGGAACTCCTTCTTCTGCTCGACGCCGCCGGCGCCGGCGTAGTCGTAGACGGCGATGACCTCCGGTCTGCGCGCGACGACCTGTTCCCAGGAGACGTCGCCGAAGACGTCGTCGAGGTCGGCGAAGACGTTCCTCCCGCCGGCCAGCCGGATCAGCTCGGTGCCCAGGCTCCTGCCGCCCGCCGTGAAGGCGGTCCTGTCGCCGCTGTCGTACACGAAGACGGACACCTCGGGCTCGTCCTCGACGGCGGCGGTGGCCTCGTCGACCCGGGCCCGGAGATCGGCGACCAGCTCGTCCGCCCGGTCGGACACGCCGAAGATCCTGCCGACGGTGCGGATCTCCTCGTAGGTGTCCTCCATCGTCACCCGCTTCTCGCCGCAGTACTCGCGGTTGAGGTGGGTGTCGATGCCGGCGTCGGCGAACGCCTGGCGGGAGCGGCCCTCCTGGTCGGCGAAGGCGCTGCCGTAGCCGCCGTAGACGAGGTCCGGCCCGGCCTCCAGGACCGTCTCGAACGACGGTTCCCTCTTCGCCAGTTCCGGGATCGCCTCGTAGTCCTCCCTCAGCTCGGGCAGGACGGCGGAGTCGGGGAAGGCGGTGCCGACCATGCGGTCCTTCAGCCCGAGCGCGAGCATGAGTTCCGCCGGGTGCTGGTGGACGGTGACGACGCGGGAGGGCGGCTTGTCGTACGTCGTCCGGACACCGCAGTTGTCGACGGTGACGGGGAAGCCCGCGGCCGGCGAGGCCGTCGCCCTCGTGTCCTCGGTGGTGTCCCGCGACGATCCGCAGCCCGCGGTCAGCAGGACCGCCGCCAGGGCGACGGCCGCGGCCGCGGCGCGCCGGGTCCGGCGGGTGCGGGCAGGGGAGAACAGCGGGGGACGGGACGCGCCGTCGTACACGTGAAGCCTCCTGGGGAGTCCGCGCTCCTCGGAACGGGCCCGCGACAGGCCAGTCTCCTGACTCCCGGATCGACGCTCCTCCCCCTGCCTTCCCGCGGCTCGCGCAGTGGCGTGTCGAAGGGGTGCACTCCCCGGTCACAGTGGCGGGACCGTGCCGGATTCGCACCGGCTTCCTGTCTCCCGTCGCGGTGATGACCAGGCGATAGTACGTTCCTTCCCGGAGCGGGCGAAAGGGCGGGGTTCCGGCCCGGCCGACCGCTCTGGCCTGATCACGTCTCGGAAACTCCGGCCTCCTCGGCCACACTTGACGCCCGGAGCCCCACCCCCCACCGCATGCGGACGACCAGTGCCAGGAGGCCACGGCATGCTCCCCGACGCGACGCCGGACACGGACGGCACGACCACCCCGCCCGCCCCCGGGCGGGGCCCCGCCGAGCGCGTCACCCTGCGCGCCGACCTGCGGGCCGCGATCCCCGACGCGAGTGCCGCCGTCGTCCTCACGGCGGCCGTGTTCGTGTTCTTCTGGGCGCGCATGGAGTCGGGCGACTCGGCGACGGTCGCGGTCATGCCGTTCATGGACGACCCCCGCACGTACTGGATGTACCTGCTCAGCCAGGCGTTCGGCTGGTCGGCGCTGCTGTGGGCGTGGGGCACGGTCATGCTCGGGCTGCTGCTGTCGGGGCCGCGCCCGGCCCGGCTGCCCGTCTCCCGGCAGGTCCTGGAGCGCTGGCACCGCACCACCAGCCTGACCACGACGGCGCTGATGGCCGCGCACGCGCTGATGTTCGCGGCCGAACTGGTCCGCTACGAGGCCCGGCTGGCGTGGGCCGAGCGGCTGTGGGTCGGTTTCGCGGACGCCTTCGTGCCCGGCTGGTACGACTCCGGGACCGGGAAGATCGCCATTCCGATCGGCCAGGGCGCCCTGTACCTGGCGATCCCCCTGGGGCTGCTGTTCTACGTCCGGCACCGCATCGGCGCGAACACCTGGCGGCGGATGCACCGCTTCGTGATCGTCGTGTACGTGCTGAGCGTGTGGCACACCCTGCTGTACGGCACCAACGTCTGGTACGGCGAGTGGCCGCGCACCCTGCTGTGGCTGCTGCAACTGCCGGTCGCCGTCCTGCTGCTGCTCCGGCTGCTGCGGCCGGCCCGCCGGGCGGAGCGGCTGGGCGCGCCGGGCGGGCGCGGGGGCGCCTCCCTGCCGGGCTGGGCGCTGCGCGCCGCGGGCCGGGTCGCCGCCGCGGCCGTCGTCGTCGGTCTCCTCGTCGTGGTGGCGTCCGGCCACGACGGCGGCCGGGAGCGCACGGTCGAACCGCCCGCGAGCAGCCCGCACGCCCCCGAGCCGGGGTGAGCCGTTCCGTGCCGGCCGGCGTCCGCCACTCCCGCCGGCACCCCTTCGGCGGTCGGCACGGGGCCCTTCGGGCTGTGCCCGCCGGGGGCGGCGGGCACAGGTCCCCTTCCCGTGTTCCCCGCCGCCCCCGGGAAGCGGCCGCGACCGCCCCGGCCGCTCGCGGGGCGCCGGGCCCCCGCCGCCGTGAACGGAATTGGTCCGGCACAGCCCGGAAGGTATGATCCCGGCGAACACTTCGTGTGCGGGACGGACCGCGCGAGCCTCGGACGGGGAGAGCGGGGAGTCTTGCCGGACAGCAGCATCCTCCCCTCGCGTGCGTGCCACCCGATCGGCGCAGCCCCCTGCGGGCCGCCGTCACGCGGGGCGTCGCACCCCAGGAATCGCGTCACTGAACACAGCAGCCGGTAGGACGACCATGACCGAGTTGGACACCATCACCCATCCGTCCGATCCCGCGGTGCAGCGGATCATCGACGTCACCAAGCCGTCGCGGTCCCACATCAAGACGACGCTGATCGAGGACGACGAGCCCCTCACGCACTGCATCGCGGCCGGCGTGGAGTTCATCGAGGTCTACGGCAGCGACAGCAGTCCCTTCCCGCCCGGGCTGCTGGATCTGTGCAGGCAGCGGAACGTACCGGTCCGCCTCATCGACTCGTCGATCGTCAACCAGTTGTTCAAGGGGGAGAGGAAGCCCAGGACGTTCGGCATCGCCCGCGTCCCCCGCCCGGCCGGGTTCGGCGACATCGCGAGCCGGAGCGGGGACGTCGTCGTCCTCGACGGGGTGAAGATCGTCGGGAACATCGGCGCGATCGTGCGGACCTCGCTCGCGCTCGGCGCGTCGGGGATCGTCCTGGTCGACAGCGACATCACCAGCATCGCGGACCGGCGTCTGCAGAGGGCCAGCCGGGGTTACGTCTTCTCGCTCCCCGTCGTCCTCTCCGGACGCGAGGAGGCCGTCGCCTTCATCCGGGAGAGCGGTCTGCGGATGATGACGCTCAGCGCGGACGGCGACCTCTCCGTGAAGGACCTCGGGGCCATCCCCGACCGGCTGGCCCTGCTGTTCGGCAGCGAGAAGGGCGGGCCTTCGGACCTGTTCGAGGAAGCGTCCTCCGCCTCGGTCTCCATCCCCATGACCAGCCTGACCGAGTCCCTCAACGTGTCCGTCTCCCTCGGCATCACGCTGCACGAGCGAATCGGCCGGAACCTCACGGCCGACCGCTCACGCTGATCCGCCGGCCGGGTCCGGGGCGGAGACCTCCTCGAAGGCGCGGCCGACGCCCACGAACGACTCGATCTCGCTGACGCCCTCCGCGATCGCCTCGACCGCGAAGACGCTCGTGGTCGTCGGTGGGTACCCGATGAGTTCGATCGCCCGGCTCACCGACAGCGGGTTGCCCACCTTCGCGCCGTCCCAGAGGTACACCGCACCCCAGTAGCCCCTCTCGGCGTCCGCGAACCAGGTCTTCATCCGCATCCCCTTGAGCGTGGAGAACGCGTCCACCGCGTAGTCACGGAGGTACTCGCGGAGGCTTTCGACCGTGGCGTCCGACTTCTCCAGGTTCCATATGACAATGCTGATGTACATGCTGTGCCTCCGTACGACCCCGTCCTGCCCACCGTCGCGTTCCCCGCCGGGTCCCGCCCGCGCGCTCACACCTCCCAGGACGGCAGGGCCCAGCGCCTCAGCCGGTACGGAGCCCACCAGACACCGCCGCCGATCCGGATGAGCAGGCGCTGCTTCTCGAACACCGCCGCCGCCTTCTCCGGGACGGAGTCCTCCCCGCGGCCCGCCAGCAACGACTCGATCGCGCGGACGTAGGCGTCGTCCGAGACCGTGAGCCGGCGCAGGCCCGCGTGGCGCCGGTCCCGGATCTGCACGAACCCGGGCCCCCGGCGCAGGAAGCACCGGCCGACGTGGTACCTCGCCCTCCAGACGGCCAGCACCTCGTCACCGTGCGGACCCTCCAGGACCGACGGGGGGAAGAGGTGGCTGAACACCCACCACTCGGGACCGTCCGCCGCCAGGCGCGCCCGCCAGTCCACCTCCACGCCGTAGCTGGTGAGTTCGCGGAGGAAGGAGAGCACGGGGATCATGTGCTCCGTCCCGGGCCGCCCACTGAGGTCGACCACGGGCTCGACCGACACGAACCGCGCACCGGACTCGTGGATCCGGCGCGCCTCGTCCGCGGCGTCCTCGCCGAGCACGCGGTCGCCGAGGTGCATGTCCGGCATGGCCCGCACCGCCGGGTCACCGTGGCGCCACAGGCTGAACCGGACATCGAACCCGCTGCCGGGAATGGTCGCGACATCGTTCATGACTGGCTCGCCCCTCACACTGCCACGGGCGCCGGAGACGGGCGGTCGGCCGCCGACAGCCCCCGGCCCACCTGGATCTGCATGAACCTCTGGTTGCGGTCCTTCGTGACGACGTGGATCATGCGGCCGTCGTCCGTGAAGATCAGGCCCAGCTCCATCCACCGGTCGATCACGGCGCCGACGTCCGTCTGCCCGAACCGCTTCGCGCAGGTGCGTTCGAGGTACTCGAGCGTCCGCGGCTGGTCGAGCAGGTGGAAGAGCGCGAGCTCGACGTCGGTGGTGAGCTGGACGACGTCCCAGTCGAAGCCCGGCCGGGTGTTGGTGACGGTGATGCCCTCGTCGGTCTCGAAGTAGGACAGCTGGCTGCGCCAGTGCTGGTTGCGCCACTCGTCCAGCCCGGCCCTCAGCTTCCACGCCATGTCGTTCCCGATGCCCTGGTGCGTCGCGTCGAAGATGTACGCGATGTCGAACAGTTCCTTCTCGGGAAGGGCGTAGGTGAGCGCGTACTGGGAGGCCGCCCACCGCTCCTGGAAGCCGAGCGAGGGGTTCTCGAAGTACGGGGCGAAGCGCTGGACCGCGAGCCGGTCGTCACCGCCGGCCGGGCCCAGGTGGTGCAGCTTCGGGAACTGCTCGATGATCTTGGCGTAGTCCTCGTCCGTCTCCCCGGGGAAACCGTAGAGGTAGGCCCAGATGACGGTCAGCCCCAGCGACTCGGCGTCCCGCAGCATGCGCACGTTCAGGCAGCCGGAGACGCCCTTGTCCATGAGCTTGAGGACCTTGCTGCTCAGGCTCTCGACCCCGGGCTGGATGCAGACCACGCCCCCCTTCGCGATGGTCTCGAGCTGCTCGTAGCGCAGGTTGGCCTTGATCTCGTACATCAGCCGCAGGTCGAGCTCCGCCTCGGCGAGCCGGGGGAGGAGCGAGTCCAGGTAGGCCATGTCCAGGATGTTGTCCACGATCATCACGTCGAGGATCCTGTGGCGCTTCGTGAGCGTCACGAGGTCGTCGATGAACTGGTCCGGCCGCTTGCTGCGGAACATCATGCTGGCGCCGTTCAGACCGCAGAAGGTGCAGTGGTGCTTCTCGCCCCACCAGCAGCCGCGGGAACTCTCGAGGACCAGCCGGGGCTCCAGCCAGAACCGGGCGTGTGACTTCGCGAACTGCTCGAAGTACTCGTCGTAGTGGGGCAGGACCATCGCGGCCGGCGGCAGCGGCTTGGTGCTCACCGGGTTGTACACCGAGCTGCCGCTCTCGTCCCGCCAGCACAGACCCTGGATGGTCCCGAAGGACGGCTCGTCCTCGCGCAGGGAGCGCAGCAGTCCCGGCCAGGCCAGCTCGCCCTCACCGCGGACCACGTAGTCGATGAAGGTGAAGTTGCGGTGCAGCGCCTCACCCATCGGTCCTTCGCAGTTGGCGCCGCCGAACACGGTCACCGTCCGGGGAGACAGCTCCTTGAGCCGCCGGGCGACCGCCAGGGACGCGGTGAGGGTCTGGAACGTGGTGGTGAAGCCGACGACATCGGGTTCGCCGGCGGCGATCCGCTCGGCGAGTTCGTCGGTGAACTCCTCGACGTGTTCGTGCAGCCACAGCGTGGTCTGCGTCCGCTTCTCCTCGGTCGTCCCGTGCGCGAGGTCCTGCCCGGGCTCGGTCGCCGCCTGGGGGCCGAACTTCTCGAGGAACTCCTCCACCTTCCACTTCGGGTCGTGGTAGAGGGCGGAGGAGAAGACCCAGTCACCGGTCCCGATGTAGCAGCTCTCGAGGTCGTAGTACCGGTAGTCCTCGTAGCTGAAATCGGGGCGGCGCGAGGTGATCCAGTCCACGAAGTCGAGGTTCCCGTACACCACGTCGACCTGGGCGTCGGGAAACTCCTTGAGCGTGAGCTGCTTGAGCAGCCCGAGTGCCAGGGATGGAAAACCGATCGGACTCCACGGCACATTAGCGAGCACAATGTGCATGATTCCCCTCCGTTGAGGTCTATTTCGGCCGGACCATTGCGTAGCTGGAGGCGTGCGGAGCCAGATCCAGACGGATTTCGGTGAGAGAGCTATTGATGCGCGAGCTCCTTGGCGACGGCGTCGAGTCCCTGCGCCAGTTCGTCGGTCGACTTCCCTGACAGCTCCTCGTTGGCGCGAGCGAGGAGGTAGCAGAAGAGGAACCGCTCGGCCAGGCTGAATCCCATGGTGTGGAGACAGCTGTACAGCAGGCTCGTCTGAACCCGGTACGCCAGGAAATCCGGGTTCCGGTGCAGGAGTTCCGACATCTCGTGCGACAGTTCCTTCGAGTGGAAGCTGCTGCGCGACAACGCGGAGTCGGGGGTCTGGTGCAAGTCGTCGAGCGTGGGCCCGTCGTGGACGACGAGTCCGGCGCGGCATTCGTCGCGCAGGGTGCCGAAGTGCTGCCGGACGACGTCCACCCAGGCGCGGGCCGGCTGGTCGTCGGCGGCGGGCAACGGAGTCGAGGCACAGTCGCCGATGAACTCCAGGGCAGCCGGGCCGAATTTCTCGTAATAGGCGGCACAACGACGCTCGAAGGCATCGGGGTCCTTGGCCTGCGCGGTTTTGGCGCCTTCGTAGTGTGAGCGGTAGCTGAGCAGGCGGAGGCTGAGCAGTTCGCCGAAGTCGCGGGACGACATCCGCCGCTGCTCGGACTCCAGGAGGGTGGCGCCCGCATTCGCGACCATCAGGCGCAGCGCGATCAGGTAGGCCTTGGCCGTGTCGCCGCCGATCGCCGACACGCTGCGGGCGAGGACCGGCGCCACGGCACGGTAGAGGCGCTTCGCCGCGGCGTCGAACCCGGCCCCGCCGATCCCGGAGTTCCACAGCGGGGAGGGGATCTCCTCGAACGGGACCTCCGCCGTGGCCGGACGCAAGCCGTGGCCGTCCGCCGCGCGTTGCACCCGGTCGCGGGCCTCGTCCGCGGTGGCCGTGGCGGACGCGAGACTGATCTGCAGGCAGTCGCGTCCGGTCGTCCGGTCCCAGGTGCGCACGAAGTAGAAGTCACCCGGCCAGGAGGTCCGGGCCGGCCCGAACAGGTCGGTGAGGAAACCGCGTGTCACCTGCGGCAGCGTTCTGTCGCCCCCGTCGAGCGGGATGGTCACAAAGACATGCACAATACGTACCTCCGGGTACGTCACTGCCGCCGGGCGCGCATTCGGCGAATGGCGCCCGGCGACAGCAACTATCCTCGCCGTCCCATCAAGAGGACGACGATGATGTCGCGCAGGCGGTGCCGACGCAGGACGCTGCCATGACCTGCGACAGCGTCTCGTCGCTGTGGCTCAGATCGTCAATCAGATCCGAGATCTCCAGCGCGTTCAGGTCGAGCTCTTCGGTGAACTCCATTTGACTTACCCCCTTCCACGAACGAGAGAGGAGGGTGGGTCACTGCCGCCGGGCACGCATTCCGTGAATGGTGCCCGGCGACAGCGACGTGTCGAGCTGTCCGGTCAGGACGACGAGGACGACGACGAGCTGGTCGTGCAGCCGGTGGTCGTGCACGAAGCCGCCATGACCTGCGACAGCGTCTCGTCGCTGTAGCTCGAGTCCTCAATCAGATCCGAGATCTCCAGCGCGTTCAGGTCGAGCTGCTCTACGGCATCCACTTGAAACACCTCCTGTTCGGTTCCGGTACCTTTTCATCTTACCGCCATATAGCGGTAGTTGTGGTGACAAGAGCCAAGAAATCCAAATAGTCACGAGCGGATTCCTACGCTCCGGTCAAACCCTGTGGGGCGCCCGCAGTTCGGTCAGCGAGTTCCGGATGACATACGCCAGGAAAGCCTCCGCGGCCGGAAGGATCCCCAGGCGGTTGTTGGTCGTGTGTATGTAGTTGGCCAGGCAGCCGGCGTACGGGGTTCCTTCGAGCGTGAGCTCCGCGAGGTCACTCCCCGTCGGTTTCTCCTGCGCCGAGAGGGTGGAATTCAGCGCAGTGGCGTAGATGTCGTGGAAGACGTCGGTGGCTCCGTCGTGCCAGACCGCGCTGCACAGTTTCGTCACCCTGCTCCGCGTCTTCTCGTACACGGCCGCCCACCGCTCCTCGTAACCGGGCGGCACCCACCTGAGCCAGTCCTCCTCGTAGGCGCTGAGGAAGTCCTGGCTCTGCTCCACGTCCAGCCCGGAGCCCTTGAGGGACATGGCCATGATGCGCATGGCCAGGCCCGCCGGCGACGCCTTGAGTTCACGGTCCGACCGGTCGGCGAGGAGATCCAGCACCGCGGCCGAAGTGGAGCGGAAGAGCTCTTCGGCGATGCGGAGTCCCGTGGTCCCGCCGTACTTCGCGTACTCGGGCGAGTAGGGGGCGGGTTCGATGGTGCCCGGCGCCCTGACCTCCTCGGGCTCCGCCCCTTCGAGATCGGCCAGGCCCGGCTGGAGGGAGGACTGCTCCTCGTACTCGGCGGCCTGCTCGGCGTCGAGCGTGGGCATCGCCGCGGCCAGCATGCCGCGCACCGACTCGACGGTCTCGTCCGACGCCCGGTGGAGCCTGAGCCGGATGTGCGGACCGCCCTGCCAGTACCGCAAGTACCAGAAACGGTCCCGCATCCCGGCGTCCCGCACGACCGGACGGATCACGTCCCGCAGGAAGGTGGGCTGGAGGGACATCGGCAGATGGATGTGGAGCGGCCGCCACTCGGCGTCACGTTCAGTCCCTGTAGAGCTCAACGAAAAACTCCTCTGCCGCTGCCGGTCCTGAGCCGCCGTACTCGTCGGTCGCCGGCATGCACTCTCGGATGGACACGTAGACGTCGTCCCGCGTCAGCGCGGTCTTCGCGAAGCTGCGCACCAGATACGGATTGCGGAAGTCGACGTACATGGGCTTGTGGACGCTGGCCCTGTGCAGGTGGTTGAAGTCGGTCCAGTCCCGTGGGATCTCCTCGACCAGCCCGGACAGCAGGTTGTACTCGTCCAGGCGCTGAGTCAGCACGAACGCGTGCTGGGGCAGGCCCCGTTCGACGCGCCACTGGTCGAAGCGCAGCAGCGCCGGGTACGAGTCCTTGCTCAGCTCGGACAGTTCGGGGATCTCGCGTGCGGGCACCGTCCAGGTCCTGCGGCTGGCGACGACGTCGCCGACCACCAGCCGGGGGGACGAGCCCGGGTACCCGCGGTGACCCATCGCCCGCCCGATGTCGTCCATCGGCGCGTAGTTGTACCGGATGGTCGGGCTCAGGACCTCTATGAGGTTGTAGAGGACCGGCACCACGATGGGGAGCAGGAAGTTCATGGGGGTCAGGTGGACGCGCTCGTCGAGCTCGGGGTCCCAGAGGAACAGCCCGCGGTGGGCGTGGTCGATCCGGATCATCAGCTTGTCGAGGCTGTAGGCCTTCATCTCCGGCGAGGTGGGCCAGGTGCCGGGGTAGTTCAGCACCCGGTCGGTGAGCGGCGGGTGCAGGTTGAAGTTGAGCCCGGCGACCATGTTGAGGTCCACCTGCCCGGGGAACGCCTTCCTGAGGTGTTCGCGGACGGCCGACCGGAGCGTCCAGCCCTCGGCGGCCGAGCCCTCGATGAACGAGCTGAAGCGCGAGAAGTAGACGCCGTACCCCGTCAGGACGCCGTTCACCACGACCTCGGGCGACGGGGCGCCGCCCGCCAACTGGACCCGGAAGGTGATCGAGTCGGGGTCGACGCAGTCCTCCACGCCCGCGCACGCGTCCTTGAGGGCCTCGGGGGTCATCCGGACGACGCCGTCCTCGGGCACGAGCTGCCCGCCGATGTCGCGCAGGGCCTGGTCGCGCTGCGCGACGAAGGTCTCCGCCGCCGGGGAGTAACGCCCCCAGAACACCGCGTCCTGCTCGGCGTCCGAGAGCTGTACGAGCTTCTCGAAGAACGTCAGGAAGGGCACGGTCTCCCGGTCGCCGAACGTGTCCGCCGCGAAGGCGTACACCCCCAGCCGCTTCGTGTGGCCGTAGTCGAGCACCGACGACAGCCGCCACAGGCTCTCCAGCGCGGGAACGCTCCTGGCCACGGATTCCCGGTTCCAGGTGGCGGGACGGTCGGGCGTCCAGAGGTCCTCGTACACCGGCGCCCGGGAGATCTCGGCGGGGGGCGCTTCCAGCCCGCAGACCTCGGCGATGCCGGTGAGGGCCTTGTCCGCGGCGCTCAGCAGCGACCTGCGCTTGTCCGTGGGCGCGTCGGAAAGCGCCGTCTCCAGTTCCACGAGGGTGTCGAGGTGACCGCTCAACGCGGACACGGGCGGGGTCGTCCCGGCTCTCAGGACCCCCGCCAGCTTCTCGGAGTACTCCGGGTCCTGCTCGTCGAAGCCGGGGCTGACGTACAGCAGCTCGAGCCGCAGCATCGCCCGCAGGGCCTTCCGGCCGGCCTCCTCGTTGCCGGTCAGCTCCGTCAGTGCCCGGAGCACCTCGGGCACCGACGCCGTGCCCGAGGCCAGGACCGTCAGGATGCAGTTGACGACCCTGTCGCGCTTGAGCCTGACGACCGTCTCCGAGAGGCCTTCCCCGCCGGCGTCGGGGACGAGCCCGATGAACTCGATCGTCCTGTCGTCCGCGCGCAGCGACGAGTTCAGCAGCACCTGGCAGAGGTCGATGCCGCCGTCGACCCGTCGCAGTCCGGCGACCAGCCAGTTCACCAGCACCCGGTTCAGCGTCGACGTCGAGTACGTCCGGGGCTCGGACACGGCGGGCCCGGCCTCGGGAAGATCCGTGGGGAAGGCTCCGACCTCGGTGAACCGGCCGAAGGGCGACGGCTTCAGCGCGGCGCGGTAGGCGAAGTTCACCAGCGTGGACTCGAGGACGCGCAACCGGCTCGGCTTGACCGGACCCATCTCGCCCGAGGTGTACCGGCGCAGGCTCTCGTAGAGCTGGTCGCCCGAGAGCTGGATGCTCCTCGCCATCGAGTCGTGCTCGAAGAGCCGGGCGAAACCGGCGCGTGCCGACTGCATCCTCGCGTCGAACAGCGACCGTGCCTCGTCCTCACAGCGCCGCGTCCGCTGAACGAGGTCGAACCACTCCCGCAGCCCGGCGACCGTGTCCGCGTCCAGGTGCGGTTCCACGACGTCGATCCGCCGCGCCGCCGGCTCGGCACGCTGGTTGTAGACGTCACGGCGCAGCCGGACGAGATCGGCGCGCACCGACTCGTCCACCTGCGGGACGAACCCGGCCAGACGGTCGGACACCTCTTCCGCACGCCGCGCGCATTCCGTCCGGAGACGGCGGCTCTCCTCGATCCGCGCCCAGGCCTCGTCGAACCGGAGGCCCTCCAGCTCGGTCACCGGCAGTCGACTACGCCGGAAGAGGACGTAGGGGCTGACTCTCGCGGTGGACTCAGCCGGCGGCTCCGCATGCTCATCCGATCGCACGAAAGGGCTCTCCTTCTCTTACCAGCGGGCTACGCAAAGGGGTGCGGCGGGACGTCCGCCGGGGTCTGGTCGTCGGGCAGCAGGGAGGGACGGGGGAGCCGTCCGCCGTGCAGGCGCGGCAGCCCCTCCATGCGCCTGGTGCGGTGCCCGAACGTCATCGGCAGGCATCCGGGGACGAAGCTGCGCGTGCACACCAGCCCGCGCCAGCGCAGCTCCGGCGTGGTGAGGTCGGCCGCGTAGACGTGATGGCCGACGGCCTCGATCTGCGTGCGCACGTAGTCGAGGTCACCCTTGAGGGTGCCGAACACCGGGGCTGCCGCGGCCGCCGCGCTGAGACTGACCTCGGGCCGGTCCGGCGTCGTCAGGAACGCGAACCACTCCCGGGAGGCGGGCAGCGCGCCGAGCAGGCTGTGGTCGTCCATGGTGACCAGCGAGTCGTAGTCCTCCGCGAGCCGCTGCCGGTGCTCCGGGTCGTCGTCGTACACGTACCTCATGGAGGCCACGCGCGCGGCCACCTCGAAGATGGCCGACTCGGCCGCCGCCCGCGGATACAGGCTGGCCGCGGTCGACACGAGCGTGCAGGGACCCGAGTCCGCGTCGCGCTGGGCGAGCGCCAGCACGACCGGGACCTCGATGTCCAAGGTCGCCCAGTACAGGCGGACCCGGAATCCGGTGACGACTTCCACGCGCTCCATCAGGTCCCTGATGTCGCCGTCGGCCGGTCCCAGGGTGAGTTCGGGGAGGAGCAGTTTGCGGTACCAGGTGAGCAGGAACGCGTCCCGTTCCACGATCTCGAAGAGCCCGTGCAGGGTCGCTTCCTCGTAACTCTGGCCCAGCGCGAAGCCGTTCGACGTGTCGTAGAAGAACGGCTGTCGTGCCTCCGGGCGGCGCACCCACGACAGCGCGACCTCCGGAAGGTACCGGGCGGGTCCCTCGCCGAGCGGCGTGACCGGGACCCATTCCACCGTTTCGGCCGCGTCCAGCGGCGTCCAGGGAAAGTCCTCGCGCGCGTACTGGTCGGCGCAGTGGTAGCCGAGGGTGCGGGGATCGATGGCCCGTGTCCCCAGCTCCGAGAGCGAGGCCTCCACGGTGCCGTCGACCGGCTGGTGGCAGAAGCCCGCGAGACGCTCCAGGCCCTCCAGCACCGCGGTCGTCCGGCTCTTGGCGAAGCTCCGGGAGCGTCCGACCCCGGGCTCCAGCACGCCGTTGCCCAGCGGCAGGCCCACCTGCGCCGTGGGGAGGGGGCCGTCCAGATCGGCGAGCGGTTCCCGGAACAGCGAGTGCGGCCCCAGGTAGTCGGACGTGAGGGTCGGCGGCAGCGGGCGGCTGGCCCGGAGCGCACCGTCGGACTTCTCGAGCAGCTCGGGCGTGGAGCCGAAGGCGACCGTGGTCGTGGCCCTCGCCGCCGGCCGGCATGCCGGGCACCCCGTCCTCGGCGGTACGAGTCCTTGTCGCACCGTGCCGCCGGCCCGGTCGACCACGGCGAGCGTGCCGGCGGGCGAGTTCTCCCGCAGGAAGAGCGCCGCGATCCGAGTGACGACCGCGCGCACCGCGGGACCGGCCTGCTGCCAGAGCGCGTGGCTGTGCGCGCCTCCCGCGGAACCGCTGCCGGACGCCTCCTGGGACGGCAGGTCGGCGGAGTCCACGTGCCGGGTGAGGGACGACGCCAGGCACCGCGGGCACCCGCCGCCCCCTTCGTCCGCCGGACCGTAGGCCAGGACGTAGACGCTGCCGCACCAGAACAGCACGGCGATGCTCCGCCCCGACCCGCCCGCGTCGGCGTGCACCCGTGCGGGGTCGGTCAGCGAGCCCAGGAGCACCTCCGCGGGCGCGGGTGCGCCGGCGTCGGCCAACAGGGCGGGGACGAGGTCCGCAGCGGGCGGGACGTGCGTTTCCGTGCTCATGCCACCTCCACCAGTCGGACCTGCTGCCGCGCGAAGGGAACCGTGTGCGCGGTCACCTCCGCGTACCGCGGCCGTGCGATGTGCCGCCACACCTCACTCCAGTCACGGAAGTGGGGGTTGAGCGGAACCAGGGCGCTGTCGTCGTTGACGAACCGGAGCAACGCCGCCGACACCGCTTCCGCGTAACAGGCGCCCGCGCCCTGCGTGACCGCCTTCCCGGTGGCGCGCCCCAGGACCCGGTGGACGCCGTTCGGCAGGCGGGTGCCGAACCACCGCAGCGCCTCGCCGCCACCGGTGCGCTCGACACCCCGCTGGATGTACCGGCTGAACACGGCACACTCGTCGTGCCCCAGGTCGTCGTCGGACACCGGCACCAACGCGGCGTCGTCCGCCGGCGCCAGCATCGACTGCCTCAGCAGGGCACGGTAGATCGCCTCGTCCAGGCTCCATCCGGCGCTGAGGGTCGGCCGCGGTCCGTCGTGCCGCGCGGCGAGGAGTTCGAGGCCGTTGAGCGCCGCCTGGTACAGGGCCTCCCGGGACGACAACGTGGCGGCGGTGATCTCGTGCGCCTCGTCGGGTCCGAGGAGGAGGGTGGCCCGCGCCCGTCCGAACGGGACCTGGGGCAGGTCGCCCCCGTCCAGGTGACGGAAGGGGCCGACGACCTCGTCCGTCCAGCCGGCCAGGACGCCGATGATGTGCTCGTGGTCGTCGTCCAGCCGGCTGTCGTCGTCGGGATGGACGATGTTCCTGCGGACCAGGGCCTCTTCCGCGTCGTCGCGCCGGTCACCGGTGGCGGGTGGCACCACCGCCCGGTGGCAACGACAGCCCGCCGCCGACCACGCGGGATGCGATCTGACCGTCGGCGGGGTCGAATCGAGGGGCATGGCCACCGCTGCCGCCGCGTGCTCACCGAGCCCGGCGGCGCGCTGGTAGATCGCGTGGATCACGGCTGCCTCGGTGATGTCGTCGGGTGCCGGCGGCACGGTGCCGGCCGGGGCGTCGGGCCGCGCCGTGCGACCGTACCGGCACAAGCAGGCCCAGCAACCCGTCGACTCGTCGTCGGACCAGAGGATCCAGCGGCGCCGGCCCGCCTCGCCCACGATGCCGTGCGGGACGCCGCGGTCGAGCAGTGCGTCCTGCAGCCGCACGGTGCGTTCGTACGGGAGGCTGTCCGCGTCGATGACGACCAGGCCCGCGTCCTCCCACTGCGGTACCGGGTCCTCGTCCGAGACGGTGCGGTACTCGGTCCGCAGTCCGAACAGCGGTGGATCGGTCAGCAGCCGGCGCAGGCGCCCGAGCCAGTCGGCGCCGCCGTACAGGTGGAGGGTGGTGGCGAGCACGCGGTCCAGCGCGCGCACCGGTTCGTCCGTCAGCTGTGAGAAGAACGGGATCAGCCACTGTGCCGCGGGGCCCTTGGCGGTGACCTGCTGGGCGATCGGCGCGTCGAGGACCGTCACGCACCGATGGGTCACCAACGCGTCGAGCACGCGCGACACCGCCGCGCGCGACCCGGCCGGGAACGCGCCGACCAGGTCCTGGCCGGTGCGACTGCCGTCCGACCGGTCCAGCAGCGTCGAGACCACGCCGAAGGCGGCCGCACCCTTGATCGTGAAGGACGCGGAGCCGACGCCGATCCATGCTCCGTGCTTCGTTCGCAGCGCGGACACGTCCGGGCGGGCGAGGACGACACCGGCCGCGTGCGACGCACCCTCGTAGGACATCAACTCACTCACTTTCGTCGCGCAGCATGTCGCGTCGCCGGCTGACCGTCGACGGGGTGGGGAACGGGCGCGGCCTGAGGCCGCCGATCACGGCGCCGGGTGGGCGTAGGTGGCGGCGAGCAGGGGGTGCCGGGTCACGCCGTCGCTCTGGACCAGGTTCCGGACGGCCGAGCCGATGAATCCGCCGAACATGGTGCCGACGAGGCCGTGGGACTGGCATCTCAGGTGGAAGTCGTAGAGGGCCATGGAGGCACGCACCGCGCAGAGGCGGTAGCCGTGCGGTCCCGCCCACGAGTCCGCGCGGTCGATGTCGGCGTAGACGCTGACGATCCCGCCCGCGTCGGCGAACTCGCGCTGGACCCCCAGGAGTTCGGGATCCCCGACGGCCGAGGCCGGGGCGATGAACGACGACTCCCGCGCGGTGACCCGGTAGACCCCGGCCGGCTTGCCCTCGCTGCGCAGCGCGAAGACGAACGCCTCGAGCGGGCCGGTGTCGTCATCGAGCGCCCAGCCGTCGGAATCACGCCGCAACGCGTTCCGCACCAGGCTCAGGACCAGGTCCGTGCGCACCGGTGCGTCCGCGTACTGCAAGGACGACCGGCGTGTCAGGAGGGTGGCGGCCAGATCGCGGGGGTGCCCGGAGGCCGCCTCCGTCTCGTCGATGGTGACGGGCGTGGCGTCCGCGAACGGCTTCGGCGACCGGTGTGCCGCGCGGCCGTCGCTCGTACGGGCACGGGTGGCGAACCCGTCGAGCAGCGGTTGCATCATGGACGTGTCGGATCGCATCGATTCAGCCCACTTCCATGACGGCGGCGATGGGTTCTTCGCTCGTGGAGAGGCCCAGGTACTCACTCAGCAGGTGGTCGTCCCACTCCGTGACGAGCGAGTGGTCCAGGTTCAGGTGTTCGGTGACCCTCCGGGCGGTGGACAGTCCGACGCCCGCGTCGCAGAGCGAGAGCCGGAGCCCGAACGTGCCGTACTTGGCGGCGATCTTCTTGAGGTTGGAGGTGACGACCAGCAGCAGCGGCCGGTCGCCCGGCAGCTTGTCGGTGGTGAGCTGTGCGAGGGAGTTGTCCTGGGCGCGGTACGCGTACCCGCCCACGGGCAGCACGGCCTCGTCACGGCTCACCACGTAGGCCGTCGCCGAGCCGATGTTCCCGCCGGCCGCGGTCCATCGCTGGACCCATCCGTCGGTCCGCTCGCGGATGCCGAACGCCGTCGCGAGCAGGAGGGCGACATCGGGCCGGCCGAGGTCCGCCCGGCCTTCGGCCGGCGCTCCGGCCAACCTCGACACGTCCGCCTCGGGCAGCGCCACCCGCGGGCAGCTGGGCCAGCTCCGGAACTCGAACTGCAGCTTGATGTTCGAGGACTGGAAATGGGCCAGATGCCCCTTGGGGTCCAGGAACCTGCGCGGTGGCAACGCCACCGCCGCCTCGTACGTCGCGCTGGACGGCGGCACGGACGCCGTCGGGCCCTCGCTGAACGAGCAAGTGGGACACCCGGGGCGGGTCGCGCTCGGACGGTGTCGCGTCGACAGGGTGGTCAGGTCGATGATGCCCGCGTCGAGCGGCAGGTAGGTCCGGATCGATCGCGAGACGAGCGCGAGCACGTGATGGGCGACGAGGCCGGCGATGAGGTCGTACGCGTGCTGCGGCGGATCGCCCGACAGGTCGTCCTCGCCCGACACGCCGCACTCCAGGCACGGGGTGAACGCGGGGTCCACGTACGGTCCCATGACCATCGAGGTGCCGTCGGCCCGGACGCGCAGCAGTGACCGCTTCTCCAGCCAGCATCGGCGCCGCAGTTCGACGAGCTCCGGCTGGGACTGCCGGGTCTCGAAGAAGACGACGAGGGCGTCGTCGGAGGCCGGCAGCCGATCGATGTCGTCGACCACCTCGCACACCCCGCTCAGGCAGCTCGTCGTGGCCTCCACCAGGGGGCGGTGGCCGGCCACGTGGACGGTGGCGCGGCCGAGCCTCGCCGCGGCGTCGGTCCAGGACGGGTTCACTCCGGTGGAGTTGCCGAGCCGTGACAACAGGCAGGCGAGCTCGGGCGGCGACGCGGGGGGTTCGCCGGCCCGGGCGCCCTCCTCCAAGGCCCCTGACGCCCACAACAGGGCCAGGGCCTTGTGGACGACCGCCTCGTCGAGTCCCACCGCGGCGGCGATGTCGGCATGCGTGGCGTCACCGTCACAGGCGGCAGCCAGCCGGCCGAGGTGGTCGCGCGCGAACTTCCCGGTGAAGACCTGCCGCTTGTCCGCGCCGTCGAGCATCACGGCGTCGCCGGACTGGCGCAGCCGGACGCCCCTGCGGAGGGCGGGGCGGACGGGGACAGCGATCTGCTTGTCCCGGCGCGCGACCCGTCCGAGGGTGTCCGCCCTCAGCTCAGCACCCATCGGTTGCACTCCTCCCCCAAAGCGAGAACCTCACGCGAGACCGGCCAACGCGCCGATGCCGGTTTGCCGGTCGCCCCATCGGGCACCGCACCGCGGACAGCGGTCCACCGCCACCGTCGACGCGGTCGACAGCGTCCCCGCGACCAGATCGAACTTCCGTACCGTGCCGCCGAGCCCCACCGGGCCCGTGCGCAGCTCGGCCATGGCCAGTGTCAGCAGACCGTGCGCGATCGCGAGGTGCATCCGGCCGAAGCCCTCCGGCAGGCCCCGGGTCGCCTCGCCCAGGTGATCGGTCCGCGCGGGATCCTGGTGCTGCTCGACGCGCCGCCGGTAGCAGGAGTAGCAGGCCGTGGCACCGGGGATCACGGCAGGTCCGCACACGATCCTCGTCGGGAGCAGTTCGACTCCCACCGTCGGGATGCCCCGCTCGAACCCGAGCCGGTCGAGCGCGTCACGCAGTTCCTCGTCCTGCCCGGAGTACACGGCCGCGATCATCGCGGCGCTCGACAGCCGGGCGTCGTCGGGAAGCTCGCTGCCGGTCACCCGACTCGATGCCGCCGTCCGGTACGCGTCGGCGTACTGCTCCCCGAACGCGTCCCTCACCAGGTACAGGCATTCCACCGATTGCTCGGACTGCACGTGCTCTCTCTCCCGTCTAGGCGGCCGGCTGCGGTTCCGGATTCAGCGACTCCTCGCCGTGGCTCTCGTGGCCCATCGCCGTCGGCGCGGCGTAGAGCCGGTCCGTGCCGAGGTACCGCTCGCTGTGAATGAACGACAGGGGCATGGCCTCGGGCACCAGCACCTTGACGGCGTGCATGCCGACCTGCCGCGCCTCGTCCGTGGTGATGTCGACCACGAGCACTTCGGCTCCCCGCGCGGCCAGCCGGGACACCGCGGTCGCCAGCGGGTCGGGTTCGGCGGACAGGTCGGGCAGCTCGTCGAGGTGTCGTACGTCCCGCTCGCCCTCCAGCAGGTGCCGGAAGGCGTCGCGCCGTTCGGCCGAGGCGTTGTACGCCGCCGAGCCGACCACGCTGACGGTCCCGTCGTCGGGCCGCCCCACCGGCCGGCTGTCCACGCGATCACGCAACGCCACGCGCACGGCGGCGAGTTCACGGTAGATCTTGGCCACCGCCCGCTGCGGGTCGACGTCGCACGTCGCGCAGACGATCTGCGCCAGCCGGTCTTCGTGGGGCGAGAGTTGCACGGCGTACACCACGGGGATGCCGAAGTCCGTCGTCGCGTCGAAGAGCCGGACGTCGAGGTGACGAGCGGTGCCGGTCGCGTGGTAGGCGCGTTCGAGCGGCTTCAGGCGCTCCGGCTCGACCGACAGCCGCGGCAACCGCAGGCGCTGCAGCCACGCGATCGAGAGCGCGTCCCGCTCCACGACCTCGAGCAGCCCGCCGAGCACCGCGCTGTGCAGGTCGGAGTGGACGGCCGCTCCGGTGGTGATGCCCCGGGTGAAGCGCTCCGACCGCGACCGCGGTGCCATGTGGAGGTACACCGCGATGGCCGGCACGAGGACGGGGCGCCGCCGGGTGAGCGACCAGGCCCGGACCCATCTGACCGGGACGGCCGGGTCGTACGGGACCAGGCCGCAGTCGTCGCGGGCGAACTCGCGCTCGGAACACCGGGGCCACCGCGTGGGCGACACGCATTCCTCGGTGAGTTCGTCCTCGGAGGCGACGAGGATGTCCTCGTCGTGCCAGGAGCAGATCGAATACCGCTCGAGAGCCTCGGCGATCGACACCAGCTTGGCCCGTTCGCCGGAAAGGGCGCTGCCGACACCGTCGACATTCCCCACGTCGCCGTCGTTGCTCCAGTCCCGCAGGCTGTTCAGGACCTTCGATGGATTACCGATGCTGGAAACGCGGACGGCGAAATCCGGATCGCCGTCGGCCACCGGCAGGGCCGTGGTGCGCGATATGAGGCCGTAAGGAGAGACCAAAGACGCTATTCGTCGTAACGCAGGTGTGTTGACGTCCATAGGCTCTCCCCCGTCGAGAATCCCAGACTTACGGCGTCCGACCACGGAGGGCTGGCCGCCGAGAGCTGATCGTTACTGATGAGATCCGGGCTGTCAAGGGCGGGATGCCACCGGTCTTTTTTGTTGCGCACTGTTATTCCTGCTGGTCAGAACGCCTTTCTCGGCATGGTGGGTTGATGTGCCGTCATCCGGCGGAAGATGTGCTGTCCCGGCTGCGGCGGGGCGTCGCGCCGGTCGGGCGGGGCGATGCCCCCGCCGCGCCCGCGTGCCGGTGGACGCGGGTCCGCCCGTGTTATTCCGGCCATCGTCGAACTCCGGACGGGCGGTTGTGTGAAGCGGGATGCCGGCGGAAAGGATTTCGGTGGGCCGGGGCCGGTTCGCCGCAGGTGAGAAGAGGGCCGGAGGGGGCCGCTCACTGCGGATCGGTCACGGACAGGTGATACGTGAACGTAGCCAATGGCAACGCTTTCTGGCACAGTCTGCTCGCACGAAGTGGATCTGGATGCCGGTACCAAGTGGATCTGGCCGGTTCGCTGCCCTCGTGCCGCACAGCCGGTGCGCGGAACTCGCCACGGCGGGTAGGTTCCAGCCCGAACAGGTATGGGGCGGTATTGACAAGGGGGAATGACGTGACGGATGTTACTGTCGAGAACGAGCGGCTCCGCAAAATGTGGCAGGACTACGCGCCCCGCTACGACCGTGACGCCGATCGCCTCGAGCGCATGCTGCTCGACGACGGGCGTGCCTGGGTGTGCGGCCAGGCCAAGGGTGATGTTCTCGAAGTCGCCATCGGCTCCGCCCGGAACCTGGAGTTCTATCCGGCCGGGACGTCGTTGACCGGGCTCGACCTGAGCCCCGCCATGCTGGACCTGGCCCGGGCCCGTGCCGCCGCCCTGGGCCGGGAGGTCGAGTTGCGGGAGGGAGAGGCGCACGCGATGCCTTTCCCGGACGGCTCGTTCGACACGGTCGTCTGCACGCTCGGGCTGTGCAGCGTCCCCGACGACCGGGCGGTGATCGCCGACATGCGCCGGGTGCTGCGGCCCGGGGGACGGTTGCTGCTGCTCGACCACGTGGGCAGTCACCACCGGCTGATCTTCTTCTGGCAGCGCCTGCTGGAGAAGAACATGTTGCGGCAGTGCGGGGACCACCAGACCCGCAGGCCGCTCCCGCTGGTCAAGGAGGCCGGATTCATCATCGAACACCAGGAGCGGCGGAAACTGGGGGTCGTCGAGCGGGTCGTCGCGCGCAAGCCCGAGGCGTAGCGGCTTCGCGGAACCGTTCCTGATCGGCGTCCTGAATGGCGCTCTGATCGGAGTCCTGAATGACGTCCTGAATGGCCTCCTGATGGACGGCCGCCTGCCTTGCCGGAAGTCGCGGAGAAGCAGGAGAGGTACTCCTCGCTCCGGCCGGCCACCAACCTGACGAGCAGCCGGTCATCGGGACGGACGTCCCGGCCGCGGCGGCCGCGGGCCGGGAATCATCCGGCGGCATCGGGCCGTGCACCGCGCTTTCCCCACAATGGCGCGGGAGCGGGGAACCGTTCGCCTGCGATCGGTTCCACCGGGAGATCCCGGAAACGTCCTGCCGCACGACGGCATTTTGAAACCGGTGCGCGTGATGAACACGGCGTCGCCCGCATTCCCCGTCCTCGACGGAGCCGGACCGGCGGGAGACGATACGGCCGGCGGACAGCGGACCGAATCCCCGGCGCGCGTCCTCAGGGAATCCTTCGAACCCGGTACGGAGTTCTCCGCCGCATCCCTGCGGACGGCTTCACGGAAGGCCGGCGCGACATTCACGGAATCACTCCCGGGCTTCCGCGGCGGATCCATACCTACAATTCAGCAAAGGGTGGCAAAACGTGACATCCATGGCCGACACCTGGGGAATCCACGAGGCGCAGTTCTGGCTGCGGGGCCAGGCGCCGGAGGCCCCGGTGCGCTACGACGCGGAGGCCGGGATCTGGTGCGTCTACGGTTATCAGGAGGTCCAGCACGTCCTGGCCAATCCCGCGACGTTCTCCTCGAACACCCAGCGCGTCATCCCCCAGGAAATGATGGAGGGCGCGGATCAGTTCAGCGAGGGGAACCTCATCCAGATGGACGGGCTGGAGCACAAGAAGCTCCGCGGGCTGATCAGCCACGCCTTCAACCCGAAGGTGGTGGCCGATCTGGAACCGCGCATCGCCGAGCTGACCCACGAGCTGCTCGACGCGGTGCCCGACGGCAACCGGATGGAGCTGGTCAACGACCTGGCCTATCCGCTTCCGGTCATCGTCATCGCCGAACTCCTCGGAGTGCCCGCCGCGGACCGGGACAAGTTCCGGGACTGGGGGAGCGCGCTGATGGAGGCCACCCAGGAGTTCTCCTTCGTCGACCGGACCGAGGAACAGCGGCAGCGGCTCCAGGACGCGATGGCGAAGGTCGCGAAACTCGGCGACTACCTGCGCGAACACGTGGAGGACCGCAGGAGGAACCCCCGTGAGGACCTGATCACCAAACTGGTCCAGGCCGAGGTCGACGGTGAACGCCTCAGCGACAACGAAGTGGTGAACTTCTCCAACGTCCTGCTGATCGCCGGGCACATCACCACCACGATGCTGCTGGGCAACTCGATCCTGTGCCTGGACACCCATCCGGAGTGGCTCGCCAGGGTGCGCGAGGACCGGAGCATGGTGCCCGCGGCGATCGAGGAGGCGCTGCGGTACTACAGCCCGTTCGCGGGGACGGCGCGGGCCACCATGACCGAGGTCGAACTCGGCGGCGAGCGCATCCCCGCCGACTCCCTGCTGGTGACCTTCCTCGGCGTGGCGAACCGGGATCCGAAGCACTTCACCGATCCGGACACCTTCGACCCGACGCGGGACCCGAACCCGCACCTGGCGTTCGGCCGCGGGGCGCACTTCTGCATCGGCGCGCCGCTGGCGCGGCTGGAGGGCAGGGTGGCGCTGAACATCCTGCTGGACCGCTTCCCGAACCTGCGGAGCGATCCGGACCGGCCGCCCCGGTTCCTCCCCAGCCTGAGCATGACCGGGGTCAGGGAACTGCCGCTGGTGTTCTGAACGCGACACCCCGCCGGCCGCCGGCCGCCGCCGGGGGGACGCCGGGTGGTCCGTCCACGAGGGACCGGCCGTTCGGCTCCGGCTGTCACGCTCGGTTACTATGCTCACTTCATACCGGAGTCCGTGAGCGAGGGCGCACCGCCCTCGGCGGACCGCCGGGAGGAAGGGGACGGGCGTGCCGGCCGGACATCCCCGGGCCCTCCCAGGGGTGATCGCGGGGACGACCCCGGAGCGCAGCACTTCGGAGGTGGCTGTGGAAGGCAGGACGGACGCACGACGGGACCTCCCGGGATGCTGAGGGAGGTCACGGCGACCCGCTACGTCACCCCCCTGCGGTCCGGCGGTTCCGTGCCCGGCGTGTTCGAGGCCGACGACCTGGGCACCTACGTCGTGAAGTTCACCGGCTCCGCGCAGGGCCGCAAGGCGCTGGTCGCCGAGGTGATCGTCGGTGAGCTGGCCCGCGCCCTGGGCCTGCGCTTCCCCGAACTGGTCCTGGTGCGCTTCGACCCGCGGATCGCCGGGGACGAGCCGCACCAGGAGGTGCGGGAGCTGCACGCCGCCAGCGCCGGGACCAACCTCGGCATGGACTACCTGCCGGGCGCCCGCGACCTCACCCCCGAGGTCGCGCGGGCGTTCCCCGTCGATCCCCTGGAGGCGGGGAGGATCGTCTGGCTCGACGCGCTGACCGTGAACGTGGACCGGACCGTCCACAGCTCCAACCTGATGGTCTGGCCGACCCTCGGCGTCGCGCCCCCGCGGCTGTGGCTCATCGACCACGGGGCCGCGCTCCTCTTCCACCACCGCTGGGACGGCACCGACCCGCGCAAGGCGTACGACTTCCGGCACCACGCCCTCGGCGGGTACGGCCCCGACGTCCGCGCCGCCGACGCCGAACTCGCCCCCCGGGTGACCGAGGAGCTGCTGCGGGCGGTCACCGCGGAGGTGCCCGACGCCTGGCTGGCGGAGGAGCCGGGCTTCGCCACGCCCGAGGAGGCCCGGGAGGCGTACGTGGGGTACCTCCAGGCGCGCGTGCGGGCGTCCGGGGACTGGCTGCCCACCGACTTCCCGAGCGCCGAGGAGCTCGCGCAGGAGAACGCCCGGCGCGCGGCGCGGACGCGGCAGGGCCGCCCGGACTGGCTCAAGCGGGTCCCGGACCTGCACGGCAGGCCGGCGGCGGAGCAGGACTGGACGGTGCACCTGGGATGACGGACGTACGACGGGTCGGGGCGGACGCACGGCGGGTGGAGATCGAGTACTGCACCCGGTGCCGCTGGCTGCCCCGGGCGGCCTGGCTGGCGCAGGAGCTGCTGACGACCTTCGAGGCGGAGCTGACGGAGCTGTCGCTGCGGCCCGGCACGGGGGGCGTCTTCGTCGTCCGGGTCGGCGACGAGGTCGTGTGGGACCGGCGCGAGCAGGGCTTCCCGGAGCCGACGGCCGTGAAGCGGGCCGTCCGCGACCGCGTGGCCCCGGGGAAACCCCTGGGGCACTCGGAGGGGTAGCGGGGCTGGGCCTCAGCCCCGAGCTGCTCGTGCGCCGGCAGGGTGAGGAAGTCGGCGTGGTCCTCGTCGAGGGCGGCCGGCGGGGACGGCGCCGGTGCGGACACCGGCCGGCCCGGGACGGCGGGGGACGCCCGGGTGAGGGCCGAGCGCTTCCGGTGCGTGGACGGTGGTTTCCTCATGTGGACGTTCCACGTTCCGCCGGGCGGCGCGTCCCCGCGGGGCGGGCCGCCCGTTCGAGGTGCGCCAGATCCGCCGCGGTGTCGATGTCGTACGCCTCGGCCACGTCCCCGCACTCGACGAGCGCGACGTGCTCCGCGTGCTCCCTCAGGTAGGCGCGCGCCCCCCGGTCGCCGGTGGCGGCCGCGGCGATCCCGGCCCAGTGCGCGGAGCCGAGCAGGACGGGGTGGCCGCGCACGCCGTCGTAGGCGGCCGAGGCGAGCGACGCCGGGGAGGCGTAGGCGCCGAGGACCCGGGCGACGGCCCGCGCCCCGACGCCGGGCTGGTCGACCAGCGAGACCAGCGCGGCGCGCGCGCCGGTCCCGGCCAGCGAGTCCAGTCCGGCCCGCAGCGAGGTGCCCATGCCCCGCTCCCACTGCGGGTTGTCGACGAGCACGCAGCCGGGCAGGGCGGCGCGGGCGCGCACCTCGTCCGCCCGCGCGCCGAGGACCACGTGCACACGGGCGCAGCCGCCCGCGCGCAGCGCCCCCACCGCGTGCTCCACGAGGAGCCGCCCCCGGTGGGCGAGCAGCGCCTTCGGCCGCCCGCCCAGACGCCGTCCGCCGCCCGCGGCCAGCAGCAGTCCCGCCACTCGGTCCTCGTCGCCCGCCATGCCTCCTGCATACCGCACCGGCCGCGGTGTCACGCTCCGGAGCGGGACGATGACGCAGCGGACTGGCGCGAGGGCGCCGGGGTGGCGTTTACTGGCGCGACCGGTCGGCGGGGTGTGCCGGGGCCGGGCGGTGAGGAGCACAACGGCGTGCCAGGGGGTGGAGTGTGGTGCGGAGCGTGGAGCGGCGGCGGATGCCCGGCGGTCGCGTGGACCCACGGGGCGGTCGCGTGGACCCACGGGACGGTCGCGTGGACCCATGGGACGGTCGCGTGGACCCATGGGACGGTCGCGGGGACCCGCGGACGGCGGAGCTGCGGTCCGCCGTGTCCCGGCTGCGTCGGCAACTCGCCGCGCATCCGGCGGAGTTCCCGGACCGGAGCATCGCGGAGGAGGAGCTGGCCGCGCTGGACTCCCTGGCCGCCGGGGGCAGTCCCGAGGTCACCCGGCTGCGCCGCTCGCTGCTGCTGGTCGCGGGCGCGATCGGCTCGGTGAGCGCGCTGCGGCGGGGCGTGCGGGAGGTGCGGGACGCGGTGGAGCTGTTCGGGGAACCGCCGCGGAGCTGACGCGCGCCCGTGCGCGGGCCCGCGACGGGACGCCGGGAGTGAGGAGGACCAGGGCGGGGCCGGGCCCCGGACCACCGGGACCGGGGGCCGTCGCCTGCGGTCAGGCGCCCGACGCGGTGAGCACCTCGGAGAGCTCCGCCGCGACCTGCCGGAGCACCGGCACGATCCTCTCGGTCGCCGCCTCCGTGACCCGCCCCGCGGGACCGGAGATGGAGATGGCCGTCGCCGTGGGGGAGCCCGGCACGGGCACGGCGAGGCAGCGGACGCCGATCTCCTGCTCGTTGTCGTCGACGGCGTACCCCTGGCGGCGCACCTCCTCCAGCGCCGCGAGGAAGTCCTCCGGGGTGGTGAGGGTCTTCTCCGTCGCGGCGGGCATGCCGGTGCGGGCCAGCAGCGCCCGGACCTCCTCCGGCGGGAGGCCGGCCAGCAGGGCCTTGCCCACGCCGGTGGAGTGCGGCAGGACGCGCCGGCCGACCTCGGTGAACATCCGCATCGAGTGCTTGGACGGCACCTGTGCCACGTAGACGACCTCGTCCCCGTCGAGCAGCGCCATGTTCGCCGTCTCGCCGGTCTCCTCCACCAGGTGGGCCAGGTGCGGGCGCGCCCAGGTGCCCAGCAGCCGGGAGGCGGACTCGCCGAGCCGGATCAGGCGCGGACCGAGCGCGTACCGGCGGTTGGCCTGCTGCCGCACGTACCCGCAGGCCACGAGGGTGCGCATCAGGCGGTGGATGGTCGGCAGGGGCAGGCCGCTGCTCGCGGACAGCTCGCTCAGACCGACCTCGCCGCCCGCGTCCGCCATCCGTTCGAGCAGGTCGAAGGCGCGCTCGAGGGACTGCACGCCGCCGCTGGCGGAGGACCGGGCGGAGTCGGTGGTGCTGGCGCTGGACGTCGGCACGGCGCGTTCCTTTCGGGACTGGCGGGGGAGGCCAGAAGCCTACCCGGCGGCCGGTCGGCCGCCCGCCGGCGCGTTGCCGCGTTCCGCCCGGAGGGAGCGCCGTCCCGGTTCGCGGAACCGATCGGGGCGCGCCGCCCCGGCCGCCCGCCACCGGGAACCGGGCGGCTGGCCCGGCGGGCCGCCCCCGGGGAGGGGGCGGCCCGCGCGGCGCACGGCACCTCGGCGGCGCCCCGGCCTCACGCCGCGTGTCCGCCGTCCACGGCGAACTCCGCACCGGTGACGTACGCCGCCCCCGCCAGGTGGGCGACGGTGTCCGCCACCTCCTCGGCCGTACCGAAGCGGCCCAGCGCGGTCATGGCCGCCTGACCGGGGGCGTGGGGGCCGTCGGCCGGGTTCAGGTCGGTGTCGATCGGACCCGGATGGACGATGTTCGCCGTGATCCCGCGCCCGCCCAGCTCCCGTGCCAGGGCCTTGGTCAGACCCACCAGGGCCGACTTGCTCATCGCGTAGAGCGTCCCGCCGGGGCCGGGAACGCGCTGGGTCATGCAGGTGCCGACGGTGATGATGCGGCCCCCTGCCGGCAGGTGGGCGGCGGCCGCCTGCGAGGCCATGAAGACCCCGCGCACGTTCACCGCGAGGACCCGGTCGACGTCGGCGGCGGACAGGGTCTGCACCGGGCCGAGCAGACCGACGCCCGCGTTGTTCACCAGGATGTCGAGCCGGCCCAGCGCCCGCACCGCGGCCGTCACCGCCCCCGCGGCCTCCGCCGGGTCCGCGGCGTCCGCGCGCAGGGCCACCGCGCGGCGCCCCAGCGCCTCGACGGCCCGTACGACGTCCGCGGCCGCATCCTTCCCGTTCACGTAGGTCACGGCCACGTCCGCGCCCTCCCGCGCGAGCCGCAGCGCCGTCGCCGCGCCGATCCCGCGGCTGCCGCCGGTCACCAGGGCCGCCTTGCCGTGCAGGGTCCGCGAGGAGCCGGAGGGGCCGCAGGAGTCCGGAAGCCGGGAGGAGTTCGAGGAGTCCGAGGAGTTCGTCGTCGAGTTCATGCCTCCATTCCAGTGCCCCGGCCCCCGGAAAACCGGCGGCGATCGGACGCCGACCTCGCGCACGGCCGACGGGCCGCGGGCGCCGCCCGCCCGGTGGTCCGGCCGGCGGTCAGCCGGACTTCCGGCTCTCCGCGGCGGCGAGCAGGGCGACGCCCAGCACGAGCAGGGCGACGCTCGCGTAGACCTCGTGGCCGTCGAGGAGACCGACCCGCCGGACGAGGCCCCAGTGCCAGTCGGAGAACTCGGTGACCAGGCCGGCCACCCCCTGCACCAGCGCGATGAAACCCAGGAATCCCAGCAACTGCCTCATGCCGTCGACCCTCGCCCCACGGGCCCCTCGTCCGCATCGGCCGAGGGGCGGGACCGGTCCGGCGGAAGACCGCGATCCGTGCCGTCCGGTGCGACGGAAGTCTGCGGCGGTGCGACTTCGGTCGGTGATCCCGCCCGCGGTGCCGTGGGGGGACCGCCCTCCGCATAGATTTGTCGACCGTGACTGGTGACAAGGCGGCGCAGGCCGTCCCGGTGTTCACGGGGCGCAGATGGTTCTTCCCGTCCGCCCTCGTCCACGAGCTCGACCCCGACACGGCCCGCCCCGGGCGCCGGCCCCGGCGCACCGTGCGCGACTGGATCGTCGACTTCTCCTGCTTCCTGCTGGCCGTCCTCGTGGGCCTGGCGGCCGCCGTGACGCTCGCCGACACCCCTTCCGTCCCGGAGCCCCTGGTCGCCGTCGACCAGCTGCTCGGGGCGCTGTCCTGCGCCGCGGTCTGGCTGCGCCGGCGCTGGCCGCTCGGCCTGGCCGCGGTCATGGTCCCGGTCAGCTTCGTCTCGGAGACCTCCGGCGGTGCCGCCGTGATCGCCCTGTTCACGCTCGCCGTGCACCGTCCCTTCCGGTCCATGGTGTGGGTGGGCGGCGCCCATCTGGTGACCGTCCCGCTCTACTTCTGGTGGCGTCCCGACCCGGACCTGCCCTACCTCGCCATGCTCGTCCTCTTCGTGGTGCTGTTCGCCGCGATCGTCGGCTGGGGCATGTTCGTCCGTTCCAAGCGGCAGCTCCTGCTCAGCCTGAGGGACCGGGCCCGGCGCGCCGAGACGGAGGCCCGGCTGCGCGCCGAGCAGGCGCAGCGCCTCGCGCGCGAGGCCATCGCCCGGGAGATGCACGACGTGCTCGCGCACCGGCTGACGCTGCTGAGCGTGCACGCGGGCGCCCTGGAGTTCCGGCCCGACGCGCCCCGCGAGGAGGTCGCGCGGGCGGCGGGCGTCATCCGGGAGAGCGCGCACGAGGCGCTGCAGGACCTGCGGGAGATCATCGGCGTACTGCGGGCCGGCGAGTCCGACGACGCCGGCCGGCCGCAGCCGACGCTCGCGGCGCTCGGCACGCTGGTCGCCGAGTCCCGGCAGGCCGGCATGGAGGTCACCCTGGAGCAGCGGGTCACCGACCCGGCCGCCGTCCCCGCCTCCACCGGTCGCACCGCCTACCGGATCGTCCAGGAGGGACTGACCAACGCCCGCAAGCACGCCCCCGGCGCGGAGGTCGCCGTGACGGTCGCCGGCGGCCCGGGGGAGGGGCTCACCGTGACCGTGCGCAACCCCCCGCCCCAGGGACACGTGCCGCCCGTGCCCGGCGCCGGGCAGGGCCTGATCGGCCTCGCCGAACGGGCCACCCTGGCGGGCGGCGCCCTGGACCACGGGCCCACGCCCGGCGGCGGGTTCGAGGTGCGGGCGGAGCTGCCCTGGGGACGCGCGGAGCCCGGCACCGGCGCGGGGGAGCGGCGGTGAACCGCGCACCGGACGCGCCGGGGCGCGACTTCCCGGCCGGGAGCCCGGCGGACCGGCCGCCCGGCATGTCCACGCCCCGCCCCGGCGTGATTACGTACCTCCCATGACCGCGATCAGACTGCTCCTCGTCGACGACGACCCCCTGGTGCGGGCCGGGCTCTCCTTCATGATGGGCGGCGCCGGCGACATCGAGATCGTCGGTGAGGCCGCCGACGGCGGCGAGGTCGGGGGACTCGTCGACCGCACCCGCCCGGACGTCGTCCTGATGGACATCCGGATGCCGACGGTGGACGGGCTCGCCGCCACCGAGATGCTGCGCCGGCGCGAGGACGCCCCGCAGGTGGTGGTGCTCACCACCTTCCACGCCGACGAGCAGGTGCTGCGGGCCCTGCGCGCCGGCGCCGCCGGTTTCGTCCTCAAGGACACCCCGCCCGCCGAGATCCTCGCCGCGGTGCGCCGGGTCGCGGCCGGTGACCCCGTCCTGTCGCCCGCCGTCACCCGCCAGCTGATGGCGCACGCGGCCGGCACCGCCGCCGACACGCGGCGCACGCACGCACGGGAGCGGATCGCCGCCCTCAACGACCGGGAGCGCGAGGTCGCCGTCGCGGTCGGCCGGGGGCTGGCCAACGCCGAGATCGCCGCCCGGCTCTTCATGAGCGTGGCCACGGTCAAGACCCACGTCTCCCGGATCCTGGCCAAGCTCGGCCTCAACAACCGCGTGCAGATCGCCCTGCTCGCCCACGACGCCGGGCTCCTGGAGGACGCCGAAGGGCGGTAGCGCCGCGCCGTGCCCGGTCCGCCTCAGTCGAACGCCCCGCCCGCCCCGTGCCCCAGCTCCGCCGGCCGGACGGCCCTGCGCTCCCGCCGGGACAGCTCGCACGCCTCCGCGATCCGCAGCGCCCTCAGGGCCTCGCGCCCGTCGCAGGGGTTGGCCCGCTCCCCCCGCACCACCTCGACGAACGCGTTCAGTTCCGCCTCGTAGGCGGGCCCGAACCGCTCCAGGAACCCGGTCCACGGCTGGTCCGCGGGGGGTGGCCCGGTCGGTTCCGTGGACGCGATCGGCGTACGGTCGTCCAGGCCGACGACGATCTGGTCCCGCTCCCCGGCGAGCTCCATGCGCACGTCGTAGCCCGCGCCGTTCAGGCGGGTCGCGGTGACCGCGGCGAGCGTGCCGTCGTCGAGGGTGAGGAGCGCCGCGCCGGTGTCGACGTCGCCCGCCTCCCGGAACGGCGCGGGCCCCGCGTCGGACCCGGTGGCGCAGACGTCCGCGACCTCCCGCCCGGTCACCCAGCGCAGGATGTCGAAGTCGTGGACGAGGGTGTCCCGGTACAGCCCGCCGGACTGCGCCAGGTACCCGGCCGGCGGCGGCCCGCAGTCGCCGGTCGTCGCCCGCACGGTGTGCAGCCGCCCGAGCCGGCCCGAGCGCACCGCCTCCCGCGCGCCCGCGTAACCGGGGTCGAAGCGGCGCTGGAAACCCATCTGCAGGACGGTTCCGGCGGCCTCGACCTCCGTGATCGCCTGTAACGTGCCCGCGAGGTCCAGGGCGACGGGCTTCTCGCAGAACACCGGCAGTCCCGCCCGTGCCGCGCGGCCGATCAGCTCGGCGTGGGCGGAGGTGGACGTCGTGATCACCACGGCGTCCACTCCCCAGGCGAAGATCTCGTCCACCCCGGGCGCGGCCGTCTCCCCGAGCCGGTGCGCGAGCGCCTGGGCCCGCGCGGGGTCCGCGTCCGTGAGGATCAGGGAGCCGACGTCGCGGTGCCTGCTGAGGGTGCGGGCGTGGAGACCGCCGATGCGGCCCGTGCCGATGATCCCGATGCGCATGGAGACAAAGTGGGGCCCGCTTCCCCTCCTGTCAATCCGCATGTCCGGACAACCGGACTACACGACTTCCCGTCAACAGCGCACGGGACTACGCTCGGGCCGTGCCGAAACAAGAAGTGGACCCGACCGTGCAGTTGGAGCTGAGCGTGGACCGCAGCTCCCCCGTGCCGTTGTACTTCCAGCTCTCCCAGCAGCTGGAGGCCGCTATCGAGCAGGGCACGCTGACCCCCGGCAGCCTGCTGGGCAACGAGATCGAACTCGCCGCGCGGCTCGGCCTGTCCCGGCCGACCGTCCGCCAGGCCATCCAGTCCCTCGTCGACAAGGGGCTCCTCGTGCGCCGCCGCGGCGTCGGCACCCAGGTGGTGCACAGCCGGGTCAAACGCCCCCTGGAGCTCAGCAGCCTCTATGACGACCTGGAGGCGGCGGGCCAGCGCCCGGCCACGAAGGTCCTGCTCAACACCGTCGTCGCCGCGCCCGCCGAGGTCGCGGCCGCCCTCGGGGTGGCCGAGGGCGGTGAGGTGCACCGGATCGAACGGCTGCGCCTCGCGCACGGGGAGCCGATGGCGTACCTGTGCAACTACCTGCCGCCCGGCCTGCTCGACCTGGTGACCGGACAGCTCGAGGCCACCGGCCTGTACCGGCTGATGCGGACCGCCGGGATCACCCTGCACAGCGCCCGCCAGACCATCGGCGCCCGCGCCGCCACCGCGGCCGAGGCCGAACGGCTCGGCGAGCAGACCGGCGCCCCGCTGCTCACCATGCAGCGCGTGACCTTCGACGACACCGGCCGCGCGGTGGAGTTCGGCACCCACACCTACCGGCCCTCCCGCTACTCCTTCGAGTTCCAGCTGCTCGTCCGGTCCTGACGACCGCGGTGCGGCGCGTCCTTTCCCGGCCGTCCCGTTCGGTCCGGGGCGGGGCGGTGCGGCAGAATCGGGCTCGATGAGCACCTACCGCGACTTCACCGCCCCCATCGGATCCCGCCGGGCCCCGGTCCTCAGAACCGTCGGCACGCGGGAGCGCCGCTCCCACCTGACGGCGCCCCGGGTCCCGACGGTGGGCATCGACATCGGCGGCACGAAGGTCATGGCGGGCGTCGTGGACGCCGACGGCAACATCCTGGAGAAGATCCGCGCGGAGACCCCGGACAAGTCCAAGAGCCCGAAGGTCGTCGAGGACACCATCGTCGAGCTGGTGCTGGACCTGTCCGACCGGCACGACGTGCACGCGGTCGGCATCGGAGCGGCCGGCTGGGTCGACGCCGACCGCAACCGCGTGCTGTTCGCCCCCCACCTGTCCTGGCGCAACGAGCCGCTGCGCGACCGCCTCTCCGGGCGGCTGTCCGTGCCCGTGCTGGTCGACAACGACGCCAACACCGCCGCCTGGGCCGAGTGGCGCTTCGGCGCCGGGCGCGGCGAGGACCACCTCGTCATGATCACCCTGGGCACCGGCATCGGCGGCGCGATCCTGGAGGACGGGCAGGTCAAGCGCGGCAAGTACGGCGTCGCCGGCGAGTTCGGGCACATGCAGGTCGTCCCCGGCGGCCACCGCTGCCCCTGCGGCAACCGCGGCTGCTGGGAGCAGTACAGCTCGGGCAACGCCCTGGTCCGCGAGGCGCGCGAGCTGGCCGCCGCCGACTCCCCGGTCGCCTTCGGGATCATCGAGCACGTCAAAGGGAACATCGCCGAGATCAGCGGCCCGATGATCACCGAGCTGGCCCGCGAGGGCGACGCCATGTGCATCGAACTGCTCCAGGACATCGGGCAGTGGCTCGGCGTCGGCATCGCCAACCTCGCCGCCGCCCTCGACCCGTCCTGCTTCGTCGTCGGCGGCGGGGTCTCGGCCGCCGACGACCTGCTGATCGGCCCCGCGCGGGACGCCTTCAAGCGGCACCTCACCGGCCGCGGCTACCGCCCCGAGGCCCACATCGTCCGCGCCCAGCTCGGCCCCGAGGCGGGCATGGTCGGCGCCGCCGACCTCGCCCGCCTGGTCGCCCGCCGCTTCCGCCGGGCCAAGCGCCGCCGGGTCGAGCGGTACGAGCGCTACGAGCGGTACTACGCACAGGCCCGGCGCGCCGTCCAGGAGTCGCTGTGACGGGCGGACCCCCCCGGCGGACGGGGGCCCCGGGCGGATCCCGTCCGGCCGAGGACCGCGGGCACGTGATCCGCCGCAGGGCGCTCACCCTGCTGATCATCGTGCTGCTCATCGGCATCCCCGCCGGGTACCTGGTGATCTCCGCGAACCAGAGCCGGGCCAGCGGCAAGGACAAGGAGGCGAAGTACTCCGCGACCGGCCTGACCGAGGGCTGGCCGTCGAAGCTGCAGCGCCGCCTCTACCAGGTGCCCGTCCCGATCCCCGCCTGGTGGGTGGCGCACTACGAGACCAACAACTGGAAGACCAGCCGCCTCTACGTCGAGTTCGAGACCACCGACGCGGGCCTGAGCGCCTTCCTCACCAGCATGGGCGTGCGGCCGGACGACCTGGAGCGGGGCGAGCTCCCCATCAGCGAGCGCGACCGGAACGTCACCGGCTGGACCTTCGACGGTCCCGGCACCTGGTCGGGCCTGGTCCACGAGCAGAAGGACCCGGCGCCCACCCACGAGGTCGTCGTCAACCACGACAAACCGGGCTATCCCTGGGTGTACGTCGTCTCCCGCACCGTGCCCTGACCCCGTGCCGCCCGGGACCGGCGCACGCCGGACCGGCCGCCGGGGCCGGTTGTCGGACCCCGCCCGTAGAGTCGGGGACGGACGTGGTCCGGCAGGCGGGCGGGAGGTGACGAGGCACATGGGCGAACGGGTCGTGACGGTGGGGCGGAGCGGGACCGGGCCCGGCGGCACGGTCGGGGCCGAGGGGGCGGACGTCCCCGTCCGGCTCGCCGCCGTCTTCCTGCCCGCCCCCCTCCCGCGCGACGGACGCGTCGCCTTCTACGACCCCGGGGGCGGCCCCGTCGGGCAGGCACCACCCCCCGGACCGCCCGACGAGGCGTCCGGCGGGACCGCGTCCGCGCTCCGCACCGACCTCACCGTCGTCCGCCCGCACGGCGCCGGGGTGCGCCGGCGGACGACCCCGGCCCTCTCGCTCCCCCTGGAGGAGGCGCTGCCCCTGCTGGTCCGCGCCCGCCGCGACCCCGCGGCCCACCCCGCCACCGCCTGCTGGGGCGCCGCCGCCCTGCACGCGCTGCGGCTCACGGCGCGCGGCCGGCTGCTGCCCGGCCTGACCGCCGCCGGCCACGACGCCTGGCGCGCCGGCCCGCTCGACCCGGACGACGTGGCCCACCTGCGCGCCGTGGCCGCTGCCCTCCCCTACGAGGGCCACGCCGTTCCGCTGCCCGGCCCCGGCCCCCTGAGGCTGCCGCAGCCGGAGGCGCTGGTGCGCGCCTTCCTGGACGCGGTCGCCGACACGCTGCCCCGCACCCCGGCCGCGGCGTACGCCTGCGGCCCGCCGTTCGCCGCCCGGCAGGCCCAGCGGCTGCCGGGCGCCCGGGACTGGGCCGCGGAGGTCGCCGCCGGGATGGACGCGGGCGTGCGGATCTCGCTCCGCCTCGACCTGTCCGCGTACGACCTCTTCGACGGCGCCCCCGCGGGCGGCGACGCCGCGCGCGCCGCGGGCGCGGCGGTCGTCCAGGTGCACAGCCTCGCCGACCCCACGCTCGTGGCCGACGCGGCCGCCCTGTGGGCGGGCGCGGCGGACGGCGCCTTCGGCCCCCGCGCGCGTGTGGACGCCGCCCTCGCCGTCCGCCGCGCGGCCCGCGTCTGGCCGCCGCTGGACCGGCTCCGCGACCAGGACGTGCCCGACGTGCTGGCGCTGTCCGAGGACGAGCTGAACGACCTGCTCGGCGCGGCGGCCGGCCGGCTCGCCGCGGCCGGGGTCGCGGTGCACTGGCCCCGGGACCTCGCCCAGGACCTGACCGCCACGGCGGTGGTCCGCCCGGCTCCCGGCTCGGCGACCGACGGCACCGGCCTCTTCGAGAGCGGGGACCTGCTGCGGTTCGGCTGGCAGCTCGCGCTCGGCGGAGACCCGCTCACCGAGGCCGAGATGGACGCCCTGGCCGAGGCCCACCGTCCCGTCGTCCGGCTGCGCGACCGGTGGGTGCTGGTCGACCCCGCCCTCGTCCGCAAGGCCCGCAAGCGGGACCTGGGGCTGCTCGACCCGGTCGACGCGCTGTCCGTCGCCCTCACCGGCCGCGCGGAGGTCGACGGCGAGACGGTCGAGGCGGTGCCGGCCGGCGCGGTGGCCGCCCTCCGCGACCGCCTGACCGCCGGCGTGCGGCCCGCCGAGCCGCCGCCCGGCCTGGACGCCACCCTGCGCGACTACCAACTGCGGGGCCTGGCCTGGCTCGACCTCATGACCTCCCTCGGCCTCGGCGGCTGCCTCGCCGACGACATGGGCCTCGGCAAGACGATCACCGTCATCGCCCTGCACCTGAAGCGGGCCCGCACCGAACCGACCCTGGTGGTCTGCCCGGCCTCGCTGCTCGGCAACTGGCAGCGGGAGATCGCCCGGTTCGCCCCCGGCGTCCCCGTCCGCCGCTTCCACGGCCCGGACCGCACCCTGGACGAGCTGGACGGCGGCTTCGTCCTCACCACCTACGGCACCCTGCGCTCCGCGGCGCCGGTGCTGGCCGCGCGGCAGTGGGGCATGGTCGTCGCCGACGAGGCCCAGCACGTCAAGAACCCCCACTCGGCCACGGCGAAGGCACTGCGCACGGTCAGGACCCCGGCGCGGGTGGCGCTGACCGGCACCCCCGTCGAGAACAACCTCTCCGAGCTGTGGGCCCTGCTCGACTGGACGACCCCGGGCCTCCTCGGCCCCCTGAAGTCCTTCCGCGCCCGGCACGCGCGCGCGGTGGAGACCGGCGAGGACGAGGAGGCGGCCGACCGCCTCGCCCGCCTGGTCCGGCCCTTCCTCCTGCGGCGCCGGAAGTCCGACCCGGGCATCGTCCCGGAACTGCCGCCCAAGACCGAGACGGACCACCCCGTGCCGCTCACCCGCGAACAGGCCGCGCTCTACGAGGCGGTGGTCCGCGAGTCCCTGCTCGCCATCGAGACCGCGCAGGGCATGGGCCGCCGCGGCCTGGTGCTGAAACTGCTGACCTCGCTCAAGCAGATCTGCGACCACCCGGCGCTGTACCTGAAGGAGGAGCACGCCCGGGCCGGGGGCGACCGGCTCGCCGCCCGCTCGGGCAAACTGGCCCTGCTGGACGAACTGCTGGACACCGTGCTCGCCGAGGACGGCTCGGCCCTGGTGTTCACGCAGTACGTCGGGATGGCCCGGCTGATCACCGCGCACCTGACCGGGCGCGCGGTCCCGGTCGACCTCCTCCACGGCGGTACGCCGGTGCCGGAGCGGGAGCGCATGGTGGACCGCTTCCAGAGCGGGGCGACCCCGGTCCTGGTGCTGTCCCTCAAGGCCGCCGGCACCGGCCTGAACCTCACCCGCGCGGGCCACGTCGTCCACTTCGACCGCTGGTGGAACCCGGCCGTCGAGGAGCAGGCCACCGACCGCGCCTACCGCATCGGCCAGACCCAGCCCGTCCAGGTCCACCGCCTCGTCACCGAGGGCACCGTCGAGGACCGCATCGCCGAGATGCTCCGGTCCAAGCGCGCCCTCGCCGACGCGATCCTCGGCTCCGGCGAGTCGGCCCTCACGGAACTGTCCGACCGCGACCTGTCCGACCTGGTGTCCCTGCGGAGGCCGGCATGACCCCCCGCCCGTCCGACGAGGCCCGCGAGGCCCTGCGCGCGGCGCGGGAGCGGGCGGCCGCCGGTGCCCCGGACCCGCAGGCCGGGCCCGTCCCCGCCGCGGCCCGGAGGCCCGGGCGGCCGGCGGACCGGGAGCCCCGCCCGGGCGACGCGGCCCGCGAGGCCCTGCGCCGGGCGGTGCGCTCCCGGCGCGGCCCGGCGCCGGCGGCCGGTGACCCGGGCGACCCCGGCGGGCAGGACGCCGGCGCGCCCGTGGAGCCGGGCACGGCCCCCTCCCCGGCGGCCGGCGGCGCACCGCCCGGCGGGGCGTCCGCCGCTGCCGGACCCGGAGGGGAGGGGTCAGCGGACCGCCCCGCGCAGCGCCCCGGGGACGTCGCGCGCGAGGCGCTGCGCTCGGCCCGCGAGGTACGCGCCCGCGCGCTGGCCGGGGACCGGGAGGGGCGAGCCGAACCCCGCCGACGGCGCCCCCCGTCCCCCGCCCCCCGCCTCCCGCGCACCACCCGCGGCGACCGTGCCACCGACGCACGGGTGCGCGAGGTGCGGGCGGACGAGGCAGGGACGCACGAGGCCCGGGCGGGCGAGGCCCGGACGCACGAGACCCGGGCGGACGAGACCCGGGCGGACGAGGCGGGCGCACGCGGCACCCGGACGGGCGGGGGAGCGGCGCGCGAGGCCCGGGAGTCGCCCACCGGCGCCTTCCGCACGCCCGCCCCGGCCGACGCACCGGAGCGGAAGCCCGGGGGCGCCCCGGAGCCCCCGGCGTCCCGCGCCGTCCCCCGCTCCATGGCCGCCCCGGCACGCGACGGCGACCTGCGCCGCACCTTCCCCGCCTTCCCGCCCCGCGCCTCGGACGGCCCGGGCTTCGCCGGGACCTGGTGGGGCAACGCGTGGGTGGCCGCGCTCGAGGAGGGCGCGCTGGACGCCGCGCGGCTGGCGCGCGGGCGCGGGTACGCCGAGCGGGGCCACGTCGACGCGATCACCGTCACGCCGGGGCTCGTCCTCGCGTACGTGCGGGGCAGCCGGCCGCGGCCGTACCGCGTGCAGGTGCGGCTGCGGACGTTCCGGGAGGCCGACTGGGAGCGGTTCCTGGACGCCGCCGCCGACCGGCCCGGCCACATCGCGGCCCTGCTGGACAAGGAGATGCCCCCGTCCCTCGCCGACTGCGGGGTCCCGCTGCTGCCCGGCCCCGGCGACCTCGATCCGCACTGCAGCTGCCCCGACTCCGGTCACCCCTGCAAGCACGCCGCGGCCCTGTGCTACCAGACCGCCCGGCTGCTCGACGCCGACCCGTTCGTGCTGCTCCTGCTGCGCGGACGCGGCGAGCGCGAGGTGATCGACGCCCTGTCCCGGCTGAGCGCGGCCCGTGCCGCCCGGACCGCCCGGGAGAAGGAGCCGGAGCCCCTGCCCGGCGTGCGGGCCGCCGAGGCCCTCGCCCCGCGCGACCTGCCCCCGCTCCCGGCCCCGCCGCCCCCGCCCGCGCACCCCGGGCAGCCCCCGGTGTACCCCGCGTCCCCCGGCGGCCCGGACCCGTTCGCGCTCGACCAGCTGGCCACCGACGCCGCCGCCCGCGCCCACGCCCTGCTCGCCACCGGCCGCGACCCGGTCGGCGGGCTCACCCTGTGGCAGGACGCGGTGCGGCTCGCCGCCGCCCGCCCCGGCTCCGGCCTGACCGCGGCCACCCGCGCGCTGTACTCCTCCCTCGCCACCGCCACCGGGCGCACCACCGCCGAGCTGGCGCGCGCGGTCGCCGCCTGGCGCCAGGGCGGCCCGGCGGGCCTCGCCGTCCTGGAGGAGCCGTGGGACCCGCCGGCCGGCCGCTTCGACCGTGCCCGCCCGCTCCTGCTCGCCGCCGACCTGCCCGCCTTCCGCCCCTGGCGCAACCGCCTCACCCACCCCCGGGGCCACGTCCAGCTCCGCCTGGGCCGCGATCACCTGTGGTACGCCTACGAGTCCGAACCGGGCCGCGACGACTGGTGGCCCCGCGGCACTCCTGACCCGGACCCCGTCGGCGCGCTGACCGGCCTCGACGCACGGGGCGAGCGGTGACGGCCCCCGGGGCGGGCGACGGGGCCGGCGTGCCCGTCAGAGCGCGGTCCGGGCGCCGACGGTCACCCGCTCGCCCGGAGCGCACCGCAGCAGGCGCGCCTCGTGGCCGCGGCGCCGGGCCTCGGCGAGGAAGTCGTCCAGCGGCGACTTGAAGACCGTGTAGTCGTCGTAGTGGACGGGCAGCGCCCGGCGCGGGCGCACCAGGTCGAGCAGGTCGGCGCCCTGCTCGGCGTCCATGGTGACCAGCAGCCCGCCCGGCAGGGTGGTGCCGCCCAGGTGCAGGACCGCCAGGTGGATGTCCGGGTACCGCCGGGGGATCTCCCGCAGGCCGTCGTACACCAGGGTGTCGCCGGAGAGGTAGAGGACCAGGCGGACCTCCCCGGAGCGGTCGCCGAACTCCAGCAGGCTGCCCATCACCGGGGGGAGGAGCATCCGTGCCGGTCCGGGGCCGTGGCGGCCGGGCAGGGCGGTGACGCGCACGGAGGAGTCACCGTGCCGCACGGTGTGGCTCTGCCAGGTGCGCAGCCCGGTGGCGCGGCGGAAGCCGTACAGGCCCTTCAGCAGGAGCCCGGCGTGCGGGGTGGTCACGAACGGCAGGCCGCGGTCCAGCCCGCGCCGCGCCACCCGGTCGAAGTGGTCGCCGTGCAGGTGGGACAGCACCACGGCGTCCAGGTCCTCGTGCGGCAGTTCCGCCACGTCCAGGGCCGGTTCGGTGCGCCGGCGCGACACCAGACCGTAGCCGAGGTGGGCGAACTGCCCGCGGTGGAGGAAGTTCGGATCGGTCAGGAGCGTCAGCTCCCCGTAGCGGATCAGCAGGGTGGCGTTGCCGATGAACAGGATCTCCGCGACGCCCTCGGGCGGCTTGCCCTCCATGACCGGCCCCCTTCCTCGCCGAGGCTGCCCGGTTTCCGTCCCCGGGTGATCCGTGACCGCGGTTTCACACACCCGGAGCCCTTCAGCCGCGCCTGCTCCTGGGCACCGACGGCACGGGGGAGTCGGTCTGCCGGAGCTCGGCCAGGAGCTCGCTCCGCCCGGCCAGCAGTTCGGTGAGGATCCGGCGGGCCGCGCGGAGCAGTTCGGCGACGTCGCCGCCGGCGAGGGCGTACCGGACGGTGGAGCCCTCCCGGACCGAGACGACGATGCCGGACCGGCGCAGGACGGCCAGCTGCTGCGAGAGGCTGGACGGCTCGATGTCGATGTCGGCGAGCAGGTCCCGCACCGGGACGGGGCCGTGCTGCAGCAGCTCCAGGACCCTGATGCGCACGGGATGCCCCAGCATGCGGAAGAACTCCGCCTTGGCCTGGTAGAGGGGGACCTGCATGGGTGTGCGCTCCCTGCCGCGTCGGGGACGGTCTGCCGGGGTGGGGGGGGGGGGGGGGGGGGGGGGGGGGGGGGGGGGGGGGGGGGGGGGGGGGGGGGGGGGGAGGGCTAGGTGGCATGAGAGCGTGGGCTATGGACGGGGTGGTGGGGGGGC
>NZ_JBVITR010000001.1:182189-255571 GCF_055574875.1 Streptomyces sp. NPDC034670
AGAAAAAACCCCCCCTTGTCTGGGGAGAGGGGGACCGGCGTGGGTGTGCCCTCCCTGCCGCGTTGGGGACGGTCTGCCGGGGTGCGGCGGCGCTCCGGCGGACGCGCCGCCCCACGATGTGTCCTGCGAAGCCGATCCTTCTCGCCCGGCGCGGCGCGCACCCGCGGATTGGGATCATGTTGATGTGGCCACTTGAAGAAGTCTTCACATCACGGGCGCGCGTCGGCCCGGGCGCCGGGCCGGTCACACCTCCAGCTGTTCCTCGATCCGCTTGAGCTGGTGGCGGGCCATCGCCAGGTTCGACCGGGACTTGTCGAGCACGAGGTACAGGAACAGGCCGTTGCCGTTCCGGCCGGTGACCAGCCGGATGAGGTGGTACTGGCTGCCGAGCGTGATGAGGATGTCCTCGATCTGGCTCGTCAGGCCCAGCAGCTCCATGGTGCGCACCTTGGCCCGGATGACGTCCGTGTTGCCGGCCGCCGCGACGGTGAGGTCCAGCTCCTTGCCCCCGCCCAGCGTCCCCAGGGCCATGCCGCTGGAGTAGTCGACGACGGCCGCTCCGAGGGCCCCCTCGACGCCGGTCATGATCTCCTTCAGCGACACTTCCACACTCGCCATGGCTGTTTCCCCTTCGGTCGTTCCGTCGGTCGCGTCGGCCCGACGGGGCGGCGGTTCCCGCCCGGTCCGGTGGCGGCACCGTAGGCAGGCGGTGTCGGCGCGGAGGCGCGTGTTTCCGGGGGTGATTTCTAATGACCGAATGATTGCTTCGGAGAACGATTGTCTGATCGCCGGATGTTCGGAAAACTCCGGCCGGAGCACTCCGGGACCCGGCCGCCACGGCACCGGCGGCCCGGGCGCGTGTCCCGGGGCCCGCCCGCGCCGTCTCCCGCGGCGGCGCCTTCGCGGGAGACGGGCCCGCACGACTCGTGCGGAAGCGGGGGAGCCCGGCCCGCAGGGCCGGGCCGCCACGGCCGCGCTGCCGGCGGAACACCCCGACGTGGACGCAGTGCCCGCCGCCGACGACGACACGGCGGCGGGAGCGCTGCGCACCGTGCGGGAAGCCGGCCGGCGGGTCCCGCCGACGTCGCCGTGGCCGGCTTCGACGACCTGACGGTCGCCCGGATCGCGGATCCGCCGCTTGCCCTTTTGCTGATGCCGGTCGCGGTGCCGGGTTCATCAGGACGGTCGTGGTCGGCACGCTCAGGACGGATGCCCGGCGAGGACCGAGCCGTTTCAGCGGGCTCATGGTGCTCCTGGGCGGGGCGGCCGATGGATCGGCTCAGGGTGTGGACACCTCGAACCGCGTGACGCGGACCGCGCCGCCGAGGGCCTGAGTGGCGTGGTTGAAGAGGGCGAACCGGTAGCCCATGAAGAACCGCCAGTCGTTGCCCATGGAGAAGGCGGGTCCGAGACGGGTGAACGTGCTGCCGTCGGTGCTGTAGGAGAAGGTCCCGGGGCGCGGTGCGCCGGGGCGGATGTCCGCGTTCGCGCGCAGCCAGATGCGGCCGCCGGAGACGGGCGCGCTCGCGATCTCGGTGCCGGTGCCGGTGGTGTTCCAGTTGCTGTCCATGGTCAGCCCGGTGACCATCACCACCCGTGTCGCACCGCCGTCGCGCTTGAGGCCGATCCAGGCGGAGGAGTCACGCAGCAGCGCAAGCCCGGCCCGGTCGCCGTCCCGCATCGCGGAGTGGTCGAGCTGGACCGTGGCGGTGGAGGCGGGGCCCTGGATGCGGTGCGTGAGGGTGTTGCGGGCCCAGTAGAGGTCATGGGTGACGGTCGCGGTCCGCAGCGTCAGGCCGTTGCCGACCGACCACTTGGTGGGGTCGGGGTTGTGGTTCCACTCCCACCTCGGTTTCAGGGTCGTGCCGTCGAAGGTGTCGACGCCGGTCATCGGGGTGACCTGGCGGGGCGGAGCGGGTACGGCCGGACTGGGATACGTGGTGCCCCACGCGCCGTTGACGAGCTGTACGACGGGCCAGCCGTCCGCGCTCCAGGCGACCGGTGCCAGGGCGGGCATGCGGCCGCCGGGGTAGGCGTCGACGAAGGCCATGTAGTACCAGGCGCCGCTCTGCGTCCGCACCAGCCCGCCCTGGTGGGGGACGCCGCCGCCGGGGATCGGTCCGCGCAGGTCGAGGAGGACCTGCCGCATCGTGTACGGGCCGAAGGGGCCGCTCGAGGACTTGAGGACGTACTGGCCGTTCGCGGGGCGGGTCAGGAAGATGTAGTACTGCCCGTTGATCTTGTAGAACCGGGCGCCCTCCAAGGTGCCGACGCTGGACGGTGTCCTGAACACCTCCTGCGTACGGACCTGGCTGCGGCCGTCGGGCGAGAGCTGGGCCACGCTGATGGTGGTGTTGCCGTACGCCACGTAGAGGGTGTCGTCGGTGTCGACGAGCAGGCCGGCGTCGTAGTAGGGGGTGCTGATCGTCGTCAGCCTGTTCCACGGCCCCTCCACCGCGGTGGCGGTGTAGAGGTACGTCCGGGCGAAGTCGATCTGGCCGAGCCAGTAGAAGGTCCTGTTGCTGGGCCGGTAGGCCAGTGACGACGCCCAGATTCCTCTGACGTAGCCGCGGGCGCCGTTCAGGTCGTACTTGGCGCCGAAGTCGAGGACGGGCACCGAATGGCCGGCGATCTCCCAGTTCACCAGGTCGTACGACCGTAGAACGGGCGCGCCCGGCGAGTAGTGCATCGTCGAGGCCGAGGCGTAGTAGGTGTCGCCGACGCGAAGGATGTCGATGTCCGCGAAGTCCTGCCAGATCACCGGGTTCGTGTACTGCGCCGCGGTCGCGAGGGCGGGCCCGGGGGAGAGGAGGGCGCCGGCGGCCAGGCCGGTGGCGGCTGCGAGCGTGCGGCGACGCGTGAAAGATTGATGCGACCATGACAGATCCATGGAGGTGTCCACCTCGAGTTCGTCGGCCGGAGTGACTCTGTCGCATTCGAAATATCGAACGTAGTACGACTTGTCGAGCATTCCGGATGATAGGAGGTCGGCGTACCCCGTCAACCCTCCTCGCACCAGTCGTGCGCCGCTTCAAAATGTTCGAAGTGCCTGACGCGGAGTCGGTGCGCCTGAGCCCTGGTCCCTTGCCGATCACGCGACACGTCCTGCTCCCCGAGGAGGTGTTGACATGACCGGTCGCCTCTCTAGTATCCGTGGGGCGTCTGAAGTTTCCGAACGGCAGCCGAAATTTCGAACTCTCCTCTCTTCCTTGCCGAAGGAGTCCCGGTGCCCAGACGATTACGCGGACGACTGTTCCGCTTCCTCACGGCCGCCGCGCTGACGGTGACCGCGTCCGTGACGGCCTCGGCGCAGTCCACCGCCACGGCCGCGCCGGGCAGTCCGGCGCTCACCCCACCGCTGGGGTGGAACAGCTGGAACAGCTTCGGGTGCGGGATCACCGAGGCCCAGGTCCGCCAGGCCGCCGACGCGATGGTGTCCTCGGGCATGCGGGACGCCGGCTACCGGTACGTGGTGGTCGACGACTGCTGGTTCGACCCGCAGCGTGACGCGCAGGGCAACCTGCGGGCCAACCCGACGAAGTTCCCGAGCGGGATGAAGGCCCTCGGGGACTACATCCACAGCAAGGGCCTGAAGTTCGGCATCTACCAGGTGCCGGGCGAGCGCACCTGCGCGCAGACCGTGGGCACTTACCCGGGCTCCACGGGCAGCAGGGGCCACGAGGTCCAGGACGCCGCCACGTTCGCCTCGTGGGGGGTCGACTACCTCAAGTACGACTGGTGTTCCTCGAGCGGCACGCGTGACGAGCAGGTCGCGCGGTTCAAGCTGATGCGTGATGCCCTGCGCGCCACCGGTCGGCCGATCGTCTACAGCATCAACCCCAACAGCTTCCACGCCATCACGGGGTCCACGTACAACTGGGGCGAGGTCGCCGACCTGTGGCGGACGACCGAGGACCTGCTCGACATCTGGCAGAACGGCAACACCAACAGCTACCCGATGGGCGTCGGCAACGTCCTGGACGTCAACGCGCCGCTGGCCGCACAGTCCGGCCCGGGGCACTGGAACGACCCCGACATGCTGGTCGTCGGCCGCCCCGGCCTGTCGCTGACCGAGTCCCGCTCCCACTTCGCCCTGTGGGCGCTGATGAGTGCCCCGCTGATGGCCGGCAACGACATCCGCACGATGTCCGCCGACGTCAGCGCGATCCTGCGCAACCCGCGCCTGCTGGCGGTGAACCAGGACTCCCGGGGCGCGGGCGGACGCAGGGTGCGCGACGACGGCGACATCGAGGTGTTCGCCAAGCCCCTGGCGGACGGTTCGGTCGCGGTGGGGCTGTTCAACCGGGGCGGGAGCGCGGCGACGGTCACCACGACGGCCGCCCAGATCGGTCTGAGCGGAGGACCGTTCACCCTCACCGACCTGTGGACCGGCGGCACGTCGAGCACGTCCGGGCAGATCTCGGCGAGCGTCCCCGCGCACGGCGTCGCCGCGTACCGGGTGAGCGGCGGCAGCCCGCTGGCCGCCACCACCTCGCGCCTGCGGGGCAACGCCTCCGGCCGCTGCGTGGACGTGGACAACGCCTCCACGGCCGCCGGCGCCGCGACTCTGCTGTGGGACTGCCACACGGCCGCCAACCAGCTGTGGACCACCTGGGCGGGCGGCGAGATCCGCGTCTACGGCGACAAGTGCCTGGACGCCTACAACCAGGGCACCACCAACGGCACCCGTGTCATCACCTGGCCCTGCAACGGCCAGGACAACCAGAAGTGGACCGTCGGCTCCGACGGCTCGATCCGCAGCGTCCGCTCCGGACTGTGCCTCGACGCCAGCGGGGCCGGCACCGCCAACGGGACCCCGCTGGTGCTGTGGACCTGCAACGGCCAGGCCAACCAGAAGTGGACCCGCACGTGAGCGACGCGGCACCGGGCCATGGGCGGGGCGACAGCACCCCGGCCACGGCCTCCCGCACGGCTGCCGCATCCGCCGGCACGGCCGCCCCCGGCTCCGGCTCCGGCTGCGGCTGAGTGCCGTGCCCGCCCGGGAGATCTCCGGGCGGGCACGGTCCCGGCTCAGGGCGTCGTGCCCGTCACCGTGGTTCCCCACGCGGTGAGGCAGTGCGTCGTCGAGCGGCCCGCGACCGTCGGCGCAGCGCTCCCACCGCACTCTTGGTGCAAGGTGTCGGAACGGCGGTCGCAGCAGTCGGGGGACGGGGAAGGCGACCGTGCCGGCCGATCGGGAGGACCTCCGGCGGGCGAACACCGTGAGCCTGGCGCCGGGCCCGGGTCGGTGACGGTCGCGTACATCGCCGAGTCCGCGGGCGTCTCCGTTCCGGTCGTGTCGAAGGTGCTCAACGGCGGGTCCGGGTCTCGGACGAGTCCCGGGCCCGCGTCGAGCAGCTGATCCGTCAGCACGGTCACAGCCAATTCCCACGGGCCGCGTCACATGGGTGGAGCTCGTGTTCCGCGAGCGGGAGCACATGGGGTCCGTGGTGATCTTCCGTCAGAAGGACCCCAGGGGTACGAGGGTGGCGGGTAGGTGCCCGTGGGTGAACCGGGAGCGCGCCGAACGGTCGGCGGCTCCGAACGCGGGCCTGCAAAACAACGGACGCGAACGGCCTTGGCAGGGCCCGTCTGTACGATGCTCGGGCGTCTTGCCTCACGTACCTGGCCGACAACGGGGTGCCGGACCACTGCTCGCCATGTGGGCCGGGCACACCGACGTGAAGACGGCGAAGAAGTGGTACGTGAAGCCGGACGTGGCGGACCTGCTTCCAGCGGCGGAGGCATGGGGAGGTCTCGCAGGGGGCGTGTGACAGATCGTGACAGACGAAGGTGTGAACCCGTGACCGAAGCCAAGATCGAAACGCTGCAATACCGCTTTGACGGGCCGGAACACCTTCCCGTGCTGATCTTGGGACCGTCCCTCGGTACCACCTGGCACAGGTTGTAGAGACCGTCCAGGGGCGTCTGTGCCAGTCCACTGAGGGCATGAAAATGCAGGTCGGAGCCTCTTGGTCCGAGAGTGTCTACCCAGTTGGTGATGGCTGTGTGATACGCGGGTGATATGGCGAGGCCCCGCCGCGGTCCGTCATGGCGGGGTTTCTGCCCGGATCCGTGAGACGTCGAAGCCGCACCGGAGCGTGCCGGTGCGGCTTCGACGTGAGGTCGAACGCGTCGGCGCGCATGATGCGTCGGTGCTCCTGAGCGGTCCGTGTGTCTGTAACTTTCTCGGGTGCCTGATTTGCGATCGCACCCGCTTATCCGTCCGTACCGGGGAGCGTCTTTCTCCCAGCGCGACGAGACAGGCTCATGCATCTCGATCGCTGCTTTGCCCGAGGGGCCGACCACTTGGCCGGGCTCACACGGCCATGGTGGTCATCAGAAGCGGAGCCGTAGGCTATGAAGCTTGAAGATCAGAGTCCGTGAAATGTCGGCAGCTTCATCGCCATCCAGACGGAGACCGGCCTCACCGCCGATGACATGCGACTGGCCATCGGCGAGTTCCTTACGGCGTGCGACGAATACTAAATGGCCCTGCTGTACATCTTGGGGCACGGTGTAAGACGGGTCAGAGACGGCGGCGAGTTCCACGTCGTCGCCCGGGACACCGACTTCGACCGGGTGGCCGAGACCGGTGTCAGCGCCGGTTTCTTCGATGAGCTGTTGGAACAGTGCGCCGCGCCACAGAAGGTCGTCATGATCGACTGTTGTCGCAGCAGTGGCTTCGCCGTCGGCCGCACCTCCGACCAGCAGCCGAACGGCGCCGTGGCCAAGTCTGGCGAGCCGGCCCTGCTGACCAGTAGAGGCATGATGACCGCCGACGGCCCGCTGGACGACCTCGGCACCCGCATACGGCCGGAAGCCGGCACGCCCCCTGCGCCGAGCAGACAAGGGACGACAAGAGCGGGGCCGACCCGCCGCCCGTGAGGGTGGCAGGCCGGCGAGGCCGCTCCGGCTTCCAGTGGCAACGCCGTGGCCTGCCCACGTCGAATCGCCACTACGCGTCTTCAGCGGGTGCGTGAGTCAGACCTCTGGGGGACTGCACCGCAGTTCCGTTGCAGAACCGGCTCCGCCCGACGCGTCATGTGGCCGGTCCCCGCCCCTGTTTCAGGCCAGCTTCGCGGTCAGGGTGATGGTCGTGCCGGTCAGGGCCTGGCTGACCGGGCAGTTCTTCTTGGCGTCCTCGGCGGCGGCGACGAAGGTGTCGTTGTCGAGGCCGGGGACGGTGCCCTCCACCGTGAGGTGGATGCCCTTGATGCCCTCGCCGGGCTGGAAGGTGACGTCGGCGGAGGTGGTGAGCTTGGTGGGCGGGGTGCCGGCGCCGGTCAGGCCGTGCGACAGTGCCATGGAGAAGCAGCTGGAGTGGGCGGCGGCGATCAGCTCCTCCGGGCTGGTCCTGCCGTTCGCCTGCTCGGCGCGCGACGGCCACGACACCGGCTGCTCGCCGATGCCGGACGAGTCGAAGGTGACGACGCCGTTGCCCTCGAGCAGGTTGCCTTCCCAGACGGTGTGCGCGGAGCGCGTGGTTGCCACGGTGGTTCCCTTCGTTGAGCCTTCGGCCCCTGATCGGGGCAGCGAGCCCATCGGATCACAGGAGGACGTGGCACGGCGGCACGGTGTCCCACGGCGATACCGGCGGTCGTGCGGTGTCAGCACCGCCCGCGAACGCAGGCCCTTGCCCGGACGGCACGCTTCACGAAGTTGATCGTCGTTCACTTTTGCGTAATCGTGTACTGCATGCTGTAGGGCACGTAAGGCAGTAAGGCGAAGGGAAAGTGCTCCGACAGATGATCCCTCAGTTGCTGGAGCAACCCTCTCGGGCCGGCTTGATCAGTCGCCAGGCCGGAGCAGCGTGCCTTCTCGTCTCTCCACGTCGGCTGCGTCACGCTGCGCGCATCGACCCAGCGCGTCCCGGACGACCCGTGCAGATATCGTGATCTGTCGTCATCGAGAGCCGGTACACATGCTCGTCGTCAGCGCATCGCTCGGGCGGCAGTCGAGTCGGCCGCCCGTTTCACCCGCACCGCACGAAGGAAGCCTCTTCCATGGAGTCCGTCCGCGTTCTGCTGGTCGACGACCAGCAGATGATCCGCACCGGTTTCCGTCTCATCCTCGAATGCGAACCGGACATCGCCGTTGTCGGTGAGGCGTCCGACGGCGACTCCGCTGTTGAGCAGGTCTTCGCCCTGCGGCCGGACGTCGTCCTGATGGACGTCCGCATGCCCGGCACGGACGGTGTCGAGGCCACCCGGCGCATCCTGGAGTCCGGTGCGGAAGCCCAGGTCGTGATGTTGACCACGTTCGACCTGGATCGGCACGTCCTGGACGCTCTCAGGGCCGGGGCCGTCGGTTTCCTGCTCAAGGACGGGCCCGCACAGTCTCTGGTGGAGGCGGTACGGATGGTGGCCGCCGGTGACGCGGTCCTGTCCCCCCGTGTCACTCGGCGGCTTCTGGACCGCTTCGCCCGTCTGCCTCAGCCGGCCGTCGGGGCCGCGTCCAGGCGGCTGGAGCATCTCACGGCCCGCGAGGTCGACGTGTTGCGTGCGCTGAGTCGGGGGCTGTCCAACGAGGAGATCGCTCAGGAGTTGGACGTCAGCAAGAACACGGTCAGGACACACATCGCTCATATCCTGGAGAAGTACCATCTGCGTGACCGGGTACAAGCGGTGATCCTGGCCTACGACGCCGGCCTGGTCACACCGGTCGGGCACGCTTCCACCGTCCGCTGACAGGCTGCTCCTCCCTGACGGCCTCCCACGAACGAGTCGTCAGCGCATCCGGGGCGCGAGATCAGAGGCGCAACGGCGACTGCGCGGGCGGCACCTCGTACGGCACGGCCTCGCGTACACCCGAGTACCTGGTCCGGCCCCACCGGTGTACGGCGTCGACAGAGACCCCGTACGGCGCCAGACGTCCGTTCAGACGCATCACACGGGCTTGCAGCGCCCGTTTGCTCACCGGCCTCCCGGCGGTGCCGAGCAGCAGACCCAGATCGTGACAACACCACTCACGGGAAGGCAGGCTTAGAAGTTCCAACAACACCTGCTGAGAAGCCTGGTGAGGCACGACCTGCGGACGACTCTGGGACGGTGCCCGCAGGCGTTGACGCCTCGAAGAGAGATCGATCCACCTGCGTTCGGCGACGATCCGTCCGGCCAACTCCCTAGGAGGGGTGTCCCGGGGGAGCACGTTGACGGCCCCCGCACGCAGCGTGGCGACCACGTCCACGTCCCGGGGGGCCAGCACCACGACCGAGGAGATCGTGCTGAGCACGCGCACGCGCTGCTCAAGTCGGTCCGTTCCGCCGTCCTCTGACACATCGAGGACGGTCAGTCCGTCGGGCCTGCGCAGCAGCGACATGTAGGCCGGTGCGGAACCCCATGAGTGGGACAGGGCCGGCAGCACGTGGTACGGGCGCATGGTGCGCAGCAGACGGGCTGTCTTCTGCCGGCGCAGTGAGAGGACGACATCGACGGGGCAGGAGGAGGACATCGCAGTTGTGGGCATGGGCATGGGCATGGGCATGGGGGTGGTACTCGTGTGGCGGGGGGTGGTACTCGTGTGGCGGGTCCGTTCCATGCTCGGCACCCCCGCGCGCCACCGGCTGCTCAAGCGGTGGTCGCCATGTGCTCACCTGTGCTCAACGGCGGCCGCCGAGGGTGCAGGGGCGACGAACTCTCCGCCCCTCGTGGGCGGCCGCTCTTGGTGATCCACGGACGCATATGCTCCTCTCGGAGTACTCCCGTCGCGGCCGCGCTCCGCGCTGTCGCGGTCAGCGGCCCGGGCGCGTCGGGCGAGACGGAGAGGCGGAGTGAGTGAGCACGCGCGGCGGCAGCCTGGGCCGGCGGTTGGAACGAGTCCGGGAGCGTTCATTCCTCGGACGCAGGCATGAGCTCCACTTCTTCCGCGCAGCGTTGCACGGAGCATCCGGCGCCGCCTGCGTTCTCTACCTGCACGGTCCGGAGGGCACGGGCAAGTCGATGCTCTTGCGCCGGTTCGCGCTGGAGGCCCGTGCCGCAGGCCGCACCGTCGTACGGGTCGACGGGCGGACCACGCCGGCGACCGCCGATGCGTTCATGCGTGCCGTACGTCCCGTTATACGGGAGCCTGGAGCCGTTCTGCTCGTCGATTCCTTCGAGCACTGCCGGTCCTTGGACGGCTGGTTGCGTGAGGAGTGCCTACCCCGCCTCCCCTGGGGCACCGTGGTCGTCGTGGCGAGCCGCCACGAGCCTGACCCTCACTGGCCGGCCGACCCGGGCTGGACGGGGCTGCTGCGTGTACTGCCCCTCGGCGGTCTGAGCAAGCCCGACGCAGCGGCGTTCCTCCGGCAGCGAGGCGTGCTCCCTCACCTGCACGACGCCCTGCTGGAGTTCACCGGAGGGCACCCCCTGGCTCTCGCCCTGGCCGCGGAGGCGGCGGTGCGCACGGAGACCGATGGCGGTGCCGATCACGCGGATCCTCCGCTGGGCCAGGACGCCGTCGCCACTCTGCTGCGCCGCCTCGTCGGTACCCCGCCCGACGAGGCTCACCAGGCAGCCCTGGACGTGTGCGCCCAGGCCCGTGTCACTTCGGTGGCGTTGCTGCGGGCGGTCCTCGGTGACCAGGGCGAGGATCTCTTCCTCTGGCTGCGCGACCAGCCGTTCGTCCAGACCACCCGGCTCGGTGTGGCCCCCCACGCCGTCGTACGCGAGGCGCTGAGAGCCGATCTACGCTGGCGTGATCCGGCCGGATTCGCAGAACTGCACCGGAGGATCCGGGGCCACCTGCTCGAACGGACGAGGCTCGGGCCCGCTTCCCGCGTCCTCGAGACCGTGGGGGACCTGCGGTTCCTCCACCGCTCCGGGCGCTTTCTGGCAGATGCGCACGGCCGGGCGTCGGGCGGCCGGGCCGAAGAGCTGCCCCGCGCGGTCGGGCACGAGGCGACGCTGATCCGCCGGATACGCCGCCAGGAGGGACCGGAGTCGGCGCGCATGGCCGCGCACTGGCTGCGCGAGCAGCCCGAGTCCTTCCTTCTGCAACGCCTCGGACCTGGTGAGGATGACGTCGGATGTTCGGCGTGGTTGAGGCTCATGCCCTTCGAAGGGGAGGCGGAGGACCCGGTCGTCGCCGCCGCCTGGGCGCACACCAGGAAGCACGGTCCGGTGCGGGCCGGCGAGCACATCGCGCTGGCGCGGTTCCACGTCGGCGAGTACGGCGATCACCGTCCCTCCCCCGTGATGGACGCGTCCCTCGGGCGCATGGTGGGGGAGATCATCCGCGACGACAGACTGGCCTGGGCGTTCGCCGTCCTGCGCGACGACGGCTTCTGGGACTCTCATCTGCGCCACCACGCCATGGAGCCGACGGCCGGCACGGTGACCGTCGACGGTCACCGTCACCGTCTCTTCGCCTGCGACCGGCGTGCCCTGCCCGCGGTGTTCGGGGGTGCGGCGAACGCTCCCTTGCTCACCGGCGCCGCTCCTGGTCCAGCCCGCTCCGGGAAGGATCCGTGCACGGCGGCGGAGATCCTGGTGCTGGGCGAGGAGGAGTTCGCCGTCGCCGTGAAGGCCGCTCTGCGAGCCTTGCGCCGGCCACGTGAGCTGGCGCTCAACCCGCTCCAGCGCAGTCGTCTCGTCCTGGCGCACGGCATGGGTCTCAAGGACGTGGTCACCAGCGCGATCGGCAGCCTGCCGCTCGAGCGCGGTGGTGACAAGGGCTACCGGGCGGCGACCGCCGCCTACGTCGAAGGGGCCTCGACGCAGGCGGCCGCCGCTCGGCGCCTGGGGCTTCCCCTCAGCACCTACCGCCGCCACCTGGCGTGGGCGACACGCCGGATCACGCGGATCATGTGGGAGCACGAACTGTCCGGAACCCCGCTGCTGTCACCCGCGGACCGGCCGCGGCGTTGACTCAGGTGACCGGGAGAGCGAGGACGGTCCCGGCCTCGTCGTCGTGGGACCCGGTGCCGTCCTCGTGGCCAACGGGCTCGGCGAGGACGCAGGAGCTCCGGTCGTCCGGCGGGGGCGGGCCGTACACGGACGGAAGGGGGAGGGCGGCATGCACACAGTAACCGCCTCCGGGCCGGTGACCGGTGTGCAGTGTGCCGCCCATGGCCGCGACCCGTTCCCGGATCCCGACCAGCCCGTGCCCCGCCCCCCGGTCGAAGACGTGGGCCGGTGAAGGCGCGGCCTGCTCGCCGGGGCCCGCGTCGCAGATCCTCAAGGAGAGCCTGCGGCGGTCGTGCTCCCACGTCAGCGTGACGGCGGTGCGGGTGCGGCCCGCGTGCTTGAGCGTGTTGGTGAGGGCTTCCTGCACGATCCGGTAGACCGCCAGTTGCGAGCCGGCCGACAGGTCGACCGGTTCCCCGCTGATGGCGCAGTGGACCTGGAGACCGGCGGCACGTACCGACTCCAGCAGCGCCGGGATGGCGTCGATGGTGGGCTGCGGTGGCTGCTTGCTGGGGTCGGTGTCGTCCTCGTCGTCGGTGCGGAGCACGTCCAGCAGTTGCCGTAGCTCGGCGACGGTGGCCCGGCCGGTCTCCTCTATGGTGCGGTGCAGTTCGTGGGCCTTCTCCGGGTCGCGGGCCTGGACCCGGTCGGCGGCGATGGTCTGCACGACCATGAGGCTGACGTTGTGGGCGACGATGTCATGCAGTTCCCGGGCGATGCGCGCGCGTTCCTCCATGACGGCGGCACGGGCTTTGGCGAGCTGTTCACCCTCCAGCGCCTTGGCGCGCTCCAGCGCCTGATCCTGCATGGCGGTCCGCGTTCGTACCAGCCGGCCGAGGGACCAGGCCGCGGCCGTCAGCACCGCCTCGGTCGTGCCCGCGGCAAGCCAGTGGCCCGCGGGCGCCAGCACGGCTTCCGTCACGGACAGCGCCGGAACGTGGAGGAGCGCCACAAGAGCGGCGGTGCGGTGCTCGGTCCGCACGGCGGTCAGGAACAGGGCAGTCGCGGCGCACAGGTAGGTGGGGCTGATCGCGGTCCCCTGCGGCCCCACCAGGTGGGGGACGTAACTCAGCGCCTGGAGGATGCTGCAGGTGACCGCGACCACCACGAGGCTCGCCAGCGGGAACCGGTGATGAACGGTAATGGGCGCACCGCAGACCAGGATGAGCGCGACCCACCAGCCGCCCGGCGCGTTGTGCAGGGCCTCGCTCGCAGGGACCAGGGAGGGCAGGGCCAGGCACCAGCCTGTCAGGAGAACGCCCAGGGCCAGGTCGGTCAGGGCGGGGGGCAGACGGCGGCGCGGCCACGAGTTCAGTGCGCTCATGACGGTCCACGGTAGACCGCGCCGGCCGACAGCGGCCCGCCGGGACACCGGAAGACGGCGTACCCCTCGTCCGTGGGTCAGCGCGAGCACGGACAGTCCGGATGTCGGTGCAGGAGCGTCCGGGGGCACGTACTCGTTCTCCAGGACGAGCAGGAGAGCGACCTCGTCCGGTCGGCCGATCCGCGAGTTCGCCTCGAAGGCGGAGCTCGCCGACGACCGGGACGGTTGGACTGGAGGGGTTGACCGATCCCTTCGCAGAGGAGTTCCGGTGAGTCCGGGACCAGTCCCTACCCGAGCCGAACCAGTGAGCGGCAGCAAGGCCACGGACCCCGCCGGCTCCTGTGGTGACGGTCTGCTCGGCGAGCACGTGGCCGCCGCACGTGCCCGGGCCTTCGTCGGCAGGGCGGCCGAGCGGGATGCGTTCCGAGCGGCGCTGGCGGGAGAAGCCGAAGCCCGTCCCGTCCTCTTCGTGCACGGGCCCGGCGGTATCGGTAAGTCCGCCCTGCTGCACCGCCTGTCCTGGGACGCGACCGCCGCCGGCAGGACGGTGGTGTGGGTGGACGGTGCGAGGACACCGGCGGACGCCTGCGGTCGCCTGGATGCGTTCCGTGATGTCCTTGACGATCCCGCACCCGTCCTGTTGGTCGACAGCCTGGAGCGGTGCACCGGGCTGGAGGCGTGGCTGCGCGAGAGCTTCCTGCCCGAGGTGCCGGGTGATGCGGTCGTGGTCATGGCGTCCAGGACCCCGCCGCAGCTCGGCTGGAGAACCGATCCCGGCTGGGCCGCCTGCGCCCGGTCGATGAAGTTGCCCGCGCTCAGTGCGGAGGAGACCAAGAGGGTCCTGGGCGACCAGGACGTGCCGCCACCTTTGCACGTCTCCGTGCGGGAGTTCGCGGGCGGCAATCCCCTGGCTCTGTCCCTGGTCGCGGCCGCCGCCCGCACAGGTGGGGAAGCAGGGTGGTCCATGGACGGGGGCGTCTCCCGACGGCTGACCGCGGTCCTGTTCCACCGTCTCGTCGGCGGCCTTCCCACCGAGCAGCACCGACGGACTCTGCAGGTGACCGCCCGGGCGGGGACCGTCACGGAGGAGTTGCTGCGCGCCGAACTCGGCGCCGGCGCGGCGGCCCGGTTGTTCGCGTGGCTGCGCGCGCAGCCCTGGGTGACGGCCGTCGGATGCGGCCTGCGGCTGGACGAGGCGGTACGCAACACGGTCGCGCACGACGCCAGATGGAACGACCCCGACGGGTTCGCCGCTCTGCACGAGCGCCTGCACGACCACCTGGTGGAGCAGATACGCACCGTGCCTTTCGACCGCGCCCTGGACGCTGCGGCAGCCCTGCACCGCTTGTACCGGGACATCACGGCGCTGCCACCCGCCCATGAGTGGACCGCGCGGGACAGCCACGAGGACGAGGCGTGCAGACCTGTGGACGAGGCCACCGTGCTCGGCCTGATCGCGGACTGCGAAGGGCCGGAGTCCGCGGAGAACGCACGGTTCTGGCTGCGTCACCAGCCGGAGGCGTTCAGGGTCCGGCGGCCAGTCCCGTACGGCCCACCCCGAGCCTGCACGGCCTGGCTGAGGCTGACGGCGTACGAAGGGGAGACAGCGGATCCCGTGCTCGCCGCCGTCTGGGACCACGTCCGGCGGCACGGGCCACTGCGGGCGAACGAGCGGATCTCGGTGGCCCGCTTCCACGCCGGCCCGCGAGAGCGACGGGACGCCTCATCGGCCGTGGCGCTGTCGCTGCGGTGCCTCGTCGCGGAGACCGTGCGGACCGGCGGACCGGCCTGGGTGTTCTTCGTGCTCCGGGACGACGGCGTCTGGGACGGGGCGCTGCGCCGGCACGGGCTGCTTCCCACGGAGCACCGCTGGGACGTCGGTGGCGTTCCCCAGCGTCTGTTCGCCCGTGACGTGCGGGTCTTTCCCGCTTCCGACTGGCTGCGCGGGCTGCTGCGCTCCGTGTCGGGTGAGGGCGACGGCCGCGACCCCTGTCATCGGGTGAACGGTGCCGGCCTCGTCCGCACGGATGAGGCGCGGACGCCGACGGGGGTACTGTCCGAGCGGGAGTTCGCCGACGCCGTGCACGCGGGACTGCGGGCGTTGCGGCGGCCGTCGGAGCTCGCGCTGAATCCGTTGCGGCGTAGCCGGGTGGCCGCCGTAGGCGGTGAAGACCTGGCGGCCGTGCTCCAACAGGCCGTCTACGAGCTGGCCGAGGAGCAAGGTGGGCACGGACCGCACCAGGCCGCGGTGACCGCGTTCGTCGAAGGGACGGCCACGCACCAGGCAGCGGCCGAACGACTGGGTGTGTCACTGAGCACCTACCGCCGTCATCTCAGGACTGCGGTCGAGCGCGTCTCGGCTCGTCTGTGGCATGAGGAGGTGTACCCGTCCGGTGTGCCGGACGCGTACACCTCCTCCGTGGGCGACCGGGAACAGAGCCGCGTGGAGCGCTGACGCACGAGGGCGGCAGCCGGAAGGGCGGCACCCTCGTGCGGGTCTATGCTTCGCGGACTAGGCGCGATTCCTCCTGGTGGCCGAGATCGCAGCGGATTCCGCGCGAAAGGATCGGCTCATGGATCGCATGCATGTTCTCGTCGCCCTGATCGCTGTTGTGGCCCTTGCCCTCACCGCGTGGACCAAGCCTCTCAAGGTGTTGTCCTTCTGGCCCCTCGTCATCGTCTGCATGATCTCCTACCCCGTGGGCGCACGGCTGTTCTCAGCGTTCGAGAAGGGGCGGTCCGGCGGTGCGTGGGTCGAATGGACCTTCCTGCTCAGCGTCGCCCTTCTGATCACCGTGCTCGTCGCGTCGGCCCTCCGGTTCCTCACGTCCTCCCGAGGCCCACACACCGACCGTCACGCCTACCACCAGGACCCCGACGCGTGAGTGTCCCTCTCCCGTAGTCCGGTGAACCTTGATCTGTGACGGCCCGGGGTTCCCCTGAGTTCGGAACGCTGCTGCGGCCCCGGACCGAGAGGTCGTGTCGGTGAGCGGGGCGCGGGGCGCGTGTTCCGAACAGTCCGTGTCGTTCGGCAGTGTCGCCGACACGGCTGTTCAGCACCATGCTTCGACGGTCAGCTTCGTCATGGACGACAGCCTCCCGCTCCGGCCGGGCCCGCACGGGAATGACTCCCTTCCAAGGGGCCGGGATCCTGCCATGGGGGACGACACCGCAAATGACGGTGACGAGCCCCGGTCGGTGGCCCCGCAACGGCTGTCGGCGGTTGCCGCACTCCTGCACCGTGCCCTGCCCCCGCCTTCCCTGACCCCAAGCCGAGGACCACTATGCCCGCCCCCGCCCCGATGACCACCGCACCCCATCGCCCCCGCCTGCCGCACACCGGGACCCGCACCCTCACCCGTCCCGCTACGCTCGATGACTTCGACGCGGTGAACGCGCTGCACAACCGCTGCTCGCTCGAGACGCGCTTCGCGCGCTACCAGGCCGCCCGGCGTTCCCTGCGCCGGGGCGAGTTCCACCACCTGACCCGCCCCGGCCTGGGCCTCACCTGGGTCACCCACCCGGAGGACGACCCACAGCGACTCATCGCGACCACCAACCTGGTCCGCACGACCGAGCCCAGCACCGCCGAACTCGGCATCATGATCGAGGACCCGTGGCAGAGCCGTGGCCTGGGCACCACGCTGGCGCAGTACGCCCGGGAGCAGGCCCGCACCTTCGGCTGCTGCTCCATGAGTGTCATGACCGGCTTGGACAACGTGCGCATGCTGAGAATCCTGAGGACCCTCGGTGCCTCCCGGCCCGCCGTTCACCGCTCGACCGCCGACCTCACCGTCCCCGTCGAGCAGCCGTAGCCGCTGCTGCCGGGCACCGGTGTCCTCCAGGACCGCACCGATCAGCTCGGGATCGATGATCTCGGTCAACTCGCCCAGATGGCCGGGCGCGTACACGTCGAGGGCTGTCGCACCGGACCTGACGCTGACAGGATTCTGCGGCAACGGAACCTCCGGGACACTCGCAAAGGTTTCGACACCATGCGAACTACCAGAGGTCCCGCCTTCTCGACAGGGCGCACGAACCCTTAACGCACTGGCGTTGCACACAGTGGGACGCCATCTCGGCGCACCGTGGCCGGTGACCGGTATGCGTCTGGTGAACGTCCGCCCAAGCACCGGGTACGGCGGTTGCGGCGGCGTCGCGGAGGGGCGGTGGTTCAGCCGAGGGTGTAGCCGTACTTCTCGGCAACCTCGCCCATGGCGACCACATCGGCCGGGTCGAGGGGAGGGCCGACCTGGCCCCGGACACCGGGGCGGCCGATCTCCTGGAACATGCCGTCCATGCCGCCAGGCACATAGAGGAAGTACATGCGGGCGGGGTGGTCCGGGCTGGTGTTCTTGAAGGAGTGACGAACGCCCTGGGGGACGTACACAACCCCTCCGGGTTCGACGTCGAACTGCTCGTCACCGGCGGTCACACGAAGTGTTCCCTCAAGAAGAACGAACGTCTCGGACTCGCCATGGTGGGTGTGCGGCGGGGGGCCGGCATCGGCCGGAACGACGGCTTCGGCCAGGGACAGTTCACCGCCGGTGTCAGCGGCGCTGAGCAAGGTGGTGTAGGTGTCTCCCACGAGGAACACAGGGGATCCACCGTCCGGCGGTATGTGCAGTGGGGGCAAAGACATGGTTCGTACTTTCTTGCGGGTGCGGGGAGCGCTGTGTTGCGCCTTGCTTGCGGGAAGAGGCGTGGCCTGTGCCCGAACCACGGGCACGTCGGCCGCCACCTCGCGCCCATCCGGTGCCGGGAACGGTCGAAGAGCAGTCGGCGAAGATGCTCGCCGGACGGGTGGCGAGAACAGCGCCGCTCGTGGAGGGCGTGGCGTTCTCGGGGGTGTCGCGGGGGTGTCGCCGGGGCAGTGACGGCGGCTCGCCGGATCGGCCCGTTGCGTCGACGACTGCGGAGCGTGTGGTCTCCCCGGAGTCGCCGGAGGATCGTCTGCCCGCCGTTGGAGCCGGGTAGTTCCCGCCTCCGTGGGTCCGTCCGCCAACAGCATGAAGGGGCGGCAGAAGCGGGCGGCCGCGGTCAGCTCCTCGGGAGCCCTGCTGCCGCTCGTCTGCTCGCCGATGCCGAAGAAAACGAAGGCGACGGCGCGTTCGCCCTCAAGCGGGTTCCTTCCCAGACGGTGGGTGCAGGCACGGTGGGTCCCATCCTCCTCGTGTATCGAGCCTCGCGTCGGGGCTGCGGGACATATCCGAGCACACGATGCCGCGATACGGCGGCGCGCCCGATATCCCTTTTCTGGGGAATCGATCGCAGGGTCGGCGGCCGCGTCGCCGACGGTCGAACGCCGCCCTCCAAGGAGCGCCGGTCGCTTCACCCATCAGTGAGGTTTGCTTCCGTAAAGGTGTGTTCTTGGAGCGGTGTAGGTGGGTGAAGCCAGGAATCACGTGTGGAGGATGCCGTCCGAGTGACCTTCACGTTGCTTCAGTGACTGATGCGGCGCGACTCGTCGATCGCCGGCAGGAGCAACGCGCCGTCTCGTCCGTCCGCGAACCCCGTGTCTCGACGGCACGGATCGTCGCAGTGAGATCACGGAACGACCCGTGCGGGTTTCGTGACCTGCTCTGCTGGTGGTCTTCGTGGTCGTACCTGCCGAGCAGCAGCGCACGGGGAGCGGACAAAGACCCGGCGGTGACTGTTCCGGGGCCCGGCCCTTCCGCGCTGGGCGGCCTTGCTTTCGGGGTCCTGGACGGCAGGCGAAGAAGGCTGGGCGGAGTCGGCCCGCGCAGGGCAGCGGCGGCGCAGTCCACCGCGGGTCCGCGATCGCGACTGCCGGCTTCGCGGCCAACTCTCCCTCTGATCGCCCTGGTGGCAGGCAAGCGGAGGGCCGCTCAGAGAGCCGGCGTCACCGACGGGCGGACCAGCCCACTCTCGTAGGCGAAAATGGTCGCCTGCACACGATCCCGTAGGCCCAGCTTGTTGAGCACTGAGCTCACGTGCACCTTCACCGTTCCCACGGCTACTTCCAGACGCGCGCCGATCTCCGCGTTGCTCAGGCCCGTGGCGACGAGGACGAGGATCTCGCGTTCGCGGCTGGTGAGGCTGTCCAGCGCCCCTGTGATCTCCGGAGCGAAGGAGGCCCCCCGAGCGAAGGCTGCTATCAGACGCCCCGTGACCGCGGGCGCGAGGACGCCGTCACCGGAGGCGACCACCCGTATCGCGGCCAGGAGGTCCTCCGGCTCGGAATCCTTGAGCAGAAAGCCGGAGGCCCCGGCGCGCAGAGCTTCGTAGACATAGGCGTCGAGGTCGAACGTGGTGAGCACGAGAACCCGGGAGCCGCTGCCGTGACTGGTGATCAGCCGGGTCGCCGTCAGTCCGTCCATACCCGGCATGCGGATGTCCATGAGCACCAGGTCGGGCGCGAGCTGTGCCGACATCGCCACAGCCGCGTCACCGTCCGCTGCCTCGCCGACCACGGTCATGTCGGTTTCGGCCGTCAGGATCGCCACGAAACCCGCGCGGACGATCGCCTGATCGTCCACGACCAGCACACGGATACCGATGGTCCTGCTCCTCTCTTCGCCCGCACCCGGGCCACTGTCTGCGCCGCATCCTCCCATGGAGGCGGTGCGCGGGACCCACCAGGTCGGCGTGCGCATCCAGAGGCCGCCACGCAGTCGCCGACCTGTCGGCACGGACACTTCTACATGCGAGGGGTGTTCGTCACGACGGCTCTTCGAGGCGCTTTCGGCGCTCTGCCGGCGTCCAGGCTTCCGAGCAACTGGCGCATGGCGCTCAGTGTCGCCCGCGTAGCCGCGGCCACCTGCTCCAGGCTGCCCTCCTCAGCCGAGGAGATCATCCGGTCCGTCTGCCGGAGCACCGTCTCCCGCAGACCGACGGCGACTCGCTGCCGTTCGCCGTGGACCATGGCCCTCGTGCTCGACAGCACAGTGGTGAGGGCCGTGTCCTCCCGGCCCAGTTCCCGCCTGCGACGCCTGTGCATCAGCCATCCCGCCCCCCAGGCGGCCGTGCATCCCAGGCCGGACAGGAACAGCGTCCAGCAGGCGAGAAACAGCACGAGAAAAGGCCCGGCCGGGTCTCCGAGCAGCGTCCCGTCGGCGGCGAAGGCGGACGTGAAGGAGATCGCCGACGGGAGAACCGCGGCGGGCACGGACAGAAACGACAGCCGTGAGCCCGCCGGAGATGTCAGTGGATGCGCCGTCGGCAGCGGGACGTGTCGGCCGGAGGGCACGGGCGCGGTTCTCAGGACCCGGCCGTACGCCGCGACCGCGTAGACCGCGGCCGGTGCGACGATGCCGCCGCCGAGGAAGCAGATCGCGGAGGACGGCGGCAGCGCACCACCGCGGAGCAGAACCGGCCACAGGAGGGCGGCGGCCCCGGTCACCGCCAGGACCGCCCAGGGCGCGTGGCGGCGCCACAGCAACGGCAGTGCGTGGAGGGTCAGCACCGACACGAGCAGCAGGCATGTGCCGGCCCCGTAGCCGGCGTCCTCCGCCTTCGTCAGGGCGACGCCCGACGCCACCGCGGCGGCCGAGCCGAAGACCGCCCTGTCCGCGATCCGCTGTTCGCGAGGAAAGTCGCGCCGACGCCCTGGGCTCGGCCGAGGGCCGGACGCGGCGTCGGGGAGCACGGCGTGTACGCGCCAGCCTCCGTCGGGGCGGGGTCCCGCGGACAGCCTCCCGCCGAGGACGGCGGCACGCCGATGCATTCCTTCCACCCCCCGGCCGGAGCCGATCCCCGCCGTGCCGGTGTCCGTGCCGCCGGGCGGCCTGCCGTTGTCGACGGTCAGATGCAAAGTGTCCCCGGCCCGTTGCACCCGCACGCTGACCGCGGCGCCCGGCGCGTAGCGAAGGGCGTTGGTCAGGGCCTCCCGGATGATGCCGTGGGCCGCTTCCGCCGCGGGTCCGGTGAGATCAGCGGGCAGGGAGACGGAGACGGGGCGGCCCAGCCTGCCGAATCCGGCGATCAGCGTCTCGATCGGAGCGGTCATCGCCTGGGGAGCCGGTGGGTCGTCCACCTGCATGACCGCTACGAGACGCCGCAGTGCGGACTGGGTCTCCCGTGCGGTGCGGCGCGCGAACGCGAGTGCCTCCGCGGCCAGGTCGGGCCTGCTGTCACCGAGCCTGCGGGCGGCCTCGACGGATACCACGACGGAGGTGAGGTGGTGCGCGCTGATGTCGTGCAACTCACCGGCCAGCCGTTCCCGTTCCGCCTCGGCGGCCTGCGCCTGCTGCTGCTCGGCACCGGCCAGCCGCTCCGCCGTGGCCTGCCGTTCCCGCAGCCAGTGCCGGCGGCCGGTGCCGAGAGCGGACACCAGCAGAAAAGGGCCGACACCAGTGAGCCAGTCGGAGAGGAGAAGACCGCCGACGCCGTGCCGTGCGGCCGCCTGCAGGAGCTGGACGACGGCGACAGCCGCGGTCGCGCCCAGGCCGACGGGCCAGCTGCACAGAACGGTGACGGTGAACAGCGCCACCATGACCGCCAGCCCCGGTACCAGGCCCAGCAGGTCGGGTGGCGCCAGGATCTGTCCCACCACGGACACCGCGACGATGACGCCCAGGGCGGCGAGCGGTGCCCGGTGACGCCGATCGAGCGCCACCACAGCGAGCGCCGTGGCACAGAAAGCGGTGATCCACTCAACGGTGTCCGGCGGCTCCTTCGAAGACGCAACGACGCTGAACCACAGCAGCAGTTGCGCTCCCATGAACAGTACCGGCAGTGGCCTGACCCGACGTCCTTTCCCCATTGGCGCAAGTGTATGGCCGGGCGTCGCCCTCCCCGACACCGCGGGGTTCAAGGGGTCACGCGGTGCCGGCCCTGCGGTCGCGCCACCGCTCTATGTCCCGCGGACTAGGCGACGATCCTTCCGGCGGGCGACGGGGCGGCACGTTCAGCGCGAAAGGATCGGCACATGGATCGCGTCGTCGCGTCGAGCCTCCGGGGGGATCAGGTCCTTCCAGGGCACACGCACCGACCGGTACGCCCACCACCACGACTTCGTGTGAGCGGCCGTCCACTGCGCCCGTATCACCCACACCAACTGGAGACCGGCACAAGCATGCCCGCACAACCTCGCATGTCCCGGACCGCTGTCGCCCTGGCGTCGCTCGCCGTGCTGGCGGCCACCGCGGTGACAGCCTGCAACCCCGAGACCGCCGACGACGCTCGCGGCGATGCCGCGATACCCGCGGTGCCCACCGCTCTCAGCGAGCAGGAACTGAAGTGGAGCACGTGCTCCGCTCCGTCCACGGCTCAGGGCGGCGGAGACAGGCCCGAGAAGCTGCCGGACGGAACGACGTGGCAGTGCAGCACCATGAAGGCTCCGCTGGACTACGCGGACCCCGACGGCGAAACCATCGATCTGGCCCTGATCCGGGCGAAGGCGTCCCCGGACTCCGGCGAGAAGCGCCTCGGGTCCCTGGTCTTCAACTTCGGCGGCCCCGGCGGCTCCGGGGTGCTCACCCTCCCCCTCGCCGCCGGCGACGAGTACATGACGCTTCACAAGCGCTATGACCTGGTCAGTTTCGACCCTCGCGGGGTCGGGGACAGTGCCGGCGTGCACTGCCTGGACACGAAGGCCATGGACGCCTGGCTGGCCGCGGACGCCACCCCTGACGACGCCACGGAGGAGAAGGCCCGCGAGCGTGGGGTACGCGCGTTCGCCCGAGCCTGCCAGAGCGAGTCGGGCGCGGTGCTGGATCACGTCGGCACCCAGGAGGCCGCACGTGACCTCGACCTGATGCGCCACGTCCTGGGCGACGAGAAACTCAACTACTTCGGCATCTCCTACGGCACACAGCTCGGCGGCGTCTACGCACATCTCTTCCCGAAGCGTGTCGGGCGCTTCGTCTTCGACGCCGTGGTCGACCCCACCGAGGACGCCCTGCACGGTGCCCTCGGCCAGGCGAAGGGGTTCCAGGGCGCACTGCGCAACTTCCTGGAGGACTGCGCACGGCAGGACTCCTGCTTCTTCGAAGGCACGAACCCGCAGCAGGGCGAGAAGGACATCATCGCGCTGCTCGAGCGCCTGGACACCGACCCCCTGCCCACGGAGTTCGGGCGTCCCCTGACTCAGAGCCACGCCCTCAACGGCATCGCCGCCGCCCTCTACGACCAGGAGAGCTGGCTGCTGCTCAGGGGCGGACTGGCCGCCGCCATGGACGGCGACGGCAGCGCACTGCTGCTGCTCTCCGACCTCCTCAACGAACGGATCGACGACGACGGATACGCCAACATCAACGCAGCCAACACCGCGGTGAACTGCGCGGACTACAAGGACCGCTTCACCCTTGAGGACGTACACCGCCACCTGCCCCGATTCCGCACGGCATCTTCGGTGTTCGGCGACTGGATGGCCTGGGAGCTGCTCCAGTGCACCGGCTGGCCCGCTGACGGCCACGCATCCACCGTCGAGGTGTCGGCCGACGGCGCGAACCCAGTCCTCGTCATCGGCAACACCGGTGATCCGGCCACTCCCTACGAGGGTGCCAAGAAGATGGCGGACGAACTGGGAGAGAAGGTCGGCGTCCACCTCACCGTGGACGGCGAGGGGCACGGCACCTACGCCGTCAACGACTGCCTGACCGAGCTGGTCGACGCGTATCTGCTCGACGGGACGGTCCCGGCGAACGACACCGTCTGCTCGTGACGTTGGCGTCCCTGCGGCTTCCCTGAGCCACCGTCCCCAGCGGCGGGCAGGTCCGCTGCCCGCCGGCGTGGACGGTGAGGTGAACCCGCCCGGCCTCAGGCCCGACGGATCACCAAGGTCTGCGTCCGGCGGGTCGCCGCCCGCACGGCTCAGGGACCCGGCCGTTTGGAGCCCGGCGCCGGTCCCCCGGCGGCCACGACGTCCCACCCGCCCCGGTGCTCCTTGTGCTGTGGGCGCGCCCCTGCCGAGGTTCCGTAGGCGCTGAACGGTTGGGGGCGGATGGCACAGCGCGGACAGTGTCCGCTCACCGTTGACCGGCCCGTGCGACACGACGGTCCGACCACTACATCGGTGCCGATGACAGCCGGGGCTCGGACGGAGACCCGGCTGGGTGCGGTACCCCCGGGTTCGGGCCCCGAGGGCACCGTCCAGGGGCGGCATCCGGTCCGGTGAGGCGGCGGGTCCGGGAACCGCCCCTCGTACGAAGGACGACGGTCTCGTCACGGACGGGTCTCTGATCAGCGGTCAGGAGGGGACCGGGCCAGAGATTGTCGCCCCCGAGTTCCGGCAGACCGTTTCCGCTGCCCGCCCGGACAACGCTTCTGCTCCGTCCGATGCGCCTCGATGGCCGGCATCCGCACCGGACGGACTCCGCTGCCGAGCCCGGGGCGTTCGGCCGGCGGCGGTTCCGGCTCTCGCGGGCGGGCCCGTGGTACGCCGGGGGAGCAGCGGTCGGCGTACGGCTGTCGGGGGAGGTCCTTGCGGGGGCCGATGCGTTGTGTGCCGGGCCGATGGCGGGGGTCACGGGGTGGGGTGGCGCATGGCCGGCAGGATCAGGGAAGCGCCCAGAAGGAGCACCCCGGCGACGACGAGCAGAATGCCGTCGAAGCCCAGTCCCGTGAGCGCACCGGCGAGCTGTGGGCCCAGGCTGGCGCCGATGAACATGCTGCACCCGTAGAGGGCGACCGCCGCACCACGTGCCTGCGGGGCGTTGGCGTTGATGGTCTCGACGACCGCGGGCGCCGCTACCGCGACGGCGGCCACGAACAGCAGCAGGGCCAGGGCGAGCATCGCCGTGTGACCACCGAGGAAGGAACCGGTGGCGACGGTGAAAGAGGCCAGAGTGAAGGCGAGAGCCGCGCGCAGGGGCGCGGGCAGCCGCCCGAGCACGGGGACCAGCAGGGGTACGGCGATCAGGGCGGGGAGCGCGCTGGCCCGCAGGGCGAGGATCGCGGTGGCATCGCCGGTGACGGCCGGTGGGCCCGCGATGGCCACCGCCGTGTAGAGGGAGACGAAAGCCGTCATCAGGGCGACGGTGGACAGGCACAGGGCGCCCAGCCGCGGCTGTCGCAACAGCCGCGGCATCGCCGCGAACGCCTGCAGCAGTCCGCCGTCGGTGCCTCCACGCGGAGTGGGTCGCAGGACCCGGCGCACCGGGAACAGGTTCAGGGCCATCAGCACGGCACTGATCCAGAAGACCGCACGCCAGCCGATTCCGGCCGCAACAGCCTGCGCGCCGACCTGAACAACGACGGCGGCGGCGAGCATGCCACTGGTGACGCAGGTGAGGGAGGTGCCGCGGTGTCGAGGCGCGATGTGCCGGACGACGTAGGAGAGCGCGGCAGGGGCGAAGGTCGCGGCGGTCAGTCCCTGCAGGCTGCGCAGCACGACGGCGGTGGGAAGGTCGGAGACCGCGCTGACCGCCGCGGTGGACGCCGTGGCGGCCGTGAGCCCCACGGTGATCACGGCGCGTGGTCCGTAACGGTCGCAGAGCGGGCCGGCGAAGAGGAACCCGGCTGCGTAGGCGAAACCGAATGCCGTCGCCGTCCACGTGACCTGACCGGGTGTGGTGCCGAACTCGGTGGCCATGGGGTGCAGCAGTGCCAGGACGGTGTACATCTGACCGACCATCAGCATGCCCAGCGTGGTGAGCAGTGCTGTGGTCCTGGCGGCCGGGGCCCAGCCTGGTGGCCGACCGGGCGTTCCGCTCCCGGTTGTGTGATCGAGTGCACTGGTGGGGTGGGACATGGGACTCCGAAAGAACGTCTGGTGGCCCCGTGTGCGGCATGACCGGCCGATGGCAGGCGCCGGGGACCGGGTCGCCCCCGGCCGGCGAGGGGCCGGCCGGGGGCGGTGACGGGGTGATCAGGCTGCGTGGGTGTTCAGCACGTACTCGCGTGAGGCGTGGACCTCGCTGCGCAGGGCGGGCAGGTCGACGTCGAGGACCTGTCCGTCCCACTTGCGGGGCTCGCCGTTGATGAGGACGGTGCTGATGTTGCGGGCGTCGGAGCCCAGTACGAGGGTGCCGATCGGGTCGTTGAGCGGCATGTTGTTGAGGTCCTCGGCCTGGATGACCAGCAGGTCGGCCTTCTTGCCGGGGGTGAGTGAGCCGGTGACGCCGGCGAGGCCGTTGGTGCGGGCGCCCTGGAGGGTGGCGAAGTCCAGGACGTCGTGGGTGGTGATGCGGACCGGCTGCCGGCCGGTGCCGTGGGCGGCGTTGACGGCCCGCATCCGCTGGATGGCGTGCAGGGCCCGCATCTGGGTGAACATGTCGCTGGCCAGGGCGACTTCGACGTCGATGCTGAGCCCGGGACGGATGCCGACGGACAAAGCCTCGTCGACGGCGGGGATCGCGGTCTCCAGGCCGATCTGGGCGTCGGAGGTGGGGGCGAGGGCCACGGTGGTGCCGCTTTCCCCCATCGCCTTCCATGCTTCGGGGGTCAGTCCGGTGGCGTGGATGAGGGTGACGTCGCTGCCGAGGATGCCGTCCTTCGCCCAGTTCAGGATCACCTCGGAGGAGGCTGTGCCGAAGACCGCGTCCACGCTCACCCCGATGCCCAGGTCCTTGGCGACGCGGGCGAGTTCGGGGCCGTAGGCGAGGGCCGGGCCGGCGATCTCGTCGGTGGCGAGCGTCGCCAGGCGCAGGGTCAGCAGTTGGTCGTCACTGTTGAAGTACTTCTCCCTGAGGCGTGTCAGGTCGCCGGGCCACTGCTTGTCCCAGTCACCGAAGTGCGGGCCCATGGAGGCGTGCACACCGCGGATGCCGGTGTCGCGGAGAGCCTCGACGGCGGCGTCGGAGTGTTCGGGGGTGCGGGAGTTGTGGGAGAAGTCGAGCATGGTCGTGATGCCGCTGTCGATCGCGGTGAGGGCGGCCAGCCTGGTGCCGGTGTACATGTCCTGGGGCCGGTAGACGGTGGCGTAGCCGGCCAGGGTGGACATGACGTAGGCGCCGAGGTCGTCGACGTCCGGCATGATCCGGCGCAGCTGGGCCTCCCAGGCGTGCCGGTGGGTGTCGACGAAGCCGGGGCTGAGGACGGTGCCGGTGGCGTCGACGACCACGGCGTCACCGGCCTCGAGACCGGGGCCGACGGCGGTGATGGTGTCGCCCTCGACGAGCAGGTCGGCGTTGGGCAGGACACCGAGGTCGGCGTCCATGGTGACGATGGTCGCGCCGGTGAACAGGATGCGCCGTTCGTCCGCGGGGCGACGGCGGAGCTGTTCGAGGGCGGCCGTGGCGGCGGTGCCGTTGACGTGGGTCATGGAAAAGCTGCTTTCAGTACTTCGGGGAGGGGGAGGGCTGCCGGGAACGCCCGGCAGCCCGGTTTCCGGTTCTGGCGGGGCCGGCCCCGGCAGCCAGGGCGCCGTTCACCCGGGCGTCGTGCGTCCAGGACCGAAAGGCTGCGGAGGCACGGTCCGGACCCGGTGTTGTCGCCGTGTGTGCGGGCGGCTCGGCCGTTGCCGGCCGGGCGGTTCAGCCCAGCTTCATGACGTAGCCGGCGTGGTGCAGCTCGTCGCCCCTGAACTCTCCGTAGGCCCAGAAGCCGAGGTCGTCCAGGTAGTCGATGCGGTCGCCGTCGATCCAGAACCGCCCCTGGTAGGCGTGGGGGCGGCCGCCCCGGGTCTCGTCGTAGCGGCCGTCCGCGGTGAGTTCCTGGTGCAGGAAGTCCTGCCGGTCGATCCAGACGCCGAGCCGTGGGCTGCCGGTCAGGTCCGGAGCGGCGGGGATGCCGGCCTGGGGGGTTGTGGGCCCGCCGGGAATCTCCGTGCCCGACCACCGGACGGGACGGCCGGCCGCGACCAGTGCGCGGACCTGCTCCGGGTGGGACACGAGGGTGGCCACCGCGCTCGGCACGTCGGCGGCGAGTTCGTCGGGTACCACCAGGAAGTCGGTGTTGTTGCCGGGCGTCAGCGTCGCGACGTACTCCGAGCGCCGGCCGCGGCCGCCGGCCAGGGCGACGGTGTCCACTACGGCGGGGACGATGGTCGTGCCTGTGCAGTCGACGACGATGGCGTTGTCGTCCTGTGCCGCGGTGATGATGCCGGGGCCGACGCCGACGATCAGGTCGCCGACGAACAGGATGTCGGCACCGGTCATGGTCCCGATCAGCGGGTCCATCGTCACGATCCGGGCGTTGGTGAACAGGACGGGGCGGCCCCCGTCGTTCGAGAGGATCTCGTCGAGCGCCTCCGGGTGCCAGCTCAGGGCGCCGGTGTGGGCGTGGGTGTCGTTGGTGGTCATCGTTTTCCTCAGGGGTTCGGCTCTTCGGTCCGCCCGGCGAACGACGCGGGCTTCCTCACGGGCGGGTCGCGGCTGCTCGGCGTCACGGCAGCCGCATGACCACCAGGTTCGTCCGGCCGGACAAGCGGAACCAGGCCGCCGTGCACCCGGGTGCACGGCACCCACCCATGCCCGGCCGGAGGAGAGCGGAAGGGGCCGGCACCATGGCCGGCAGGGAGATGACGGGCACGGCACAGGCCCGGCGCAGAGCGTCCGGGGAATCTGTCCGCCCCGGCACGTCACTCCCGCTCCGTTCCGCGATCATGGGTGCACGGCTCCCAGGAAGCCCGTACCCGGGGACGCGGCGGCCTGGCCACGTTCCGTCATGGGGCCGAGAGTGAAGCCATGACCAGCAACGACACGCCTCGCGCTCCGCACCCGTACGTCGGGATGTGGGTGACCGCGGACGGATTCATCCGCCAGGAACTACTGCCGAACGGCCGCTACGACGAGGCCCGCGGACGGCGCCGGAGTGCCTACACCGGCCGGTACACCGTCAGCGGCAACCACATCGACTACGTCGACGACACAGGTTTCACCGCCACGGGGGACGTTCGTGACGGCGTTCTCTTCCACGAGCATCTGGTGCTCTACCGTGAGGGCGATCAGCGCGTCCGGCGGGAAGGTACGGGGTCGCGCGGCTGAGGGACCTGATCCTGGACTCCCGAGGGGCCGTCGGTTCTCGGGCCGACTCCAGGAGCGGGCGGCCGACGGTACAAGGCACGGTTGCCCTCACAGGCCCGAACACGTTCCGATGCCACAGCGAGGGCTCGTCGCCGGCCGGCGAGCCCTCCCTCTCGTCCAGGGCCCTTTCACACGAGGGGCCACTCAGCAGTCAGCTGTTGCCGGACGACAGCGAAACCTCGCGCACCACCTCTACCGACGCCTCTTCGCCGGCACCGGACCGGAGCACGGCGAAGGCGGCCGCGGTGGCGCTCGCCGGCTCTGCCTGGTAGACGACCAGCTGCTGATGCGGGGCTCCCCCGACAGTGAAGGCCGAGAACTGGATCTCCAGAGCACCCACCTCGGGATGCGACAGGTACTTCTCCTGCTGCGTCTTGCTCCTGACCTCGTGCCGTGCCCACAGCCCGGCGAACTCGGGACTCCTCCCGCGGAGCGTGTCGACGACCTCGGTGATCCGCGGGGACTCGGGGTCGTGTCCGAAGGCCGCACGCAGTTCGGCCACGCACGAGTGGGCGGAGTCGTCCCAGTCCCTGTAGAAGGCACGTCCCGCCGGGTCGAGGAAGACCATGCGAGCCAGGTTGTCGAACCGTTGGAATCCGCTGTGCAGGGCCGCGGCGAGCGCATTGCGCGCCAGGATGTCCAGGGCCGGGCCCAGGACAAAGGCGGGGGTGTCGGGCCAGCCGTCGATCAGCCGCAGAAGGTGGGGGTGGACCCTGTCGTCGCCGGCCGGAACACCGCGACGTTCCTGGGGCGCCCTGGTGAGCCTGCGCAGATGGTCGTGCGCCTCGTCACTGAGGCGCAGGGCGGCGGCGACCGCGTCGATCACCTGCGGGGACGGGCTGGACTCCCGTCCCTGTTCCAGGCGCATGTAGTAGTCGGCGCTCACCCCGGCGAGCATGGCGACCTCCTCACGGCGCAGCCCCGGCACCCGCCGGCGCCCGTGCTCCGGAAGCCCCACGTCCTGCGGCTTGAGGGCTTCGCGCCGTGCTCTCAGAAAGTTTCCCAAGGGAGTGGTGTCGCTCATTGTTCCAACCTAACGGAGAGGCCGGCCCGCCCTTCGTCCCTCACGTGTGGGCCTGGCCGGTGGACCCGGCCCGAACGGCGGCGACTCAGTCGAGCGCGGCGCCGGCCGCCGGCTCCTCGGCCACTGCGCCGGCACTGAGGGAGCCGAGCAGGGACAGTGCGTCGGCGGACGCCGTGCCTGGTTCGGCCTGGTAGACGACGAGCTGCTGCGTCGGGGCGCTGTTGACGGTGAAGGACTCGAAGTGCAGTTCCAGGTCACCGACCTGAGCATGGTGGAAGCGTTTCGCCTCCCGCGTCTTGGCGCGCACGTCATGCCGCGCCCACAGCGTGGAGAAGTCCGCACTTCTCAGGGACAGCTCACCTACGACCTGGCTCAAGCGCGGATCCTCGGGATCGATGCCGGCCGCACGGCGCAATGTGGCCACCGTCGACTCGGCCGCACGGTCCCAGTCCCGGTGAAACCGCCGCGCGACCGGGTCCAGGAACGTCATGCGCAACAGGTTGTCACTGTGAGTGAAGTCGGCGTGAAGAACGCTCGCGAGCCGGTTACGGGCCAGGATGTCCAGTACGGGGCTCATGACGAAGGCAGGCGTGTCACGCCACGTGTCGAGGAGACGCCTGAGGTGCGGGGCGACTCGTTCCACGCGCGGTGCTCGGCGTGTCCGGCGGGTGGTCGGGCCGGCCACGCGGTGCAGGTGGGCCATCGCTTCGCCGTCCAGCTGCAGTGCCCGCCCCACGGCCTCGAGGATCTGCCGGGACGGATGCCGCTCGCGGCCCTGTTCGAGACGCGTGTAGTAGTCGGAACTCACCCCCGCGAGGGCGGCCACCTCCTCACGTCGCAGACCGGGCACCCTGCGACGACCGGAGGTGGGAATCCCCACGTCGCAGGGGCGCAGGCGGGCGCGCCGCGCCCGGAGAAAACCCCCCAGCGTGTTGTCGACGAGCTCCTTCTCTCTGTCCATACGTCGAGGCTAGAGCGGCGCGACGCACTGCCGTAGGGGCGAGGGAGGGTGCGCTTACCCTGGGAACAGCACACCCTGGACAGTCACACCCCTGTCCGGGTCGACGACGGCCTCGCTCTCCGAGGGCGGCACAGGCCGAGTGCTTCCCACCCGTCGCAGGTGAAGCGCCGCGACTGGTGAAGCGCCGCGACTCCTCAGCACTGTCTTGGCATGCGTCTGCCTGGCCGGTCCCGCCCTGCGCCGGGAGATCCGAGCCGGTGCGACGCGGTGAGGAACCGGAACCGGAGCCCACCCACAGCCACTCGCCGCTTTCCGGCTGCCTGGCGCGTACGGGGCACGCTCAGGTACGGCCGGACGCCTCGGTGCCTGACGTGGTGCTTGACGTCACGGTGCGGTCGGCAGACCGGCCAGCAGACTGCGCCGTGCGGATTCCACATGCTCTTCGGCCCGGCGGGCCAGCGTCCGGATGTCGCCGGAGCGCAGAAGAGCGGCCAGCTCGCGATGCTCGTCGACCACGCGTGCGCGGTAGTGGTCGTAGGCCACGTCGACGCGGCGCAGCTGGAACAGGTGCACCTGAGAGCGGATCGCCTCCCAGGCGGAGGTGAGCCTGCCGTTCCCGGCCGCGGCGTAGATCTGGTCGTGGAAGGCGATGTCCAGCGCCACCAGCCGGGGGGCGTCACCGCCCTCGGCGATCTCGGCCGCCATCTCGGCCACCAGCCGATCCAGCGCGGACAGCTGCTCCGCGGTCGCGGCTCGCCGCGCGGTGGTCGCGGCCAGGCGGTCCAACGCGGCCCGCAGCGCGTAGACCTCCTGCGCGTCCTCGGCCGTCACCCTGATGACGGTGGTGCCGCGGTGCCAGCCGCCACGCACCAACCCCTCGTGCTCCAGCCGGGCCAGTCCTTCCCGGACCGAGCCACGGCTGACCCCGAGGCGTTCGGCCAACTCCACTTCGCGCAGTGGGGCTCCGGGCGGGAAGTGACCCGAGAAGATCGCGGCGCGCACCAGGTCGGCGGCTTCGTCGGCCAGCCCGCGCCGGGCGGCCTTCGGCAGTGCAGATGACATGCCGCCATGTTGACATCCGGACAATCGCAACCACCAGACCGGCCAGGCGACTCGCCCCGGGCTTCCAGTCGACTCTTGTCCTAATGTTGACATTGAAAGATCGGGTGGGTCAGGCTGCCCTGGCCGCCGACTCCACCAGAGGGGACCCCCATGCCACGCCGACCCGCTTTCCACCTGGCCGTCCCGGTCGACGACCTGGTCGCCGCCCGCGGCTTCTACGGACAGGTGCTGGGTCTGCCCGAGGGGCGCAGCGCCGACCACTGGGTGGACTGGAATCTCGAAGGCCACCAGTTGGTGACCCACCTGGTGCCGACCGTGCCGCAGCCGGCGGGTACCAGCGTGGTGGGACAGCACCGGGTGCCGATCCCGCACTACGGTCTCCTGCTGCCCGAACAGTCCTTCCACCGGTTCGCCGAGCGGTTGCGAGCCGCGGGGGTTCGCTTCGACATCGAACCGCATCGCCGCTTTCCCGGTGAACCCGGCGAACAGTGGACCATGTTCTTCCGCGACCCCGCGGGCAACGCCCTGGAGTTCAAGTCCTTCCGTGACGAGTCGATGGTGTTCGCCCGATGAGGGGCGTGCTCGTCACCGGTGGATCGCGGGGCATCGGCCGCGCCGTCGCGAGGGCCTTCGCCGCCGGCGGTGACCGTGTCGCGGTGCAGTACGCCGGTCGCCGTGCGGACGCCGAACGGACGGTGCGCGAGCTTCCCGGCACCGGGCACACGCTGCTGCAGGCCGACCTGGGCGAGCCAGGTGCGGCCGAGCGGACCGTGGCCGAGGCGGTGGCCGCGCTCGGTGCCGTGGACGTGCTGGTGAACAACGCGGCCGTGGCACCCGCGGCGGACACCCGGCACCCCATCGCCGAGACCCCGCTGGAGCACTGGCAGCAGGTCTGGCGGCGGATGGTCGACGTCAACCTGCTGGGCGCGGCCGACTTGTGCTGGGCCACAGCCCACCACCTCGTCGACCGGGGCACCGGCGGGGCGATCGTGAACATCGGCTCGCGCGGCGCGTTCCGGGGCGAACCCGATTTCCCCGCCTACGGGGCCACCAAGGCCGCCCTGCACGCCCTCGGTCAGTCACTGGCCGTGGCCCTGGCTCCGCACGGCATCGCGGTCACCTCCGTCGCGCCCGGGTTCGTGGCCACCGAACGGCAGACGGGGAAGTTGTCCGGCCCGGAAGGAGAACGTCTGCGCGTGGAGAGCCCCTTCGGGCGCGTCGGCACCCCGGAAGAGGTCGCCGCCACGGTGCATTTCCTCGCCTCCCCGGCCGCGGCATGGGCCTCGGGAACCATCGTCGACCTCAACGGCGCGTCTCACCTGCGCACGTGACACCCAACCGCGCGAGAGAAGAACGGCGCGCGTGTGGGGCCCCGCCCGCGCAGGGGAGCAGCTCGGCCTGGAGGTGACGGTGCGGGGGAAGCTGGGACCGCTGAGAACGAAGATGGCCGAGCTCGTCGATCGCGGCGGTACGGGCCCACGGCGAACCAGCCTGACTCACCCCGCCGTCGTCGCCCTCGACCGACTCGGCTTGACCGCTGCCCGTGCGACAGGAGTTGTCGCGCTCGGAGGTCCTGGGGTCGGCCTCGGCCGCACTCCGTGCCGCCGAGGCCGACCACCTCCCGCTCGAGCCGGCCGGCATCGGACCGTCCCTGCCGCACCACGCGCCCCGCAGCAGGATCCCCCGGGCGGATGCGCCTCTTCGGACCTACGTGCCGGCAAGTGCTGCGCGTAGGCGACGGGCCTGGCTCACCAGCCGTGAGCTGCCCCGCCGGGCGGCTATCGGGTCGAGTCCGGGTATCTCGCCCCGGGCTCCGCTACGTTCGGCGCACTCGGCGGCCACGGTGAGCAGTTCGCCGAGGCCACGGGACTCGGCGGGGGAGAGGTCTTTGGACAGGAGCGGTGGCAGCGCGTCACGCAGCACGGTCCAGACGGTGCGGTACGCGCCGGTGGACGCGGCCGTTCCCAGGGACTCCGCCAGGCGGCTCGGAGCGACGATCCCGATGAGCATCAGCGCACCGAGGTCGGTGGCGAGCGCACCGGGATCCAGCTTCTTCTGTGCCGCCAACAGCAGCAGCGCGTCGACCGCGGCGATTCTGTCCTCCTGGCGCTGGACGCCGAGCCCGCCGGCCACCACCAGGGACGTCGCGGGCCCGCTCGCGCCGGGTGACTGCGCGAGCAAGGGCAGGACGGAGCAGACGTCCGGATCTTTCTCGGGGTACCGGGCGCAGGGCAGGACGTGCTGTATCAGCCGCAGGGCTATGAGTTCGGGGTGCTCCGGCAGGAGGGCGGGCCAGTGGGTCTGCTGGACGGCCGCGGTGGCGGCGCACCAGCACCGGTGGTGGGAACCGAGTGCCGGACTCCCCAGCTCACGGAAAGCGAGTGGGAACATGTGCAAGGCGGTGATCTCGCCGGACCGGACGACCGGTGTCGTCCGGTCCGTCACCGTGCGGTGCAGGACCGTGCCGGTGAGGCCGCCGGTCCGCAGCCAGTCGGCGAGCCGCCGCTCCTCGGGCGTGCCCAGCACCGCGGCCCGCTCGGCGGCGGCCTCGGCGGCCGCCCGGTCCGTGGTGCGCACCCGCAGCAGGGCCTGTGCGAAGTCGCACGCTCCGACGTGGGCGCCCAGCCGCTGGTACGTCTTCAGCCGGTCGGTCAGTTCTCCTGGCTCCAGCAGCCCGTTGTCCCAGCTCGGCGTCGACAGCAGGAACGGCTGCGGATCGGTGAGCAACCTGTGGGCGATCTCCCAGAAGCGGGCCCGGAAGGGGCCGTCCGGGAGGCATCCGGCATGCGCGCCCCCGCCGTCGAGCACTGCCTTCGCGGTGCGCGGTGTGATCCGCTGGTGGAGGCCGGCGAGGACCAGGTCGAGGGCGAGGCGCGGGGTGAAGCGGACATGGGAGGGGGCGAAGGCGGAGGGGACCGAGTCGTCGGGGAGAGGCCGGCGGCAGGTGCGGGACCACCACCGCGTCGCCGCTACCGGCTCGAGCGCCTCCAGCAGTGCTGCTCGATCCTCATGGGCCCAGCGCACCAGTCCGTCCAGGGTCCGCTCGAAGTCGGCGACGGGCAGGATGCCGTGGGAGGCCAGCAGCGCGCCGGTCTCCTCGGCCGTCTCCGCCACTGAGGCCGGCGGCGACGCGAGCGCGACCGGGGACGGAACGGGCGGCAGCGTGTCCTCGCCGGCCGCGTGCGGAGCTTCTTCCGCTCCGGTTCCCAGGGCTTCGACCACTCGGGTGCGCAGGCCGGGGGCGATGGGCGCGGCCGAGGTGAGGATCTCTTCACGCGAGGCGGCGTCGGTCAGATGTGTCCCGTGCCGCTCGATCAGCTTCAGGGCCCGTTCCTGGGCTTCGGTGTCCTCGTGGGTGAGGGCGTGGGACGCGGCCGGGAGCAGTGCGTCGGCTGTGGCGGTGTCGCGGGTGACCACTGTGTCCAGCAGTTTCAGCTGAGCTCGGACCAGGTTCTTCTCCGGCCGGGTGAGCACCGCTCGCGTCATGTCGGCCAGGTCATGCGTCGGCAGGGAGCCGGTCAGGGCGAGCTCGGCGAGGACGGACTGGACGTGGACGGCGACGGGCTGGAGCGCGTCGGCGGCCAGGGCCCGCCAGTCGGCGACACGGCCGGCGTGCTCCTCGGCGGACAGGTCGAGGTCGAGCAGCAGCCGGTGGGACGCACGCTGGTCCACTGCCGTGCCGCCGCGCAACAGCCGCCCCAGGCATCCGTCGACCATGGTGGCGCGGTCGAGCGTGCCTTCTGCGGTGAGCCTCGCGAGAGCGAGAAGCCAGGGATTGTCCTTGTTGGAGTGGCCGCTGTTCAGCGCCTGGCCAGTCCCCCCTGCCGTGAAGAGGCCGGCCACCATGGGCCTGAGGTAGGGCGACTGTCTCAACCGCTCGGCGATCACGTCGGTGTTCCAGCTGTTGCCGTAGATGTTGCGTATCCACGCGTGCACGGAGGCGTCGGTCACCGGCATCGGGCATCGGGCCGCCTGCACGATCGCTTCGAGAAGGTGATACCGGATGTCCGTGGAGGGCCTGCGGTCGGCGATCCGGTGCGCCAGCTCCGTCAGCCATTCGGCGGGGCGCTCCTCGAGCATGGGGATGAATCTCTTCTCCGCCACCCACATGCGCTCCCAGCCGGAAGCTGTGAGCCAGGACGCGACGGCCGCCGCTCCGCTCTGGCCGGCGACGCCCGCCACCAGCAGCGCAGGAGAGGCCGCTTGGAGCTGCGGCGTCACCCAGGCGTCGCGGAACTCCTTGCGCAACGCCTTCAGCGCCGGCAGTTCCCCGCGCCGTTCGGCGGCCGTCATGCCGTTCACGATCGTCACCACGTCGTCCGTCCGCCCGCCGCGCACCGCTTCGATCAGCTTGCTCAACTGTTCCTCTCCCGTCGTGCCATGCGTACCGCCAGCGCGTGCTTGCAGGGGCCGCGTCCGCCCCGGTATCTCGCCCACCACAGGCAGCTGCACCTCAAGACGCCGGCGTCCTCGCGCACCCGGTGGGTGTGGCCGTCCTCGGCCGTGACGGTGCCCATCGCGCCGTCCAGCGTCACGGCACCGGCCGACAGCAGGGCACGGGCATGCCGCAGCCTCGGGTTGTGACGCTCGGCGAGACCGGAGTCGTAGGGCAGCTGCCGGTGGAAATAGGCGGCTTCGGCCGTGTCGTAACCCACCCGGCCGGAGGTCGCCAGGCGCATCAGCGCCGACCGGACCCGCGCGGTGGTCACCCCGCAGGCCGCGGCCAGAGCACTCACGTCGATCCGCGGTTCCCACGCCAGCAGCACGGCCACCAGTTCCGCGTCCTGGACGGTCTCGTCGTCGGCCAGTGCCTCCAGTACGCCGCCCTCACCGGAGAAACCCCTTGCGGGGTCCGGGGAGAGAGTGAGCGTCAGGCGCATGCCCGGCAGAACCGCTTCCCAGGCACTCGCGGTGGCCGCCCGGCCGTCCCCCACGGGACCGTAGACACGCAGCGCGGTAGCGTGCCGCAGCACACGGTGAAACGCGGCCAGCCGCTCCGGTCCGGGCAGGCACACCGCTCCTGGTGCGGGACACGTGGTGGGCCTGAGCCCTGCCGGGCCGGCACGAACCAAACGGGGCCGCGCGGTTCTCTTCCACCGCTGTGAGGAAGGGACCGCAGGAATCGGACTGCTTCGGACGCGGGCAGTTCGGCACGCAGGTCGAACCCGGAGGCGATCGCCTGCGCCTCCGCGAAGCCGCGCAACCACCGGTCGGGCAGGGGCACCTTCTTCTCCACCACCGCGCCGCCCAGTGTGGTCACCGTCAACTCGTCAGGCCCCACCCGCAGATGGACCGGATCGCGTGGGGCCGACGCGCGTGAGCGCCTCACGTAACGGGTTGTTGACGTCGAAGTTGCTGGTGCCGTGCCCGATCTCTCCTCCGTCGAGTGCGTCTGCCAGCACGTCGAGCCGTGCGTAGACACCGCAGCAGCCGGAGAACGACTCGAAGCGGAGCCGGTCGCCGTTGCCGGTCGCCACCGGGTCCAGCCAAGCCGGTAGGTGAGGCCGGTAGTAGCGGGCGGCGGCGATGTCGGCCACCGAGAGCAGGCCGGCGGCGGCTGCCTGGGGACTGGTGAGGAAACCCGAGAAGAACCGGGGATGGTCCTGGAAGCCGGAGGGCGTCGCGCCTCGGGAGGTCTCCAGCCCCAAGAGGCTTCCGTCCGCCGAGGCTTCGAACGCGGAGAAACGCGCATAGGCGAGGGTCCCCGATGATCGCGTCATGGAGGAGACACTAGAGGCGACCACCGACAATGCCCTGATCAAGCCCTCGCGGCCGGCACTCGAACGAAGAGAGCCCACCGGTCCGGGTCCGCCTTTGCCCCAATTCAGAGTGGATCGCGTTCTTCACTCTCGAGAAAGAACCTCACACGCGGTACCAGGAAAGCGAACGGTTCGGCGTTTCCGACGAGAGCACTGGCCGCTGCGGACACGACCGGCCCGGAAAGAGCTGTGCAGGAATCGAGTGGGATACCGAGAGAGATCTCCTGCCGGGTCACCTGTCCGTGCCACGGTTGAACCGAGAGCGCACGGTCCTGAGGCACGCAGTAGGCGAGCATCCTCCCGTAGTCGGGAAAAGCGCGTCGCCAGGGTCCATCCGTCGGCCACTCGGGCAGCGGAACGAGGTGGGCCTCGGCGTCCGGGGCGGTACCGCGCCCCGGAGCCAGAAGGAGATCGATCCGATCGTCCTGCGCAACGAGTATCGAAGCTCGATCAAGAACGTGCATGGGCAACCCCTCGGCGACCATGCGCGCACCGAGGGCGTGCACCGTGCGATCGACAGCGGTACTGAGGAAGTAGACGCCCAGGGAACCTGTGCGGGGGTGGCGCACGTAGATCCGCCAGTTGCTCTGCAGCGGGGAGGGCAGGAGCCGCCGCCACCGGCCGAGCAGCGCTGGCCCCAGATGTCCATGGCGGTAACTCAGGAAGGTCACCATCGCCTGGTCGCCGCTCTTGCCGAGACGCTGCAGTTCCAGGCCGGGTGGGACCAGGGGTGCGATGCGGTGAGCATCGACCACGTAGTTGACGTAGACGACGTCGGTCACGTCGCTGACAAAGACCATTGAGGGGATGCGCTCACACAGCCTCCGCAGCAGTCGGCTGTCGGCCACCCGGTTCAGCGGTGCGGCGAGCCGGCCTCGCGGATGAACCCACGGTGCGTACCGCCCGTACCTGGTCTGCCGGCGAGTGCGACGCAATGAACGCTCGGCGGCCCAAGCGGCCAGGCCGACCGACAGGACGGAGCCGAGCACGGCGAGGAGCGTGAACATGAAGGCAGTATGGCAACCGCGGCGAATCCGGCTTCGGCCGCCAGGGACGTGGCATGCGATCTCACCCCAGTACTCGGGCCACGTTCGTGAGCCGGAGCCCGCGCCTGCCAGTGGCCGTCCGCGGTGAGCAATCCGGTATGGGTCCGCCCGCCGACGTTGTCGTCGGTCGACTGGGCCCCCAGCCGATTGCCGGTCTCCTGGGAGCTGCCGGTCACCTGTCTCCCGACAACGGACCCGGCGGGGTAGGTCCGAAGGATTACGCCCCGCCGATGAAGGCAGAAACGTGTCGCGAAGCGCGGGCGGCCTTCCCGCTCAGCATCTCACCTGGCGTCGAAGGACTCCCGTGCCTTTTCGATCTGGGGCATGTATGTCCGTACCCAGTCCAGGAGGACATCGACGGGCGGGCGCATGGTCTTCCCCAGCGGAGCGACCCGGTACTCCACTGCGACCGGCCTGGAGCTCACGACCTCGCGCTCGATGATGCCGTTGCGCTCCAGTCGGCGCAGGGTGGCAGTCAGCGACTTCTGTGTGACCGAGGGAATCGCACGGCGCAGCTCGTTGAACCGGCGCGGTCCCTCGCACAGCTCGCTGAGCACGCTCAAGGACCACTTGTCCAGTACTTGGTCGAGCAGTTCGCGGTGGGGCGCCGGGATGCTCAGTTCGTCGTCGTGGGAAGAGGCGGTATCGGTCATGAAACCTGGTCTCGTTGAAGTGTCCTGTGACTCCTAGGTATCAAAGGTATACGAGGTCCGTCACCGGAAGGAGACCACCATGTCCGTCCAACGTTTCACCCCCGAGGGCTTGCTGCAGCCCGCGCCTTACCATCACGTCGCCGTCGGCACCGGCAGCAGACACGTCCACGTCAGCGGGCAGACTTCCAGCCTCGCGGACGGGACCCCCGTCGCGCCGGGAGATCTCTCCGGGCAGGTCGCGCAGGCGCTGCGGAACACCGCACGCGGTCTCGCCGGGGCCGGCGCGACGTTCGACGACGTGGTCCGACTGACCGTCTACGTCACCCAGTGGAAGCCGGAGAAGATGGGCGCCTTCATGGCGGGCGTCGAAAGCGTCGCGGACGAGATCGGGCTGCCCCAGCCCCTCCCCCCGGCGTCACTCATCGGCGTCGACTGCCTCTTCGACCCGGGCGTCCTCGTCGAAATCGAAGCCACCGCCCTCGTCGACTGACCGACCGCTTGCACAGGCCCGCCCACCTGTGGCAGGTCCAGAACTCAGCTCTCTACCGACGCGCTTGTGGAAGGGCTTCGCATATCCCAGCCGAGCGAGGACGCTCGGCCCGACCATCCCGGTTCAGCGCGGGAACACCCGCCCGACCGACGCTTTCGCTGTTCGAGGGCACACGGCGCGACGCAGCTGTGCGCCGTTTCAGCCCAGAAAGGGAGTAACCGCTACCGGGCCGCCTGGTCGAAGCGGCCCAGTACGTGAACCGGTGCGGGCACGCCAACTCGTGGCTCACGTGCAGGGGCTGTCGGAACGCCCCACCGAGATGCCGCCCCGCTGCGGCATGCGAGGACCGGCGCATTCCACACGAATGATCAGGACAAGACGACCCCTCCCTGTACGAGGCGGTCGTCGTCAGAGCGGCACACCGTGGCCGCACCTTATGGGAAAAGGATCAATAGCCATGAAGCGTTCCACTTCGCGCATCGCCGTCACTGTGACGGCGGCGGCAGCCCTGACGGCTCTCCTTCCGGCCTCTCAGGCTGCCGCGATCAACCAGACCGACTGCGGCGACAGGACCGACTTCGTCAAAGTCTGGTACGACGGCGGTGCACGGACCATGTGCTTCGCCAACGGGGGCACTGTGACCCTTCAGCTTCCCAACGTCTCGAAGGTCACCTCCGGCGACAACAACGTCGCGATGTTCCTGGGCGCTCGAGCAGTCACCATGAACAAGTGGTCCACCCTGGTCGACGCCGAAGGACTCAACGCGACGCTTCACGCCCTCCAGATCTACTGACCCACCGCAAAAGTGCCGGGCCACACAGGCCCTTTCGGTGTACGGCATGCTCCGTGAAGCGTCGGCAGCGTCCCCACGCGGCCCGGGGCATGCCCACTACCCCCGCAGCGCTCGCGGCGGTACTTTCCACACCTTTGGCACCTCCCTTACGGCCGGCCGGTAGCTGCTCCGACGGTGGCTGCCGCTCAACGCCGCGTCGCTGTCCGGAAGTTGTGAGGCCGCTGGCACCACTGCGCTCTCGTAAGCTGCTCAGGTTCGATGCGTGTGTACGGGAGGAGTTCGTCGTGGTGCAGCCGTTGGAACAGGGAGATCCAGACTTCCTGGGTGACTACCGGGTGGTGGGCCGACTGGGTGAAGGCGGCATGGGGCGGGTCTTCCTCGGGCGTTCGCCGAGCGGCCGGTCCGTGGCGATCAAGGTGGTGCACGCGTCGCTGGTGCACGAGCCGGAGTTCCGGGACCGGTTCCGACGCGAGGTGGAGGCGTCGCGTCTGGTCGGGGGAGCTTTCACCGCCCCCGTGATCGACGCCGACACGGAGGCCGAACAACCCTGGATGGTCTCCAGCTACATCCCCGGCTCCTCGCTCCACCAGGCGGTCGTCGAACAGGGGGTCCTGCCCCCGGTGACGCTGGCCGCTTTGGCCGCGGGGCTGGCCGAGGCCCTGGTCTCCATCCACCGGGCCGGCCTGGTGCACCGCGACCTGAAGCCCTCCAACGTGCTACTCACCGACGACGGCCCGCGCGTCATCGACTTCGGCATCGCCCGGGCGCTCGACGCCACCGCCCTCACCAGGACCGGGGCCACCATCGGCTCGGCGGGCTTCATGTCCCCCGAGCAGGTCGCCGGCGGCGAGATCACCGCGGCCAGCGACGTCTTCTCCCTGGGCGCGGTGCTCGCCTTCGCCGCCACCGGGACCGGTCCGTTCGGTGTGGGATCGGCGCCCGCGATGCTCTACCGCGTGGTGTACGAGCCCCCGGACCTTCAGGGCGTCCCGGATCCCGAGCTGCGCGCCCTGCTGGCCGACTGCCTGGCCAAGGAACCGGCACTGCGCCCCGCGCCGCAGCAGATTCTCCGCCGGGTGGCCCCGGCCGCTCCCTGGGCCCCGCGTATGCCGGCAGCCGGCCGGCCGGCCACCGCCGGAGAGACCGGTGGGCCCACGCGGCCCGCCACCCTCGCGGAGCTGTTCACCCAGTACGCCGGGGCGCCGCTCTCCCCGTCGGGGTCGTCCGGCGGGTGGGCGTCCGCGCCGGGCGACCCCCGCCGGTCCCTTCGTCGCGACGTGATGGTCCCGGCCTCCGGCGTCCACGCGGAGGAAGCGGTTCCCGCATCCGGGTTCGGTCCGGCGCACGGGTACTCGCCGGTCTCCGCGGGAGCCGTGCCCGGCCCCGGTTCGGTGCCGGCGGTGCCTCGCCCCGTCGCGGCCTGGCGGCTCGACGAACGGTCCGGAACGCGAGCAACGGACGCCGCCGGACGCCACCACGCCACGGCCACGGCGGTCAGATGGGCAACGCGCCACGGTGAGGGCGCCGAGTTCAACGGGTTCAGCAGCGAAGTGGCCACCGAAGGCGCGCTGATCGACACGGCACGCGGCAGCTTCACCGTCGGCGCGTGGGTCCGGCTCGGTGTGATCCCTCCCCACTTCGTCACCGCGGTCAGCCAGGACGGCGAGGAAACCAGCGGCTTCTACCTCCAGTACTCCTCCGACGAAGGCCGATGGGCCTTCGCCCGCCCGGACCTGCGCGTCACGTCGATGTCCGTACCGGTCGCCGGTGCGTGGACCCACCTGACCGGTGTCTGCGACAGCGTCGCCGGTGAGTTGCGCCTCTTCGTGAACGGCGTCGAGGAGGGCGCGATCCGTGACAGGATCCTGATCTGGTCCGAGGGGCCCTTCGTCATCGGCCGGGGCCGTTACGGCAGGAGGCCGGTCGATCACTTCCCGGGCAGCATCAAGGACGTCACGGTCTTCGACCGTGCCCTCACCGAGGGGGAGATCGCCGGCCTGCTTCAGCCATGACCCGCCCAACAGCCCGAATGGCCGGCTCGGAGAACAGGGGGCACTGCCAGCTGTTCGCGGTGGGACTCGGCGTTCACAGCGGCGGGGCTGACGCAGGTTCGCGGTCGGCTGGTGGGACAGCAGACCTCGGCCACGGGCGGCGATGGCCGAAGGGCGACGCGGTGTGTGGACAGCCGTAGGGCCGCTGGTAGTTGGCTGCGAGGACGTTGTCGGAGGGGTGCCTTACCGTGTCGATCAGGCATCGGGCCCGCCCGCACGGTGCCGGTCACCGATCCCTCGTCAGAAAGCGACTTCGTGGACAACTGGACCAGCACCGTCGGCCCCTCCGGAGATCCTGTGGGGCAGACGTCCCGCAGCAGCGCCTTCCGGGCCTTCGCCCGGCGGCACGGAGTCTCCGACGACGCCATCACCCGCCTGCTGTGGAGCATGGAGCCGGCGGTGTACTTCGACTGGAAGGCCCCGGGGAGTGTCCGGCCCGATGACCGGGTGATCGGTTACATCGGAGGGGCGCCGGAGCTGCCCCTGGACATGGAGTGGGACATGGGCGACGTCTTCGTCGCCTCCTTCGACCTCGCGGCGGTGCCCCGGACGCTGTTCGACGACAGGCTGCCCCGGGAGGGGCATCTCCTGCTGTTCACCTGGTCGGACGCGGGCGGCGGCAAGGCGCTCTACATACCGCCCGGGACCGAGACGGCTGTGGCCCCGGTGCCCGTCCCGAGCGCACTGGACCTGCGTCTCGGGTCCTCCCACATGGTGCTGGAGCGCAGGACCATGGTGGCCTCCCGCGACGACGCCTGGGACGCCCACGCCTGGCTGATCGGCGAGGAGTACGGGGGCATCTGGGACGAGGTGGAGGACGAGGAGGCCGAGTGGCACGCTCGGCTGGAGGCCGCCGTCGAGGAGTACGCCGCCAAGGTCGGCGTCCGGCCGGCCATGAACAACAGCACTGACAAACTGCGGGGGGTGCAGCGGAACGTCCACGACAGCTGGGACTACGTCACCGAGGCGTTCCAGCGTCTGCGGGAGGAGGCGGTCCTCGCACTCCGGGACGACCCGGAGCGGTTCGACGAGGTGTACGACCGGGCGTGGCGGGAGCTGCCCGAACAACCGCTGTTGCACCTCGCGACCTTCAACATGGAGTCGCTGCAGTACGGCTGGATGGACGGTGACATCAGCTGGTTGATCAGCCGCGACGACCTCCACGCCAGACGGTTCGACAAGGTCGAGCACCACTGGCTGGGCTGACCCCGGCGGCTCGCGCACACGCCCCCGCGCGATCGCCTCGCATGAGACGGTCCGTCGCTGGTGTGTCACGTTCGGACAGACCTACGCCGACGCGCTCCGCCGTCGGCATCTCCGGTCCGGGGTGGCCGGTGCACGAACCACCGGTCCGTCGACGGCCGCCCCGCGCCCGTCTTCCGGTACCGGGAGCGGTCGAAGAGCGGTCGGCAGCGATGCTCGCCAGGCGGATGATGAGCACCGTGCCGACGCGGACGCCGGTGTCGAGTAGGGCCTCGACGGCGCCCGTCGGGCAGTCGGCGAGATGGAGCAATGATGCGGGTCGGTCGGCTGCGCGAACTGAGCTTCCGACCTGGGCGCACGGCTCCGACACCCGCCGGGCGTAGCAGGGAGAAGAGGGAATATTCAGCAGTAATAGGACTGCATGACGCGGTCGAAGCGCTGCGCCAGAAGGTCCTCACGGCGGATGATCCAACTCACCTCGCCGTCGCCGGTGTCGAACATTTCGGACTCGCCGAACTCCAAGAGGTTCAGCCAGGGGCCGCCCTCCTTCCACCACGCTTTCTCCAGACCCTCGGCATACAGCTCGTCGAACCTCTCCGGCGTATTCCTCAGCGTGACCACAGCTTCTTCGCACCGGTCCAAGAACTCCCTGCCGTACTGGCACCAGTAGTCCCGAGGACTCAACAACTCCCCCCGCAGGGTGCAGGTCCGGTGCACGAAGGGGATGCTCCCGACTCGCTCGGCGTACTCCGTGATCGCCTCCAGAAGCGGACGGAGCGTCTCCCTGTCGTCCTCGTGGACGTCATCGAGGTCAGGCATCAGAGCCCGGGGATGGTCGTACTGGTGCTCGGGAGCCCATGTCCAGCCCAGGGGGTCCCATGATGTACCGGGGCGGTAGACCAGTGTCCGGCGCTTAAGGACCTGTGTTGTCCACGTGTTGTACGGGGCAATGACCGAGACGCCCGCGGGTGCGGGTCGTACGGTCGTCTCGGTGCCTGGCGGTACGTACACCACCGGTGCGGACTCGTCGTCCTCGTAGCCGACGTTCGTGAAGAACAGGAGGTGTCCCTCACGGGGAAGATTGAGGGACAGGGGCTGCTCCGGTATCGCGGCCAGGTCCAGGCCGGCGACATAGACTTCCCCGCCCTCCCAGGGAACACCGGTGGGCAGCTCGGGCAGGCCGCCGGTGTGACCGACCACGATGTCGTGAGGGCCGACAGCCGCCGGATCGACCATGTCGAGGTGTACGGACGGCTGCATGCACCACATGATGCGGGTGATGGCCTCATCGGAGACGCCGTGTTCACAGGCGAAAGCCCGGAACTCGTCTGTGTATGACATACCGTCATCCTCACACCTGCCACTGACATGCCATGCGCTCGGGTTTCGTCAGCGGACCGCGTGCGAGGCACCTTTCCGGTGCCGTCGGCATGCTCTCGGCCGGCTGGCATCCGGGCAGCTGGGGCCGTCGGCCAGTAGGGCCGTGCCATCGGCGTACCAAGCGAGGAACTGCGGCACTCAAAGTGGACCTGGCCGCGGAGGAGGGCGCAGTAGCCGAACCGGCCGTCTCATCATGCCCACCACATCCGGGCCGCGGCAGCACGATCACCCGGAGCCTGTCCGGCGTCCAACTCGTCGCCTCCAACGCCCATGCCGGCCTGGTGGACGCGATCGACGCGGTCCTGTCCGGCGCCTCCTGACAGCGCTGCCGCACCCACTGAAGCCGTAAGGATTCAACCTGTCGGGGTGGCGCCTTCGCTTTGTGCTGCGGTGAGGAGATCAGCGGCGGATCGGTAGCGGGTACTGGCCGGAGACGGGAGGAGTTCGGCTTCGGCGAGCGGGGGGCGGATCTCGCGGACCGTGTTGCCGATCGAGAATTGCTGACGTCGTCCAACGCCTCGGCGAGGACGTCCATAGATCACAACTTGCGCAGATGCAGGATAGTGAGGACGACGGGCTCTTCGTCGCCGATCTTCTTGGGGAAGACGCCGCCGCGGCTGCCCGGCTGGCGGTCGGCGCCTCGGCGCTGGTAGGCGGCCCGTTCGGTCTGAGTGCGACATGCCGGTCAGGCTCGGATGGGACAGGTTCTTCATGATCGAGGTGCGTCGCGGCGTCCGTTTGGCGCGGGGTCGTCCTGGGCGTGGACACGCACGGCGAGGTGCATGTCGCCGCCGTGATCTCCCCGCTCGGGAAGGTCCTGGGAACCGAGTCCCTTCCCGCGACGGCGGCCGGTTACCGACAACTGCGTGTCTGGGCCCGCAAGCGGGGGACGGTGCGCCGGGCCGGCGTGGAGGGCACGGGCACCTTCGGTGCGGGCCTGTCCCATTATCTGCTCGCTCAGCAGATTCAGGTGTTCGAAGTGAACCGGCCCGACCGCTCTGCCCGCCGGCTGCTCGGCAAGTCGGACCCGCTCGATGCCCAGGCCGCAGCGCGAGCCGTGCTCAGCGGTCGAGCCCGATCCCGGGCGAAATCCGGCGACGGTCCGGTGCACAGCGCTCGGATCTACAAACTCGCCAAGGACTCCGCGGTCAAGGCCCGCACCCAGGCAATCAACCAGCTCAAAGCCGTCCTGATCATCGCCGACCCCGCCCTGCGGGAACGCATGTCGAGCCTCGGCAACGCCGAGCTGTTCCGCACCTGTGCGCGCCTCGGCCCGCACGATGGTGGTGGGGGAGACGAGGACGCGGTGGCCCAGGCCACCCACATGACATTACGCATGCTCGCCGAACGCATCGAGCAGCTCACCGGACAGATCAATGAGCTGAACCAGCGACTGACCTGGCTCGTCGAACGCCACGCGCCGCAACTGCTCGTACCGGTGGGTATCGGTCCGGACAGCGCCATCACCCTGCTGATCACCATGGGGGACAACCCTGAGCGGCTCAACACCGAAGCGTCCTTGGCTGCCCTTTGCGGAGTCAACCCCATCGAGTGCTCCTCCGGCCGGCGGAGCACGCGCCGGCTCAACCACGGCGGCGACCGGCAGGCCAACGCCGCCCTGCACCGCATCGTCTTCACCCGCCTGCGTCACGACCCACGCACCCAGGAGTACTACGAACGCCGCACTCAGGAGGGCTAGACCCGATGTGAAATCATCCGATGCCTCAAGCGATACGCAGCCCGCGAGGTCTTCAACCTGGTCAGACTGGCTTTTCGCACCCCTGCGTTATAGGGGCGTCCGTGAGACGTGAGAGGGTCTGACGCGTGAGTGAGACACCGCCGAACACCCTGCAATACCGCTTTGACGGGCCGGAAGAGGCCCCGGTCCTGATCCTGGGTCCCTCACTGGGTACCACATGGCACATGTGGGACCGGCAGATCCCCGAGCTGACCCGGCAGTGGCGGGTCTTCCGGTTCGACCTGCCGGGGCACGGCGGCGCCCCCGCGTACCCCGCGACCTCGGTCGCCGACCTCGCCGCGCGGCTGCTCGCCACCCTCGACGGCCTCGGTGTGCAGCGCTTCGGCTACGCGGGCTGCGCGCTCGGCGGCGCCGTCGGCATCGAACTGGCCCTGCGCCACCCCGAGCGCCTCGCCTCCCTCGCGCTGATCGCCGCCTCGCCCCGCTTCGGCACGGCGGACGAGTTCCGCCAGCGCGGGGTCGTCGTGCGCACCAACGGCCTCGACCCCATCGCCCGCTCCGCGCCGGACCGGTGGTTCACCGGCGGGTTCGCCGCCGCCCAGCCCGCGATCACCGAGTGGGCCGTGCAGATGGTGCGCACCACCGACCCCGGCTGCTACATCGCCGCCTGCGAGGCGCTCGCCTCCTTCGACGTGCGTCCCGAACTCGGCAGCATCGGCGTGCCGACCCTGGTGCTGGTCGGCTCGGAGGACCAGATCACCGGCCCCGCCGAGGCGCGCACCCTGGTCGCCGGCGTCCCGGACGCCCGGCTCGCCGTCGTGCCGGGCGCCTCCCACCTGGTGCCGGTGGAGCAGCCCGCCGCCGTCACCGACCTGCTGGTGAGGCACTTCTCCACCGCCTGGCAGCCCGGGTTCGAGAGCGCCACCGGCCACACCGTCCTGCCCGCGTCGGCCGCGCCGGTGCCGGTCGCCGCCCCGCCGCAGCCCGCTCCCGTCGCCGAGATCGCCCCGCCCGCCGCGGCGCCGCCGGCGCAGGGCAGGCCCGACCCGTACGACACCGGGATCAAGGTCCGCCGGGAGGTGCTGGGCGACGCGCACGTCGACGGGGTGCTGGCCCGGGCCGAGGGGTTCTCGGGCGACTTCCAGGAGTTCGTCACCCGGTACGCCTGGGGCGAGGTCTGGGACCGGCCCGGGCTCGACCGGCGCACCCGCAGCTGCGTCACCCTCGCCGCCCTGGTCGCCGGCGGCCACCTGGAGGAGCTGGCCTCCCACACCCGGGCCGCCCTGCGCAACGGCCTCACCCCGGACGAGATCGGGGAGGTGCTGCTCCAGACGGCCGTGTACTGCGGCGTCCCGGCGGCGAACAGCGCGTTCCGGGTGGCCCAGCGGGTCGTCCGCGAGGAGACCACGCCCCCGGAGTGATCCCGGGGCGGTCCCGGGCGGTCCGGAACGATCCCGGAGAGATCCCCGGGCGCCCCGCGCGGCGACGGGCCCGGGGGCAGGATGGAGACATGAAGCTCACGAAGATGTCGCACTCCTGCGTCCGCCTGGAGAAGGACGGCTGCACCCTCGTCCTCGACCCCGGCGGGTTCAGCGAGGAGGACGCGGCCGTCGGCGCGGACGCCGTCCTGGTCACGCACGAGCACCCGGACCACTTCGACGAGGGCCGGCTGCGCGCCGCCCTGGAGGCGAACCCGGCCGCCGCGGTCTGGACCCTGAAGTCGGTCGCGGAGCGGATCTCGGCGGCGTTCCCGGGCCGGGTGCACACCGTCGGCCACGGCGACACCTTCACCGCCGCGGGCTTCGACGTCCAGGTCCACGGCGAACTGCACGCGGTGATCCACCCGGACATCCCGCGCGTCACCAACGTGGGCTACCTGGTCGACGGGAGGCTCTTCCACCCCGGTGACGCGCTCACCGTCCCCGACCACCCGGTCGAGACGCTGATGCTGCCCGTCATGGCCCCCTGGAACAAGATCTCGGAGGTCATCGACTACGTCCGCGAGGTCCGGCCGCAGCGCGCCTACGACGTCCACGACGCCCTGCTCACCGACCTCGCCCGCCCGATCTACGACCGTCAGATCGGCGCCCTCGGCGGCACCGAGCACCTCCGGCTCGCGCCCGGGTCGTCGACCCCGCTGTGAGCCCGCGGGCAGCGGTCGGGGGTTGTCACCGGGGCCGGGTAGGTTGTGGGGCATGCGCATCGCCACCTGGAACGTGAACTCGATCACCGCCCGCCTGCCGAGGCTCCTGGCCTGGCTGGAGAGCAGCGGCACGGACGTGCTGTGCCTCCAGGAGGCCAAGGTCGCCGAGGACAGGTTCCCGGCCGAGCAGCTGCGCGAGCTGGGCTACGAGTCGGCGGTGCACGCCACCGGCCGGTGGAACGGCGTGGCGGTGCTCTCCCGCGTCGGCCTCGACGACGTCGTCAAGGGCCTGCCCGGCGGTCCCGGCTACGAGGGCTCCGAGGAACCGCGCGCCGTCTCCGCCACCTGCGGCCCGGTCCGCGTCTGGTCGGTCTACGTGCCCAACGGCCGGGAGGTGGGCCACCCCCACTACGCGTACAAGCTCCAGTGGTTCGAGGCCCTGAAGGCGGCCGTGGCCGGCGACGCGGCGGGCGACCGCCCCTTCGCGGTCCTGGGCGACTACAACGTGGCCCCGACCGACGACGACGTCTACGACCGGGCCGCCTTCGAGGGCCTGACCCACGTCACCCCCGCCGAGCGCGCCGCCCTGGCCGCCCTGCGCGGGACCGGCCTGTCCGACATCGTCCCGCGCCCGCTCAAGTACGAGCACCCGTTCACGTACTGGGACTACCGCCAGCTCGCCTTCCCGAAGAACCGCGGCATGCGCATCGACCTGGTGTACGGCAACGAGCCGTTCGCCAAGGCGGTCACCGACTCCTACGTCGACCGTGAGGAGCGCAAGGGCAAGGGCGCCTCGGACCACGCGCCGGTCGTGGTGGACCTGGACCTGTAGCCCTGCGGCCCGCGCCCCCCGTCCGGCCCGTCCGGTTCCGCGCGCCCTGTGGTGCGGAAGACGGTACGAATGACAGGCTGGAGGTATGAACATCCCTTTCCTGGGCAATCGGCGGCGGAAGATCGGGTTCCCCGGTGCCGAGGGAATCGCGGACCTCCTCGCGGAGTGCGCGCTGCTGCGCTCCCAGGCCTACCGGGCGGGCGTCCGACTGGACGACTCCCCGGCCTCGTTGGAGGCGCTGGACCAACTGGTGCCGGGCTGGCGGGACGACGAGGAGACCCTGACCTGGCTGGGCAACGACGCCGGGCTGTACCTGGGTTCCGTCATCGTGCGCACCGTGCCCGGGGCCGCCTGGGAGATCCGGCCCGACGGGCAGCCCGTCGTACGGCTCGCCTCCGGCCGGGAGTTCGACGTCGTGAGCTCCGGGCACACCTGGGCCGCCCACGGCGTGCCCGAGCTGTCGCAGCTGTACGCCGAGGTCGCGGAGGCGTGAGGTCCCCCGGGGACCTCCGCCCCGAGAGCCTCGCGCACTGAGCGGGGGTGACGCCCGCGGGACCGCCCGTGCGGACCTCGACTAGGATGTTCCCTCCGTCCCGGTGGGGGAGGGGTCCTCGCCGCAGGGGCGGGGACGCCGCCGTCGGGAGGGGCCCACCGCCCCCGGCCCGCGGGGAGCGGCGGTTCACATCGGCCAGTCCCGTCCGGCGGCAGCCGGAGATCACTGCTCGCGCGGCGGACCCGACCCGCAGGACGGGTCGTCCGCCGCCGAGGAGAAGGTCAGCTGCGCGCCGGGCGGGTTGCGCTCGATGCGGGGCGCCGGAGCGCCTCAGGGCGCCCGGTGCGAGGTGCGCGGAGCGGCGGGATCGGCGGGGCCGGTCAGCGGGGTCCGCGCCGCCCGGGTCACGTCGGCGACCAGTTCGACCACATCGGGGCCGTACGCCTGCGAGTTGATCACCTTCAGCAGCAGGACGAAGGAGCCGGAACCGTGCTTGCGGGCCAGCCGCTCGTGGTTGCGGGCGAGGTAGCGGGTGGCGGCCTGGTTGGTGATCGCGCGCTGGCCGCAGAACAGGAACACCGGCCGGACGTCGTCCCGTTGACCGGCGGTCAGCCGGGCCAGCAGGACGTACTCGGTGACGCCCGGGTCCATGCGGTAGCGCTCGGCGCCTATCTGGAAGGCGCCCCGGTCCGGGCCCGGTTCCGGGTCGACGTTGACCCGCACGCCCGGCAGCATCGCCGCCATGTGGGCCACCATCCGCCGGTTCGAGCCCGGGCCGCCCACGCAGAACTCGGTCCGCTCGCCGAACCCCTGGTGCACCGCGTCCTGCGTCACCATCTGCACGTGCGCCCCGCAGTCCTTGATCAGCGCGGCCAGCTCCAGCAGCGCGAACACGTCGAAGCGGTGCACCGCGGGCTCCGCCGCGGCCGGGTCGCGGTTGACGACGAGCAGCGACTCGGAGTTCTCCGGCAGGCCGAAGAAGGCCCGCTTGCGCCGGAGCCTGCGCTTCCACAGGTAGGTGCGGGCCAGCCAGCCCAGCGCGGCGCTGATGCCGGCGGCCACCACGCCCAGAACGATGTTGCGCACGTCGTCAGTCATGGGCGCGCATGGTAGCGGGCCCGCGCGGACCCGTGTTCGACAGCCGGATGCTCCGTCCGGGCGCACGGCAGGGGCTCCGGGACGGCACGCCCGCGAGGTTCCTGACGGGGTCATGCTGACTGGACTAGGCTGCGCTGACGACCTGTCACCGGAGGTGCGGATGCGTCGCCCTGTCGTTCGGAAACTGATGGTGCCGGCGGTCTGCGCCGCCGTGGTCTCGGTGGGGGCCGCGGCACCCCCCGCCCAGCACGGCACGCCCGCCGACCGCGCCCCCGGGGCCCCGGTCGCCGTCGGGTACGGCGGCGCGGTCGCCAGCGTCGACGCCGACGCCACCGCCGCCGGGATCGAGGTCCTGCGCGCCGGCGGCAACGCCGTCGACGCGGCCGTCGCCACCGCCGCCGCGCTCGGCGTCACCGAGCCCTACTCGGCCGGCATCGGCGGGGGCGGCTACTTCGTCCACTACGACGCCCGCTCCCGCACCGTGCACACCCTCGACGGCCGCGAGACCGCCCCGCTGACCGCCGACGCCGGCCTGTTCCTGGAGGACGGCACGCCGATCCCGTTCGCCGAGGCCGTCGGCAGCGGTCTCGCCGTCGGCACCCCGGGCACGCCCGCCACCTGGCAGCGCGCGCTCGACGCCTGGGGCAGCAGGACGCTCGCGGCGGTCCTGAAACCCGCCGAACGGCTCGCCCGCGACGGCTTCACCGTCGACGAGACCTTCCGCGCGCAGACCGCCGCCAACGAGACCCGCTTCCGCCGCTTCCCCGACACCGCCGAACTGTTCCTGCCGGGCGGCGAACTCCCGGCCGTCGGCTCCACCTTCAAGAACCCCGACCTGGCCCGCACCTACGCCGAGCTGCGCCGCGAGGGCGTCGACGCGCTGTACCGGGGCGGCATCGGCCGGGACGTCGTGAACACGGTGAACAAACCGCCGGTGGACCCCGGTTCGGGCTGGAACGCCCGCCCCGGCGACCTGTCCGCCCGCGACCTCGCCGCCTACCGCGCCAAGCTCCAGCCGTCCACGAAGACCTCCTACCGGGGCCTGGACGTCCACTCCGTCGCCCCGTCCTCCTCCGGCGGCACCACGGTCGGCGAGGCGCTCAACATCCTGGAGCGGACCGACCTCTCCGGGGCGAGCGAGGTCCGGTACCTGCACCGCCTCATCGAGGCGAGCCGCATCGCGTTCGCGGACCGCGGCCGCTGGGTCGGCGACCCCGCCTTCGAGGACGTACCGGCGAAGGAACTGCTCTCGCAGCGGTTCGCCGACGCGCGGGAGTGCCTGATCGAGGACGACGCCGTCCTCACCAGCCCGCTCGCCCCCGGCGACCCGCGCGACCCGCGGCCCTGCGCGCCGGGCGGGACGGCGGCCCCGACGACGTACGAGGGCGAGAGCACCACGCACCTCACCACCGCCGACCGGTGGGGCAACGTCGTCGCCTACACCCTCACCATCGAGCAGACCGGGGGCAGCGGCATCACCGTGCCCGGTCGCGGGTTCCTGCTCAACAACGAGCTGACCGACTTCTCCTTCGCCCCGGCGAACCCGGCCGTGCACGACCCGAACCTGCCGGGCCCCGGCAAGCGGCCCCGGTCCTCCATCGCCCCGACGATCGTGCTCGACCGGCACGACCGGCCGGTGGTGGCCCTCGGCTCGCCCGGCGGCGCCACCATCATCACCACCGTGCTGCAGGTCCTCACCGGCTTCCTCGACCGCGGGCTGCACCTGGCCGACGCGATCGCCGCGCCGCGCGCCAGCCAGCGCAACACGGAGCGGACGGACCTCGAACCCGGCCTGTACGACAGCGCCCTGCGGCAGCGTCTGGAGGCCGTCGGGCACGTGTTCCGGGAGAACCCCGAGATCGGCGCGGCCACGGGCGTCCAGCGCCTGCCGGACGGCCGGTGGCTCGCGGCGGCGGAGAAGGTGCGCAGGGGCGGCGGCTCGGCGATGGTCGTGCGCCCGGCGCGGTAGGCGTCCCGCGGCGGAGCGGCACGACGGCGCGCCCTCCGGTGACACGGGGCGGGGGGCCGGGGAAACCCCCCGGGGGCCCCCCCCCGTGCCGTCCGCCCGGCGGCTCACAGCTCGACGGCCGGCGTCTCCCGGGTGCGGAAGTCGAGTCCGCCGTCGCGCGCGTCCACCGTCACCCGGCCGCCCTCCTCGACCCGGCCGTCCAGCAGCAGCCGGGAGAGCCGGTTGTCGACCTCGCGCTGGATGGTGCGGCGCAGCGGCCGGGCGCCGTACTCGGGCTGGTGGCCGCGCTCGGCCAGCCAGTCCACGGCCGCGTCGGTGAACTCGACCGCGATCCCCTGGCCCTTCAGCCTGCGCCGGGTGCCCTCCAGCAGCAGGTCGGTGATCTGCCGCAGCTCCTGGGCGGTGAGCTGGCGGAAGACCACGATCTCGTCGATCCGGTTGAGGAACTCGGGCCGGAAGTGCTCCCGCAGCGGCCGCAGGACCTGCTCGCGCCGCGCCTCCTCGTCCGCGTCCGAACCGCCGGACGCGAAACCCAGGGACGCCCCGCGCCGGGTGATCATCTCGGAGCCGAGGTTGCTGGTCATCACGATGACGGTGTTGGTGAAGTCCACCGTCCGGCCCTGCGCGTCGGTCAGCCGGCCGTCGTCGAGGACCTGGAGCAGGATGTTGAAGACGTCCGGGTGCGCCTTCTCCACCTCGTCGAGCAGCAGCAGCGAGTACGGGTGCCGGCGCACCACCTCGGTCAGCTGCCCGGCCTCCTCGTGCCCCACGTACCCGGGCGGGGCGCCGACCAGCCGGCTGACCGTGTGCCGCTCCTGGTACTCGCTCATGTCGAGGCGCACCATCCGGTCCTCGCTGCCGAACAGCGCCTCGGCGAGCGCCCGCGCCAGCTCCGTCTTGCCGACGCCCGTCGGCCCGAGGAACAGGAAGCTGCCGATCGGCCGGTCGGGGCTGGCCAGGCCCGCGCGGGAGCGCAGCACCGCGTCCGAGACGACGCGCACCGCCTCGTCCTGGCCGACGACCCGCTGGTGCAGGTGCTGCTCCAGACCGAGCAGCCGGTCCTTCTCCTGCTCGGTGAGACGGCTGACCGGGATGCCGGTCTGCCGGGACACCACCTCGGCGATCGCCTCGGCGTCCACCCACAGGCTCTGTCCCTCGTCGACCTCGCCGTCGCCGCCGGCCTGGGCGATCCGCCGCTTCAGCTCCGTGATGCGGTCCCGCAGCTGCGTGGCCTGTTCGTACTGCTCGTCGGCGACCGCCTGGTCCTTGTCACGGGTCAGCTGTTCGACCTCGTGCTCCATGGCCCGCACGTCGGTGCCCTTGGTGCGGGACCGCAGCCGCACCCGGGCGCCGGCCTGGTCGATGAGGTCGATGGCCTTGTCCGGCAGGCGGCGGTCGCTCAGATAGCGGTCGGACAGCTCCACGGCCGCCACCAGCGCCTCGTCGGTGTAGCGGACCTGGTGGTGGGCCTCGTACCGGTCCTGGAGGCCGCGCAGGATCTCGATCGCGTCCGCGGGGGTCGGCTCGGGCACCAGGATCGGCTGGAAGCGGCGGGCCAGCGCCGCGTCCTTCTCGATCCGGCGGTACTCCTCCAGTGTGGTCGCGCCCACGACGTGCAGCTCACCGCGGGCCAGGGCCGGCTTGAGGATGTTGCCGGCGTCCAGCGAGCCGCTCTCACCGCCCCCTCCGGCGCCGACGACGGTGTGCAGCTCGTCGATGAAGATGATCAGCCGGTCGGAGTGGGCGCGGATCTCCTCGACGATGGTGTTCATCCGCTCCTCGAAGTCGCCCCGGTAGCGGGTTCCGGCGACCACGCCCGTCAGGTCCAGGGCGACCACCCGCCGCCCGAGGAGCACGTCGGGCACGTCCCCCTCGGCGATCCGCTGGGCCAGCCCTTCCACGACGGCGGTCTTGCCGACGCCCGCGTCACCGATCAGCACCGGGTTGTTCTTGCCGCGCCGGGAGAGCACCTCGACGGTCTGCTCGATCTCCTGCTCCCGTCCGATCACCGGGTCGATGCGGCCCTCGCGGGCCAGCTCGGTGAGGTCGCGGCCGTACTTGTCCAGGGTCGGCGTGCCCGTCGCGGGGCGCGGCCGCTCGGCACGGGACGGCGCGGCCTCCGGTGTCTCCGGCGGGCCGGAGGGGGTGAACCGGGCCGCGTTGAGGATGTGCCCGGCGGCCGAGTCGGGGTTGGCCGCCAGGGCGCTGAGCACGTGCTCCGGACCGATGTAGCCGGTGCCGCTGGCCCGGGCCATCTCGTGCGCGTCCAGCAGGGCCCGCTTGACGGCGGGGGTCAGGGAGAGCGAGGTCGGCGGCGGGGCGTCACCGGGCCCGTGCTGCGCCGGCCCCGAGCGGTCGTCGATCTGCGCCGCCAGCGAGTCGGGATCCGCGCCCGCCCGGCTGAGCAGACTCCGGGTCGGCTCGGCGGCGAGCGCGGCGCGCAGCAGGTGCTGGGTGTCCAGGTCCCGGCTGCCGTGCTCGGCGGCGTACTGGGCCGCGCCGCGCACCAGCTCCCGGGCCGGCTGGCTGAGCAGCCGGCCGATGTCGATCTGGCGGGGGCGCGGTCCGCCGAAGAAGCGCGCGAGGAATTCTGCGAACGGGTCACCCTCCGGGCCGATGAAGCCACTCGTCATCGTCATCCGTTCCTTCGCTGGGTCGACGTGCCGGGGCCGGGTAACCCGGCCGGGGCTCGCTCATGCCCACGATGACACGATCCGTTCGGGTGGGCATGTCCGGGTTTCGGGTGTTCCCGGCGCTCCGGCGTTCCCGGCGCGGGCGGTGCGGGACACCCCCGGTTCCCGGCCCCTTCCCGCTCCCCGGGGCGCCGCAGGAGGCACGGCCGCCCGCGGTCAGCGGCGGGCGGTGAGGACGCGGGGGCCCGCTTCCGTGATCGCCACCGTGTGCTCCACGTGGGCCGCGCGCGAGCCGTCGTCGGTGCGGAGGGTCCAGCCGTCCGGGGCCGCGCGGTAGGCGTCGGTGCCGCCGCCGATGAGCATGGGTTCGATCGCGAGGACCATGCCGTGCCGCAGGGGCATGCCCCTGCCCGGCCGGCCCTCGTTCGGCACGGGCGGGTCCTCGTGCATGCGGCGGCCGATGCCGTGGCCGCCGAAGTCCTCCATGACGCCGTACCCCGCGCCGCGGCACACCGTGCCGATCGCGTGCGCGATGTCGCCGATGCGGTTGCCGACGACGGCCGCCGCGATGCCCGCCGCGAGCGCCCGCTCGGCGGTCTCGACCAGCGTCACGTCGGCCGGACGCGGGGTGCCCACGATGAAACTGATCGCCGAGTCCCCGGCCCAGCCGCCCAGTTCGGCGCCGCAGTCGACGGAGACGAGGTCGCCGTCGCGCAGCCGGTACCCGTCCGGGATGCCGTGCACGATCGCGTCGTTGACGGAGGCGCAGATCACGGCGGGGAACGGGGTCGGGGCGAAGGAGGGCCGGTAGCCCAGGAAGGGCGAGGTCGCGCCCGCCGCGCGCAGCACGTCCCGCGCCACCTCGTCCAGCTCCAGCAGGGAGACGCCCACGCCGGCGGCCTTCCGCACGGCCGTCAGCGCGCTCGCGACGACCTGGCCGGCCTCGTGCATGGCATCGATCGATGTGTCGGTCTTCAGCTCCACCATGCCAATTACTATACCGGTATTAGAATGGGTGCCATGGTGCGCACCCCCTTGACCCCCGAAGAGCGTGAACGCGGCGAGCGGCTCGGCCGGCTGCTGCGCGAGGCGCGCGGCGACCGCAGCATGACGGAGGTCGCGGCACGCGCCGGGATCTCCCCGGAGACCCTCCGGAAGATCGAGACCGGACGGGCCCCGACCCCGGCGTTCTTCACCGTGGCCGCGCTGGCCGGCGCGCTCGGCCTGTCGATGGACGAGCTGGCGGGACGCTGCGCGGCGGACGCCCCGGGCGCCGCGAGCGAGCCGGCCGCCGCCTGAGCCGGCCCCCGGCGCCGCGACTCACCCACCGGGGTGTGAAACGCGATCGACTCCGCGGCCCGGCGGCGATGGTCTTGGCAAGCCCGCCCGAGAGGCATACGTTCGTCCCTCTACGACCGTTTCCACAGGCGTAGCGGGGCTGACATCGCGTCGAAGGAGCAGCTCATGGCCAACGTCGTACGCGCCGCTCTGGTCCAGGCGACCTGGACCGGCGACACCGAGTCCATGCTGGCGAAGCACGAGGAGCACGCCCGTGAGGCGGCCCGGCAGGGCGCCGGGATCATCGGTTTCCAGGAAGTCTTCAACTCCCCCTACTTCTGTCAGGTCCAGGACCCCGAGCACTACCGCTGGGCCGAGCCCGTGCCCGACGGCCCGACCGTCCTGCGGATGCGGGAACTCGCCCGCGAGACCGGCATGGTGATCGTCGTGCCGGTGTTCGAGGTCGAGCGGTCGGGCTTCTACTACAACACCGCCGCGGTGATCGACGCCGACGGCACCGTCCTCGGCAAGTACCGCAAGCACCACATCCCGCAGGTGAAGGGCTTCTGGGAGAAGTTCTACTTCCGGCCCGGCAACCTCGGCTGGCCGGTCTTCGACACCGCCGTCGGCAAGGTCGGCGTCTACATCTGCTACGATCGCCACTTCCCCGAGGGGTGGCGGCAACTCGGCATCAACGGCGCCCAGTTGGTGTACAACCCGTCCGCCACGCACCGCGGCCTGTCGGCCCACCTGTGGCGGCTGGAGCAGCCGGCGGCGGCCGTCGCCAACGAGTACTTCGTCGCCGCGATCAACCGCGTGGGCCGGGAGGAGTACGGGGACAACGACTTCTACGGCACCTCGTACTTCGTCGACCCGCGCGGGCAGTTCGTCGGCGACGTCGCCGACGACGGCAAGGAGGAACTCGTGGTCCGCGACCTGGACTTCGACCTCATCGAGGAAGTGCGCCGGCAGTGGGCCTTCTACCGCGACCGCCGCCCCGACGCCTACGAGGGGCTGGTGCGGCCGTGACCGACGACCTGCTGGGCCGCCACCGCTCGGTGCTCCCGGACTGGCTCGCCCTCTACTACGACAGGCCCCTGGAGATCACCCACGGCGAGGGCCGCCACGTCTGGGACGCACGGGGCAACCGCTACCTCGACTTCTTCGGCGGCATCCTCACCACCATGACCGCCCACGCCCTGCCCGAGGTGACCAAGGCGGTCAGCGAGCAGGCCGGGCGGATCCTGCACTCCTCCACCCTCTACCTCAACCGGCCGATGGTGGAACTCGCCGAACGCATCGCCCAGTTGAGCGGAATCCCGGACGCCCGGGTGTTCTTCACCACCTCCGGCACCGAGGCCAACGACACCGCCCTGCTGCTCGCCACCACCTACCGGCGCAGCAACACGGTCCTGGCGATGCGCAACAGCTACCACGGCCGCTCCTTCAGCGCCGTCGGCATCACCGGCAACCGCGGCTGGTCCCCGACCTCGCTGTCCCCGCTGCAGACCCTGTACGTCCACGGCGGCGTGCGCACCCGCGGCCCGTTCGCCGCCCTCGACGACCACGCCTTCGTCGCGGCCTGCGTCGACGACCTCAAGGACCTGCTCGGCCACACCCGCCCGCCCGCCGCGCTGATCGCCGAGCCGATCCAGGGCATCGGCGGCTTCACCTCGCCGCCCGACGGACTGTACGCGGCCTTCCGCGAGGTGCTGCACGAACGGGGCGTCCTGTGGATCGCCGACGAGGTGCAGACCGGCTGGGGCCGCACCGGTGAGCACTTCTGGGGCTGGCAGGCGCACGGCCGCAGCGGCCCGCCCGACATCGTGACCTTCGCCAAGGGCATCGGCAACGGCATGTCCATCGGCGGCGTCATCGCCCGCTCCGAGATCATGAACTGCCTGGACGCGAACAGCATCTCCACGTTCGGCGGCACCCAGGTCACCATGGCGGCGGGCCTGGCCAACCTCACCTACCTGCTGGAACACGACCTCCAGGGCAACGCCCGCCGGGTCGGCGGCCTGCTCATCGAACGGCTGCGGGCCGCCGCCGCCCGGGTCCCGGCGGTGCGGGAGGTGCGCGGGCGCGGACTGATGATCGGCATCGAGCTGACGAAGCCCGGCACCGACGAGGCCCACCCCGAGGCGGTGTCCGCCGTCCTCGAGGCGGCCCGCGCGAGCGGCCTGCTCATCGGCAGGGGCGGCGGGCACGACACCAGCGCCCTGCGCATCGCCCCGCCGCTCACCCTCAACGTCGCGGAGGCCGAGGAGGGCGCCGCGATCCTCGAGGACGCCCTGCGGAGCACGCTGTAGCACCGGCTCGAGCGAGCGGGCGGGCCGCGGGGGCGGGACCGCCCTCCCCGCGGCCACCGCCGCGCGGACGTGGCCGGCCGCCGACGGCCCGCACCTTTCCACCACAACCCAGCGGAGCGTGAACGCATGAGCCGTACCGTCATCCGTGGTGGCCTCGTCATCACCGCCTCCGACGAGATCCACGCCGACCTCCTGATCGAGGACGGCCGCATCGCCGCCCTCGCCGCCTCCGGCACCCCGGCCGCCGGGGCCTTCACCGCCGACCGGACGGTCGACGCCACCGGGAAGTACGTCATCCCGGGCGGCGTCGACGCCCACACCCACATGGAGCTGCCCTTCGGCGGCACCTTTGCCTCCGACACCTTCGAGACCGGCACCCGGGCCGCCGCCTGGGGCGGCACCACCACCATCGTCGACTTCGCCGTCCAGGGCGTCGGCCGCTCCCTGCGCGAGGGCCTGGACGCCTGGCACGCCAAGGCCGAGGGCAACTGCGCCGTCGACTACGGCTTCCACATGATCGTCTCGGACGTCAACGCCGGGACGCTGAAGGAGATGGACCTCCTGGTGGAGGAAGGGGTCACCTCCTTCAAGCAGTTCATGGCGTATCCGGGGGTGTTCTACTCCGACGACGGCCGGATCCTGCGCGCCATGCAGCGCGCCGCCGGGAACGGCGGACTGATCATGATGCACGCCGAGAACGGCATCGCCATCGACGTGCTCGTCGAGCAGGCGCTGGCCCGCGGCGAGACCGACCCGCGGTACCACGGCGAGGTCCGCAAGGCCCTGCTGGAGGCCGAGGCCACCCACCGCGCCGTCCGGCTCGCGCAGGTCGCGGGCGCCCCGCTGTACGTCGTGCACGTCTCCGCCGCCGAGGCGGTCGCCGAACTGGCCCGGGCCCGCGGCGAGGGCCGGCCCGTGTTCGGCGAGACCTGCCCGCAGTACCTGTTCCTGTCCACCGACAACCTCGCCGAGCCGGACTTCGAGGGCGCCAAGTACGTGTGCAGCACGCCGCTGAGGCCGAAGGAGCACCAGGCCGCGCTGTGGAGGGGCCTGCGCACCGACGACCTCCAGGTGGTCTCCACCGACCACTGCCCCTTCTGCTTCACCGGGCAGAAGGAACTCGGCCGGGGCGACTTCTCCAGGATCCCCAACGGTCTGCCGGGCGTCGAGAACCGCATGGACCTGCTGCACCAGGCCGTCCTCGACGGGCACATCTCCCGCCGCCGCTGGATCGAGATCGCCTGCGCCGCCCCGGCCCGGATGTTCGGCCTGTACCCGAAGAAGGGCACCCTCGCGCCGGGCGCCGACGCCGACGTCGTGATCTACGACCCGCACGCCGAGCAGGTCATCTCCGCCGAGACCCACCACATGAACGTCGACTACTCGGCCTACGAGGGCAAGCGGGTCACCGGCCGCGTCGAGACCGTCCTCTCGCGCGGCGAACCCGTCATCACCGAGCGGGAGTACACCGGACGCGCCGGACACGGCGTCTACACCCCGCGGTCCACCTGCCAGTACCTCGACTAGGAGCGGTGCGCATGGACTTCGGACTCGTACTGCAGACCGACCCGCCGGCCTCGCGGGTCGTCAGCCTGATGCAGCGCGCCGAGCGGAGCGGCTTCACCCACGGCTGGACCTTCGACTCCGCCGTGCTGTGGCAGGAGCCGTTCGTCATCTACAGCCAGATCCTGGCCAACACCACGGAACTGAAGGTCGGCCCGATGGTCACCAACCCGGGCACCCGCACCTGGGAGGTCACCGCCTCCACCTTCGCCACCCTCAACGACATGTTCGGCAACCGCACCGTCTGCGGCATCGGCCGCGGCGACTCCGCGATGCGCGTGGCCGGACGCAGGCCCGGCACCCTGGCCCGCCTCGGCGAGGCGATCGACGCGATCCGCGACCTCGCCGAGGGGCGCGAGGCCGAGGTCGACGGGCAGCCGCTGCGGATCCCCTGGGTGCGGGACGGGAAGCTGCCCGTCTGGATGGCGGCGTACGGGCCGAGGGCGCTCGCCCTCGCCGGACGGAAGGCCGACGGCTTCATCCTCCAGCTCGCCGACCCCTACCTGACCGGGTGGATGGTGAAGGCCGTGCGCGCCGCGGCCGCGGAGGCGGGCCGCGACCCCGGCTCCGTCACCGTCTGCGTGGCCGCCCCGGCGTACGTCGGTGACGACCTGGCGCACGCCCGCGAGCAGTGCCGCTGGTTCGGCGGCATGGTCGGCAACCACGTCGCGGACCTGGTCGCCCGCTACGGCGCGCACTCGGACCTGGTCCCCGAGGCGCTGACGTCGTACATCGAGGGACGGCGGGGCTACGACTACGGCCACCACGGGCGGGCCGGCAACCCGTCCGCGGACTTCGTCCCCGACGAGATCGTCGACCGGTTCTGCCTGCTCGGCCCGGCCGAGGCGCACGTCGAGAAGCTGAAGGCGCTGCGTGAACTGGGGGTGGACCAGTTCGCCGTGTACGACATGCACGACGCGCAGGAGAGGACGATCGACGCCTACGGTGCGGAGATCATCCCGGCGCTCGACCGCTGACCGGCGCGTCCGCCGGGGGCGCGCCCGCGACCGCGGCCGTCCCGCACCGCGGGGGCCCGCCGCCGGTCCCGTCCTGGCGGTACCGGTGGCGGCCCCGGGGCGCGGGCGGGCGTACGGGGCCTTACCGGGCGGTGCCGAAGTTCTGGGTCCAGTAGGAGCCGGGCTGCGCGAGGCCGACGCCGATCTCCTTGAACGCGCAGTTGAGGATGTTCTCCTTGTGGCCGGGGCTGGCCATCCAGCCGGCCATCACCTTCTCGGGGGTGGAGTAGCCGTAGGCGACGTTCTCGCCGTAGGTGCTCCAGTCGTAGCCGGCGCGGGTGATGCGCTCGGCGGGCGAGGAGCCGTCCGAGCCGGTGTGCGACATGGTGCGGCTCGCCGCCATGTCCTCGCTGTGCTTCTGCGCGGCCTCGGTCAGGGTGGCGTTCACCTTCACCGGGGAGCAACCGACCTTGCTCCGCTCGGTGTTGACGAGCGCCACGACCTCGGCGACGGCACCGGAGGCCTCGGCGCCACCCGTCGGGGCGGGGGTCGGGGCACCGGTGGTGGGCTCGGGGGCGGCCGTGGTGGGCTTCGGGGCCGGAGCGGTGGGCTCCGGGGCGCCGGCGGCGGGCTTCGAAGCCGTGGAGGTGGGCTTCGGGGCGCCGGCGGCGGGCTTCGGGGCCGCGGTGGTGGGCCTGGAGGCGGGCGTGGAGGCGGATGCCCCGGGGGCCGGCTTCTTCGGCTTGTGCGACTTGTACGGCTTCTGCGTCTTCTGCGACTCGTGCGACGAGTCGGCGCCGTCCCGCTTCGGCGCGCCGTCCCTCGACGGGCTCGCGGTGGCGGACGGCGTCCTTGACGGCGCCGCCGTGGGCTCCTCGTCCTGGCCGCTCCACGGGCGGAACCGGTCGGTGCGGTCCCGCCGGTCGTCGGCCGCGGCGGTGTCCTGCTGCCGCTGCCCGCCGCCGGGCCAGTCGGTACAGGCCATGGCGACCGAGGGTATGCCTATGACGCCCAGGGCGGCGGCCGCGACGACCGTCCGCCGGTACTTCTTGTGGTGGCGATGCTTTCCCATGAGTGACCTCACCCCTTGTCCGGAGGTTCGTCATTCTTGGGACGGCTCCGCGCCGGGCGCAAAGGGCCGGGATACTACTGCGCCTCGTAGGCCCGCGGGGGTCTTGCGGCGGGCGGGGGAGCGTGCCGCCCCGCCCGCGACGGTCCCTCCGCGGTGCCTGCCGACCCGTCAGGAGCCCCCGTGCGGCGGGAGAACGGGGACTTCCGGTTCCCGGCCGGGTCACCACCCGCCCCGGCTCGTTCCGGGTTCACGCCAAGACGGACAAATCCCTTATGTCACCGGAGCGGGTCCTACTAAACGGCCTGCGTAGATCGGGAAGCGGCGTGAGGGATGTCACGGAACCATGGATTCCGGATCGGCGTCGGGGGCCGGGGAGCGTGCCCGCGGGTCCCGGCGGCGGCCGGGACGTCCCGGGCCGGGGCGGGGCCGGCCCGGAGCCGGGCGGAGTCGGGCGGAGTCGGGCCGGGCCGGGACGGAAGAGGGCGGGCGGAGAGGGGGGCGGGGCAGGAGGGAGCGGGGCGGCCGGGCGGGCGGACGGCCCGCCCGGCGCGGCCCGAGGGGGCCGGGTCAGCCCCGTCCCTTCTCCAGGGCCGCCATCGCCTCCTTGGCGGCCTTGATGGCGCCCTTGTTGATCTCGTCCGTGCCGGGCGCCTTCTTCGACTCGAAGTCGCTGCCGTTGTACGTCACGACCACCAGCGCGTTGGAGGCGCGGACCACCACCGAGCCCTCCCGGGTCTCCTGCTTGTCCTCGGTGGTCAGGTTCACCACGGAGTACGCGGCGTCGCCGAGCCCGGGGACGGCGCCCCCGCCGCTCCTGTCCTTCAGGCGGCCCTCGTAGGACCGCTCCGCCGCCTCGTCCGACGCCAGCACCTCGAAGGACACGTCGAGCCAGCGGTACTCGTAGCCCTCGAGCGCGTTCCAGGAGCAGGTGCGGCGCAGTTCCGGGTCCGTGGAGGGGATCTCCTTGCCGGCCGTCTTGGCGCCCGGCACGAGGGACTTGACGGTCCCCTCCGCCAGCGCGGTGCACGGCGCGGGCGCGGCGGGGTAGGTCTTCACCGCCTGGGTCGCCGAGGGGGCGGCGGAGGACTGGGTCTCCGTCCTCCGGGCGGGCTTCTCGTCCTCCGCGGCCTGCGGCGCGGACGACGGGCCGGAGGACAGCGCCCAACCCGCCGCGGCGAGGACGACCACCGGGGACAGGCGTGCGGTCAGGGCGAGCGGCAGGGGCAAGGAACGCACGGCGCACTTCTCGTGGGGGACGGTGCGGAGGGGGGCCCGCACAGCGGACGGGACGCCAGTGTCACACGCATTGTTGTGACGGGAAAGGCCCAACTCGCTCCGTAGGCGGGCGGTGACGGGGGCGTACCGCCGGGCGGTCTCGTTTGGTGTGCTTCGGTGGGACAAGGGCGACTTGGCCGCGTGCGGCCCGCGGTCCGCACCGGGCGGGAGGTTTCCGGAGGGAGCGGCGGTGCGGCCGTGCGGGAGAACGGACGTGACGCGCCGTCAGGCGACGGAAGGGGACTTCCCCCTCACCCCGCCCGGGAGGAGGCCGTGGCCCGCGGCGGCGTCGTCGACCGCCTGCGCGCGGGAGGGTTCACCGACGGCCGCGCCCGGCAGCGGCCGTCGGGCCGGGCGCACGGACGAAGCGGGGCCCGGCCCGGCACGTGCCGGACCGGGCCCCGGTGAGCAGGTGCGCCGCATCCCTCACGGCACCCGCGCGGTCCACTCCGGCGAGGTGAACTTCGTCCGGGCCAGTTCCCGGGCGCGGGCCAGTTCCTCCTCCGTCACCTTGCCGTCGGTGAGCCCGTAGCGGGCGCGGAAGGAGTCGATCATCCGGTCGATGACGGCCTCGCGGGGCAGGCCGGTCTGCCGGCGCAGCGGGTCCACCCGCTTCCCGGCGCTCCGGGTGCCCTTGTCGGACACCTTCTCCTTGCCGATGCGGAGCACGTCGAGCATCTTGTCGGCGTCGATGTCGTAGGCCATGGTCACGTGGTGCAGCACGGCGCCGGGGCCGCCGTCCGGTCCCACGATCCGCTTCTGGGCGGCGCCGGCGATCTTGCCCTGGTCGGTGGCGATGTCGTTCAGCGGCTGGTACCAGGCCCTGACCCCCATGTCGCCGAGCGCGCCGAGCACCCAGTCGTCGAGGTAGGCGTAGCTGTCCTGGAAGGACAGTCCCTGCACCAGCGCCTGCGGCACCGACAGGGAGTAGGTGATGGTGTTGCCGGGCTCCACGAACATCGCGCCGCCGCCGGAGATCCGGCGCACGACCTCGATGCCGTGCCGCCGGGCGCCCTCGGGGTCGACCTCGTTGCGCAGGGACTGGAAGCTGCCGATGATCACGGCCGGGGCGCCCCACTCCCACACCCGCAGCGTCGGCGGCCGGCGCCCCGCGGCGACCTCGGCGGTGAGCACCTCGTCCAGCGCCATGTGCAGCGCCGGGGCCTGCGGGCCCTCGTGGATCACCTGCCAGTCGTAGTCGGTCCAGTCGGTGGCGTGCGCGAGCGCGCGGCGCACCGCGACGGCGACGCCCTCCGAGGTCAGTCCGTACATCACGGTCCCCTCGGGGAGGGCCGCGTCGATCCGCGCGGCGAGCCCGGCGGCGTCGGTGTCGGCGGGGGCGCCGTCCAGGGCGCGGTTCACGGCGTCGAGCGCCTCGTCCGGTTCGAGGAAGAAGTCGCCCGCCACGCGCGTGCGGCGCAGCACGCCGTCCTCCACGTCCACGTCCACGACGACGAGCTTGCCGCCGGGCACCTTGTACTCACCGTGCACGGTTCCGCCTTTCGCTGTTCCCCTGGACGGCAACAGCGAAGGCGGCCGCGGTGTTCCCGGCCGTCCGGCGGCTCAGGGCATGAAGAGCGCCAGGAAGATCACCAGGAGGGCGACGAGCCCGATGATGAGCCATACGGGCTTCCCCCGCCGGGTCCCGCTGCGGGCCGACGTGTCCTCCGGGCCCCCGCCCCGAGGGCGGTCCTCCGGGAGCCCCGGGTTGTCCGGGCGGTCGCGTGTGTAGAAGTCGTCGTCAGCCATTCTCGGCTCCCTCCGTACTTCCCCCGCCCCCGGGTCCCCCTCCCGTCCCGGTTGAACACCGCCGGCCGCCCGCGATCCGGTCGGCCGCACGCACCGCGGGGGCGACGGCCCGCCCGCCGGGGGCGGCGGGCGGGAGCCGCGCGCCGCCCCCGGCGGGCGTCACGCGCCGTGCGCGGCGCCCTCCGGCGGGGACACCGCGGGAGCCGCGTCCCCCGGCTGCGGGTGCACGCAGTGCCAGCGGTGGCCGCCCGGGCCGACCGCGGCGGCCGGGAACGCGGTGGCGCACGCGTCGTCCGCCTTCCAGCAGCGGGTGCGGAACGGGCAGCCGGCGGGCGGGTGCGTCGCCGAGGGCACCGGGCCGTGCAGCACGATGCGCTCGGGGCGCTCCAGCAGGCTGGGCGTGGCCGAGAGCAGCGCCTCGGTGTACGGGTGCCGGGAGCCGCCAGTGACCGCGGCGGCCCCGCCCTCCTCGACGACGCGGCCGAGGTACAGCACGGCGATGCGGTCGGACAGGTAGCGCACGGTCTGCACGTCGTGCGAGATGAACACCATGGCGAGGCCGAGCCGGGCGCGCAGGTCCACCAGGAGGTTGAGGATCTGGGCGCGCACCGACACGTCCAGGGCGCTGGTGGGCTCGTCGGCGACGATCAGCTCCGGCTCCAGGGCCAGGGCGCGCGCGATGGCCACGCGCTGGCGCTGGCCGCCGGAGAGCTGGCCGGGCAGCGCCTGGAGGGTGTGACCGGGCAGTCCGACCAGGTCGAGGAGTTCCTCGACGCGCCGCTCCCGCTCGGCCCGGGTGCCGCGGGCGTGCACGTCCAGCGGGTCGCGCAGGATGCGGCGCACCGGCAGCCGCGGGTTCAGCGCGGTGGAGGGGTCCTGGAAGACCACGCCGACGGAGGCGCCGAAGCGGGTGCGGCGTTCGGCGGCGGGCATCGTCCACAGGTCCCGGCCCTTGAAGTACACGTGGCCCTCGGTCGGGCGCTGCAGCCCGGTGACCACGCGGGCCAGGGTGGACTTGCCGCAGCCCGACTCGCCGACCAGGCCGAGGATCTCGCCGCGCCGGACCTCCAGGGAGGCGTCGGTCAGGGCGTGCACGGCGTCCCGGCGCAGGACGCCGCCGCTGCGGGCCTTGTGCCGGACGTGGATGCCGTCCAGCCGGACGAGTGGGTCCATCGAGGTGTCCTTCGCGGCGGTCATCGGGCACCCTCCAGCGACTTGGCCGACGGGCGCGCGGGCGCCGGGTGGTGGCAGGCGAACAGGTGGTCCCGCGCGTCGCCGCGGTCGGCGGGGGGCGGCGGGGTGGTGGCGCACAGCTCGGTGGCGGCGGCGCAGCGGGAGGCGAACCGGCAGCCGGGGCCGAACGCCTTCGGCGCGGGCACCACCCCGCCGATCTGGTGCAGCCGGCCCGCGCCCGCCTCCAGCGAGACGACGGAGCCGAGCAGCCCGCGGCTGTAGTGGTGCACCGGGTCGGTCAGCAGGGAACGGGTGGCGCCGGCCTCGGCGACCTGGCCCGCGTACATCACCGCGACCCGGTGGGCGAGGTCGCCGACGAGAGCCAGGTCGTGCGAGACCAGGACCATCGCGAAGCCGAGTTCGTCGCGGAGCCTGACCAGCAGTTCGACGACCTGGGCCTGCACGGTGACGTCCAGCGCGGTCGTCGGCTCGTCGGCGATCAGCAGCCGGGGGCTGCGGGAGAGCGCCATGGCGATCAGCACGCGCTGGCGCTGGCCGCCGGAGAGCTCGTGCGGGTAGCTGCGCAGGGTGCGCTCGGGGGACAGGCCGACCAGGTCGAGCAGTTCGGCGGGGGTGCGGGTGCCGCCGCGCGAGGTGAGCCGCCGCAGCTGGGTGCCGATCAGCACCGACGGGTTGAGGGACGACATGGCGTCCTGGTAGACCATGGCGATCTCCGGGCCCATGAGTGCCCGGCGTTCCCTCGGTGACAGCTTCAGCAGGTCGCGGCCCCGGTAGAGGATCTCGCCCTCGGCCTCGGCGTTGCGGGCCAGCAGGCCCATGACCGCCAGGCTGGTGACGGACTTGCCGCAGCCCGACTCGCCGACGAGGCCCAGGGTCTCGCCCTCGCGGACGGTGAAGGAGATCCCGTCGACGACGCGGACGTCGCCGTAGCGGTCGGGGAAGCGGATCGTCAGGTCGCGTACGACGAGCAGGTCGGGGGCGTCGTCGGGCAGCGGCGGCACGGCGGGCTCCGTCGCCTCCAGCCGGGCGGCGAGCTCGGCGAGCGCGGCGTCCGCCTCGGCCCGGTCGGCGGCCGGCTCGACGGCGGCGGCCTTCTCGGCGGTGTCGCCGCCGGCGGCGCGGGCCTTGTCGGGGGACGCGGCGGCGTCCGTCATGCCCTCGGACAGGACGTTCAGCGCGAGCACCGTGACCAGCAGGCACAGGCCGGGGAAGAGGGTCGCCCACCAGCCGCCCGAGAGCAGGATCTGCCGGCCGTAGGCCAGCACGCTGCCCCAGCTCGGGTCGGGGTCCTGCACACCGGCGCCGATGAAGGACAGGCTCGCCTCGAAGATGATCGAGTCGGCCACCATGACGGTCGCGAACACCAGGACCGGCGCGGCGCAGTTGATCGCGACGTGCCGGGCCACGATGTAGTGGCGGCGGGCGCCGACGACCTGCTCCGCGGCGACGTAGTCCTCGCCGTACTGCTCCAGCACGTTGGCCCGCACGACCCGGGCGAGCGAGGGGGAGTAGACGAAGGCGATGGTGAAGATGATGACCGGGACGCTCGGCCCGAACACCGCGACCAGGACGGCGGCCAGGGCGATCGGCGGGAAGGACATCACCACGTCCAGGGTGCGCATCACCGACTCGTCGGCGAGCTTGCGCGAGGTGGCCGCGAGGGCGCCCAGGACCGAGCCGATGAGCAGCGCGAGGAGGGTCGCGCCGAAGCCGATCACGAGGGAGTAGCGCGCGCCGTGCACGACCCGGGCGAACACGTCGCGGCCCGCCCGGTCGGTGCCGAACCAGTGGTCGGCGCCCGGCGGTCGGGCGGGGGTGCCGGTGGCGAGCGGGTCCTGGGTGAGCAGCGGCGCGAAGAGCGCGCCGAGGACGACGACGAGCAGGACCCCGAGCGCGATGCGGGAGGGCACGGGCAGGCGGCGCAGGCGGGTGCCGGGCCGGAGCCGCTCGGCGAGGGAGCGTGGGGCGAACATCACACCGTCCTGATGCGCGGGTTGACGAGCAGGTAGAGCAGGTCGACGACGACGTTGACCACGAGGAAGGCGACCGCGATGGTGAGCACGGTGCCCTGGACCAGCCCGACGTCGCCCCCGGTGACGCCCTCGAGGATCAGCTTGCCCATGCCGGGCAGGTCGAAGATCGCCTCGATGACGACGGCGCCGCTGAGCATGTAGCCGACCTTGACGCCGAGCACGGTCAGCGGGGTGACCAGGGCGTTGCGCAGCACCGACCGGACGATCAGGAACGGCGGCAGGCCGCTGCCCCGGGCGGTGCGCACGTAGTCGCGGTCGAGTTCGGCGACCATCGAGGTGCGGATCAGGCGGGCCAGCGAGGAGGCGACCGGCAGGGCGAGGGCGACGGCGGGCAGCGTGAGGCTCTGCAGCCAGCCGCCGAAGGAGTCGGCCGGGTTGACGTAGCCGCCGGTCGGGAAGAGCGGCACGTTCAGCGCGAACTGCTGGATGAGCAGCACGCCGAGCCAGAACGAGGGCAGGGCGATGCCGGCCATCGACAGCACCCGGAACACCTGGTCGGGCCAGCGGTCCCGGTACATGGCGCTGGTGACGCCGAAGACCAGGGCCAGCACGACGGCCAGGGCCAGGCCGAGCAGCGTCAGTTGCAGGGTGAGGGGGAAAGCGGTGGCGATCCGGTCGGCGACGGGCTGGCTGGGCGGCACGGTGACCCCGAGGTCCCCCTGCACCAGGTCGGCGAGGAAGGCGAGGTAGCGCACCGGCAGCGGGTCGTCGAGGCCGTGCGCCTCGGCGAACGCGGCACGCGCCTCGGGGCTCGCGCTGTCGCCGAGCGCGTTGTACGCGGGGTCGACCGGCGAGAACTGCAGCACCACGAAGACCAGCAGCGCGATGCCGAGCACCATCACCGGCATCATCGCGACGCGGCGCAGCGCGAGCCGGAGGAATGCAACCATCGTGAGGTTCCTAGGAGCGGGGGCCGGCCGCCGCCCGGCGGGGAGCGGCGGCGGCCCGGTGACGGGCGTACGGGCTCAGGCGCGGCCGACGTCCACGAAGGACAGGCCGGTGGTGGGCAGCGGCTCGAAGCCCTCCAGCGCCCCCTCGCGCCAGGCGGTGGGCAGCTTGCGGTGGAGCACCGGGTACAGCGCGGCCTCCTCGGCGACCAGGTCGGTGACCTGGCCCCACAGCTCCTTGCGGCGCCGCGCGTCGGGTTCCGAAGCGGCCCTGTCCAGCAGCGACCTGGTCTTCCTATAGGCGTCGGAGCCGGTCCAGCCGTACCGCTTCTCCGGCCAGAAGCCGTAGTAGAACCAGCGCAGCAGCAGGTCGGCGTCGTTGCCGAAGACCGACGGGTCGCCCGGCGCGGCCAGCACCTCGAAGGCGCCCTTGTCGACCTTGGCGTACTGGGCGGGGGACTGGGCGATGTCCAGCTTCACCTCGATGCCGGCCGCGGCCCAGCTCTCCTTGATCAGTGGCGCGATGTCCTTGACCCAGCCGGTGTCGGTGAGCAGCAGGGTGAAGGAGAGCTTCCCCACGCCCGCCTCCGCGAGCAGCTTCTTCGCCTTGGCCGGGTCGTGGCCGTAGACGGTGGCGGCCCTGTGGTAGTCGGGGTGCGTGGCCTGGACGTATCCGGTGGCGGGCTCGGCGTTGCCCAGCAGGGCGGTGGAGATGATCTTCTCGGTGTCGAGCGCGTAGTGCAGCGCCTGGCGCACCCGCTTGTCCGCGAACCGCTCGTCCTTGCAGTTGAACATCAGGAACAGCAGGCCGAAGGACTGGACGGACTCCACCTTGTCCTTGCCCGTGAAGCCCTCGACGTCGATGTAGGGCACGTCCTCGATGGCCTGCACCCGGCCGGACTTGAGCGCGCTGACCCGGGCCGACGGGTCGGACATCAGGTACCAGACCATCTTCCTGGCCTTGGCCGGGTGCGGCCCGTTGTACCGGTCGTACGCTTCCATGACGATCTTGTCCTCGCGGACCGCCGACACGAAGCGGTACGGGCCCGAGCCGACCGGCTCGGCGTCGAAGGCCTTGGCGTCGGCGCCGGCGATCTTCTTCGGCACGATCCGCACCACGGCTATGCGGGACGGGAAGAGCGCGAAGGGGTGCTTGAGCTTGAACTCGACCGTCGACGCGTCGACCGCCCTCACCCGGTCGATGAACGGCACGAACTGCGCCATCAGCGAGGCGTTCTCCGGGTCGAGGACGCGCTCGAAGCTGAACACCACGTCGTCCGCGGTGACCGGCGAGCCGTCGTGGAAGGTGGCGCCCTCGCGCAGGGTGGCCCGGTAGGTGGTGGCGTTGATCTTCTGCGGCATCCCGGTGGCCAGCGTCGGCCGGGCGACCAGCGTGACCGGGTCGAGGTCCACCAGGCCCTCGAAGATGTGCATGTTGGCGGCGAACGGGGTCGCGCCGGAGGTGATCATCGGGTCGAAGCCCGTGGAGAGCGGGTAGGAGAGGCCCGCCTCGATGGTGTCGGCGCCGCCGCCGGAACCACCGGAGTCGTCACCGGTGCTGCCCGGACCGCCGCAGGCGGAGAGACCCGCGGTGATCGCGGTCGCCGCACCGAGGGCGCCGGTGTATCTCATGAAGGTGCGGCGGTCGACGCCGGCTGCGCTGCGCGGGGACAAGGAATCCTCCTGGCGGGGAGTCATGACGGGCGAGGGTGTGCATGGCTGGTTCTGTGCGACGGGCTGGCGCGAACGTACCCCGTCGGAAGTGCGTCAGACGTCTGATGTCTGATGCTTGATAGCGTGGGAACGTAGTCGGGCCAGGGAGAGGGGTCAAGAGGTGGCGGTGGGACAGAAGGCGATTCGGCGTGCTGCGCCGGAACCCAAGGCGGTACGGCAGCCGTTGCGGCAGGAGGTCGTCGACGGGATCAAGTCGTACATCCTGCGCAACGAGCTGCGCCCCGGGGATCCGCTGCCGACCGAGCCCGCGCTGTGCGAGGCGCTCGGCGCCAGCCGCTCCAGCGTGCGGGAGGCCATCCGGATCCTCACCGCGCTCGACATCGTCGAGGTGCGGCACGGGCACGGCACCTACGTCGGCCGGCTGAGCCTGTCCGCCCTGGTGGAGAGCCTGGCCTTCCGGGGCCTGCTCAGCCCCGACGACGACTTCCAGGTGATGAGCGACCTCGTCGAGGTGCGCGAGCTGTTCGAACGCGGCATGGCGGAGCGGCTCGTGGAAGCCCTCAGCGACGAGCAGATCGACCGCCTGGACGGTCTCGTCGACGAGATGCGCCGGGCCGGCGCCGGGGAGGGGCACGGCTTCGTCGAGACCGACCGGGCCTTCCACACCCTGCTCCTCGCCCCCCTCGGCAACGACCTGATCGGACAGCTGTCCTCGGCGTTCTGGGACGTCTACGTCATCGTCGCGCCCCACCTCGACGTGTTCACGCACGAGCACGAGGCGGCGACCATCGCCAACCACCAGCGCATCGTGGACGCCGTCCGGGACCGCGACCCCGTGGAGTTCGCGGCGGCGCTGACCGACCACTACGCACCCGTGCGGCAGCGCATCGAGGAGGCCCGCGCCCGGCGCTGACCCGGGCTCCCCCGGCGGGGGGGGGGGGGGGGGGGGGGGGGGGGGGGGGGGGGGGGGGGGGGGGGGGGGGGGGGGGGGGGTGGGGTCGTTTGCGCGCACGGAGGAG
>NZ_JBVITR010000001.1:255581-298647 GCF_055574875.1 Streptomyces sp. NPDC034670
ACCCCCCCCCCCCCCCCCCCCCACCCCCCCTCCCCCCCCCCCCCCCCCCCCCCCCCCCCCCCCCCCCCCCCCCCCCCCCCGCTCCGTGGTGGACGGCACCGTCCCGCCCGCGCTCCGCGCACGGGCCGACGGGACACTTGACGGCCGGCGTCCGGATCTCTAAGGTCCCCACACAACAACAGACATCAGACGTCTGCTCTCGGGACGACTCCCGACCGATCCCCCTTCCCGCTGCGCCACGCGCACGCCTCACCCGACGGGGCCCCTCCATGCCACTGACGGACCTCACGCTCGACCAGTGCCTCGCACTGAGGCCCGACCTCGACGAACCCACCGATCTCGACGCGTTCTGGGACCGGACCCTGCGGACCGCCCGCGCGGCCGGCGGCGACGCCCGCCACACCCCGGTGGACACCGGCCTCACCCAGGTCACCACCTACGACGTGACCGTGCCGGGCTTCGCCGGCGAGCCCGTCCGCGGCTGGCTGCACCTGCCGGCCGGAACCGACGGCCCGCTCGGCTGCGTGGTGGAGTTCCTCGGCTACGGACGCGGACGCGGCCTGCCCCACGAGCAGCTCCTGTGGGCCAACGCCGGCTACGCGCACTTCATCATGGACACCCGCGGTCAGGGCTGGTCGACGGCCGGCGGCGACACCCCCGACACGGCCCGCCTGAACGGCGAGGTCCCCGGCTTCCTGACCCGCGGCGTGGAGAGCCCCCACGACCACTACTACCGGCGGGTGTTCACCGACGCCGTGCGCTTCGTCGAGGCCGCCCGCGAACACCCGGCCGTCGACCCGTCCCGGATCGTCGTCACCGGCGTCAGCCAGGGCGGCGGCATCTCGCTCGCGGTGGCCGGGCTCGTGCCGGGCCTGGCGGGCGTGATGCCGGATGTGCCGTTCCTGTGCGACATCCGGCGCGGGGCGCTGGTCGCCGGCGCGCCGCCGTACACCGAGATCGCGGAGTACCTGCGCCTGCACCGCGACCGCGCCGAGGCCGTCTTCACCACCCTGTCCTACGTCGACGCCGCCCTGCTGGCCTCCCGCGCCACCGCCCCGTCGCTCTTCTCCATCGCCATGATGGACGAGGTCTGCCCGCCCTCCACCTGCTTCGCCGCCTACCACCGCTACGGCGGCCCCAAGGACCTGCGCGTCTACGAGTTCAACGGCCACGAGGGCGGCGGCGGTCATCACCGGCGCGAGCAACTCGCCTGGGTACGGGAGCTGTTCGACCCGCCCGGCCCCACGGACGCCCTCGCCCTCCCCGCCCTGCACGCCCCCCGGCCCGCCTGATCCCCCACCCGAGAAGAGGTCCGTTCATGCAGCGCAGAGTCACCCTGGCCGCCACCACCGCGGCCGCCGCCCTGGCCCTCCTGGCCGCCGGCACGCCCGCCGCGCACACCGCCGGGCAACGGGCCCAGGCCCACGCGCCCGGCACCTTCACCTCGCAGGACATCGCCACCGCGGGCACCGGTTCGCCCTACTACCGCATCCCCGCGCTGACCAAGACCACCAAGGGCACGCTGATCGCGGCCTACGACGCCCGCCCCACCCTCGCCGACCTGCCCGGCAACCTCGGTGTCGTGCTGCGGCGCAGCACCGACGGCGGCGCCACCTGGCAGGCGCAGCAGGTCGTGCGCAAGGACCCCGCCCCCAAGGGCTACGGTGACCCCAGCCTCCTCGTCGACCGCGAGACCGGCCGCGTCTTCGTCTTCTACGCGGCCTCCGTGAACCAGGGCTTCTTCGGCTCGGCCACCGGCAACGACGAGAACGACCCGAACGTCCTGCAGGCCGACTACAGCTACTCCGACGACGACGGCCTGACCTGGAAGCACGAGCGGATCACCGCGGAGATCAAGAACCCGGCCTGGGCCGGCATGTTCGCGGCCTCCGGTGAGGGCATCCAGCTGCGCCACGGGAAGTACGCGGGCCGCCTCATCCAGCAGTACGCCATCCGCCACAACGGCGCCAACTACGCGGTCAGCGCCTACAGCGACGACCACGGCGCCACCTGGAAAACGGGCACCCCGGTCGGTCCCGGCGGCGACGAGAACAAGACCGTCGAACTCTCCGACGGCCGGATCCTGCTCAACAACCGCTCCGCGCCCTACCGCACGGTCGCCCACTCCACCGACGGCGGCGTCACCTACACGCCGTTCCAGCAGGACAAGGAGCTGCCCGACCCCGCCAACAACGGGTCCGTCATGCGCTTCGCGCCGGACGTGCCCGCCACGCACCCGCGGGCCTCCTGGCTGATGTTCAGCAACACGGCGACCACCAACAGCCGCAGCAACCTCACCGTCCGCCTCTCCTGCGACAACGGCGAGAACTGGCCGGTCCGCAAGACCGCCGAGGCCGGCTCGGCCGCCTACTCGACGCTCACCCCGCTCGGTGACGGCACCATGGGCAACGACCGGGTGGGCATGCTGTGGGAGCGCGCCGGCTACCGGCACATCACCTACTCCTCCTTCGACCTGCAGTGGCTCGGCGGGGTCTGCGCGCCCGTCACCGTCACCCCGCCCGCCGCCCTGCCCGCCGGGAGGACCACCGAGGTCGTCGTCCGCGTCGTCAGCCAGAACGACAAGGACCTCCCCTCCGGCTCGGTCTCCCTCACCCTGCCGTCGGGCTGGAGCGCCCCGAGCGTGACCGTGCCCGCGCTCAAGCCCGGCCAGGGCGCGAACATGAGGATCCCCGTCACCGTCCCCGCGAACGCCACCGCGGGCACCGTGCAGGCGACCGCGACCTACCTGGTGCGCGGGTCGCAGCGGTCCTACGGTGACGGCACCCTCACCGTCACCGCGCCCTAGGGCGTGTTTCGAAAGTCCCGCCTGCCCGGCGACGCCCGGTACGCACGCTCGCCGCGTTGTCGGGCTCGCCCCGGTACATCCGGTACCGGGGCGACCCTCCGCCTTGCGATCGCACGCACCAGACGTCGCCGGGCCTGCCCTTCGGGCAGACGACGCTACTTTCGAAACACGCCCTAGCCCGATCCGGGCCGCTCGCGTGACGCCTCGCGCGGGCGGCCCGTTCCCTCCGTACCGGCACCGCACCACCGCACAACTCCAGGAGCCCCCTTCATGTCCTCGTCCCAGCCCCTGCGCGGCGTCGTGCCGCCCGTCTGCACCCCCCTGGACGCCTCGGGCGAGGTCGACACCGCCTCGCTCGCCCGCCACGTCGAGCACCTCCTGAACGCAGGGGTGCACGGCCTGTTCGCCCTCGGCTCCAGCAGCGAGGTCGCCTTCCTCACCGACCGGCAGCGGGCGGTGGTCCTGGACACGGTCGTCGAGACCGTCGCGGGACGCGTGCCCGTGCTCGCCGGCGTCATCGACATGACGACGCCCCGCGTGCTCGCCCACGCGCGGGCCGCCCGCGCGGCGGGCGCCGACGCCCTGGTGGCGACCGCCCCCTTCTACGCCCGCACCCACCCCGTCGAGATCGCCCACCACTTCCGCACCCTCCGCTCCCGCGTGGACCTGCCCCTGTACGCCTACGACCTCCCGGTCTCCGTGCACAGCAAGCTCCCCACCGCCCTGGTGCGCGACCTCGCCGCGGACGGTACGCTCGCCGGCCTCAAGGACAGCAGCGGCGACGAGGGTTCCCTGCGCCGGCTCGTCGTCGGACTCGGCGGACGCCACGGCCGCGCCGACGGCCCGGCGCCCGCCTTCAGCATCCTCACCGGCTCCGAACTCACCGTCGACGCGGCCCTGCTGGCCGGCGCGGACGGCGTCGTCCCCGGCCTGGGCAACGTGGACCCCGCCGGATACGTGCGCCTCTACGCGGCCGTGCGCGGCGGCGACCTCGACCGCGCCGTCGAGGAGCAGGAACGGCTCGTCGAGCTGTTCGGCATGGTCGACGCCGGACCCGAGGACGAGATGGGCCGCAACTCCTCCGCCATCGGCGCCTTCAAGCACGCGCTGCGCCTGCTCGGGGTGTTCGCCACCGGCACCACCGCCGCCCCGCAGGTCCAGCTGGGCGACGCGTCGGTCGCCCTCGTCGAGGCGCGGCTGCGCGGCGCCGGACTGCTCCCGGTCCGATGACGGCACGGCACCCGCGCCCGCCGGTGATCGGCCTCGACCTGGGCGGCACGAAGATCGGCGCCGCCCTGGTCGCGGACGACGGCACCGTCCTGGCCCGGCACCGGCGGCCCACCCCGGCGACCGAGGGGGCCGGGGCCGTGCTCGACGCGCTGGCCGCGGCCGCCCGCGAGGTCCGGTCACCGGACGCCGCGGCGATCGGCGTCGCCGCCGCCGGGGTGATCGACCCCGCCACCGGCACCGTCACCAGCGCCACCGACACCCTCCGCGGCTGGGCCGGCACCGCCCTGGCCGCCGGCCTCGCCGCCCGCACCGGGCTCCCGGTGGCCTGCGACAACGACGTACGCGCCGCCGCCGCCACGGAACTCGCCGGCCCGCACGGGAACGGGGCCGGCGACGGGACGACGCTGATCTACGCGGCCGTCGGCACCGGCGTGGGCGGCGCCGTCGCCGCGGCCGGGCGCGTGCTGCACGGGGCGGCCGGCGTCGCCGGGCACCTCGGCCACCTGCCGAGCCCCGAGGCCGACGGGCTGCCCTGCACCTGCGGCGCCACCGGCCACCTGGAGGCGATCGCGGCGGGACCCGGCATCACCGCCCACTACACGCGGATGAGCGGCGTCCCGGCCGACCGCCTGGAGACGGTGGCCGCCCGCGCCGCCCAGGGCGATCCGCACGCCACCGCGGCCGTCGTCCTCGGTGCCGAGGCCGTCGGCCGCGCCCTGGGCGGCCTCGCCAACGCGCTGGGGGCCGACCGCGTCGTCGTCGGCGGCGGGGTGCCCCGCATCGGGGCGCTGTACACGGACGCCCTGGACGCGGCCTTCGCCGCCGAACTCATGCCCCCGCTGCGCGGCCTGCGCCCCGTCCTGCCGCGCGGCGGCCCCGACGCCGCGGTCCTGGGCGCCGCCGCCCTGCCCCGCACCCTGCCCCTGCACCACCCCCACACCACCGGAGCCCCGTGATGACCCCGTCCCTGACCGAGACCCTGAAGGGCCGGCTGATCGTCTCCTGCCAGGCCCCGCCCGGCGACCCGATGCGGCACACCGACACCCTGGTCCGCATGGCCCTCGCGGCGCGGGCCGGCGGCGCGGCGGCCGTGCGCGTCGACGAACCGGAGGTCGTCGCGGCCACCGTCGCGGCCGTCGGCCTGCCGGTGATCGGCCTGTGGAAGGACGGCGACACGGGCGTCCGCATCACGCCGACCGTGCGCCACGCGCTCGCCCTCGTGGAGGCGGGGGCCGCGGTCGTCGCGGCCGACGCCACCGCCCGCCCGCGCCCCGACGGCAGCACCTTCGCGCAGCTCGTCGAGGCCGTCCACGCGGCGGGCGCCCGGGTCATGGCCGACGTATCGACCCTCGACGAGGGCCGCGCCGCCGCCGAGCAGGGCGCCGACTTCGTGGGGACGACCCTCTCCGGGTACGTGCCGGGCTCCCCCCGCCAGGACGCCCCGGACCTGGCCCTGGTCGCCGACCTCGCCGCCGCGGTCCGCGTCCCGGTGGTCGCCGAGGGCCGCATCGCGACGCCGGAGCAGGCCGCCCGGGCGCTGGCGGCGGGCGCGCACAGCGTCGTCGTGGGCACCGCCATCACGGCGCCGACCGCGCTGACCCGGGCGTTCGTGGCCGGGCTCACCTCCTGACGGACGGACCCCGGGCCGTCGTCGTGCCGCGGGGGCGTCGGGCGCGGTCCTGCGGGAACCCACCACACAGGTGGGTTCCCGCAGGACGTACCGGAAGGCGGCCGATCCCATGAGCAGCGTCACCACCGTCCTCGCCGGCCTGGACGGCGTCCGGCCCGGCGTGGAGGACCTCTACCGGGACCTCCACGCCCACCCCGAACTCGGACTGCGGGAGCACCGCACGGCGGGGAGGGCGGCGGACGCCCTGCGCCGGGCCGGCTGCGCCGTGACCGAGGGCATCGGCGGCACCGGCGTCCTCGGCGTGCTCACCCGGGGCAGCGGGCCGACCGTGATGCTCCGCGCGGACATGGACGCGCTCCCCGTGGAGGAGGCCACCGGGCTCCCGTACGCGTCCCGGGTCACCGCCGCCGGCCGCGACGGCGCGGAGACGCCGGTCATGCACGCCTGCGGGCACGACGTCCACGTGGCCTCGCTGGTCGGCTGCGTCCAGCTCATGGCCGGGGTCCCCGACGCCTGGCGGGGCACCCTCGTGGCGCTGTTCCAGCCCTCGGAGGAGAACGGGGACGGCGCCCGGGCCATGATCGACGACGGGCTGCCCGACGTCTCGCCCCGGCCGGACGTCGTCCTGGCGCAGCACGTCCTGCCCTATCCGGCCGGCTACGTCGGGACCCGGGCCGGTTCCTTCCTGTCGGCCGCCGACAGCCTGCGCGTCACCCTCCACGGACGCGGCGCCCACGGTTCGGCGCCGCAGGCCGCCGTCGACCCGGTGGTCATGGCGGCCCTGTGCGTCGTCCGCCTGCAGACGGTGGTCTCCCGCGAGCTGGCGGCCACCACCCCGGCGGTGCTCACCGTCGGCAGCGTCCGGGCGGGATCGGGGCCGAACGTCATCCCCGACCGCGCGGTGCTCGAGCTGAACGTGCGCACCTACGACCCCGCCGTGCGCGGGCAGGTGCTCGCGGCGGTCGAGCGGATCGTGCGGGCGGAGGCCCTGGCGTCCGGCGCGCCCCGGGAACCGGAGTCCGAGCGCCTGTCCGCGTTCCCGCCCACCGTCAACGACCGGGAGACGACCGACACGGTGACCCGGGCCTTCGCCGACTGCTTCGAGCAGGGCGTGCACACGGCCGACCTGCAGACGGCCAGCGAGGACATGAGCGAGATCCCCCGCGCGTTCGGCGTCCCCTACACCTACTGGTGCATCGGCGGCACCGACCCGGCCCGGTACGCGGACGCGGTGGAGAAGGGCACCGTCGACCGGGACGTCCCGGTCAACCACAGTCCCTTCTTCGCCCCCGTCCTCCAGCCCACCCTCGACACCGGCGTCACCGCCCTCACCGCGGCGGCGCTCGCCTGGCTGGCCGCCTGAGCCGGGCCCGGCCGAACGCCCCGCGGGGCCGCGCGGTGGGCCGCCGGACCCATACGCCCGGGGCCCGGCACCCCATCTTCGTGCCGATTCCACCCGGAGTGCACCGGGCCGGTGGGGAATGTCAGGGGCGCGTGGTCTCATGGAGGCATGATCGAGGACAACGGAACCATCGACGAGTTTCTCGCCCGGCACGCCATCGACGTGGAGGAAGCCGTCCGCAAGGCCGCCGCGCAGGAGATCATGCCGCGCTGGCGCAGGCTCGCCGAGCACGAGGTGGACCTGAAGAGCGGCCCGCACGACCTGGTGACCGACGCCGACCGCAAGGCGGAGCTGTACCTCACGGAGGCGCTCACCGCCCTGCTGCCCGGCTCGATCGTGGTGGGCGAGGAGGCGGTGCACGCCAACCCGGCGTCGTACGAGGCGATCCGGGGCGAGGCGCCGGTCTGGATCGTCGATCCCGTCGACGGCACCCGGCAGTTCGTGCACGGCGACACCGGGTTCTGCACCCTGGTCGCCCTCGCCCGGCACGGAGTCCTGTACGCCTCCTGGACCTTCGCCCCCGCCCGTCACCAACTCGCCACGGCGATACGCGGGAAGGGCGCGCACCTCGACGGCGAGCGGCTCCGCGCGGGCTCCCCGGAACCCGGCCGCGACCTGCGCGTGGCCACCTCCCACCCGGACTTCACCACGGACGAGCAGAAGCGGTCCCTGCTCGGCCTGTGGACCGAGGGCGTGGCACCCCGCTCCTGCGGCTCGGCCGGGCTCGAGTACCTGGCCGTCGCCCGCGGCGAGTCCGACGCCACCGCCTTCTCCTGGGAGGCCGCCTGGGACCACGCGGCCGGCCTGCTCCTCGTCGAGGAGGCGGGCGGCGCCCACCTGACCCGCGCGGGCGAACCCTTCCGCATCACCGGCGGCAACACCCTCCCCTTCACCGCGGCCCGCGACGCGGCCACGGCACAGCGGGTGGCGGGGCTGCTGTCGGAGGGGGCCTGACCGGCCCCGCCCCCGCGGCCGGAGGGCTCCGGTGCCCCGGCATATCCTGATCCCCCAGTGGCCGTCGGCTGACGAAGGAGTCCGAAGGTGCCGTCGATGCTCGATGCGGTCGTGGTGGGTGCGGGGCCGAACGGGCTGACCGCTGCCGTGGAGCTGGCCCGGCGTGGCTTCTCGGTGGCCCTGTTCGAGGCCGGGCGGACCGTGGGCGGCGGCGCCCGCACCGAGGAGCTCACCCTGCCCGGCTTCCGGCACGACCCGTGCGCCGCCGCGCACCCCCTCGGCATCAACTCACCCGCCTTCCGCGCCCTCCCGCTGGAGCGCTACGGCCTTCGGTGGCTGCACGCGCAGCTCCCCATGGCGCACCCCTTCCCGGACGGCACGGCGGCCGTGCTGTCCCGGTCGGTCGCCGAGACGGCCGCCTCCTTCGGCCCGCGGGACGCCGGCCCGTACCGCCGTCTCGTCGCACCCTTCCTGCCCAAGTGGGACACCCTGGTGCGGGACTTCATGTCCCTGCCGCTGACCGCGCTGCCCCGCGACCCGGTCACCCTCGCCCGCTTCGGCCTGGTGGGCCTGCCCCCGTCGACCTGGCTCATGCGCCGCTTCCGCGACGAGCGGGCCAGGACCCTGTTCGCGGGGCTCGTCGCCCATGTGATGGCCCCCCTCGGCGGCCTCGCCACCGGCGCCGTCGGCCTCGTCTTCGCCCTCGCCGCGCACGCCCGCGGCTGGCCCGTGGCCCGCGGCGGCTCCCAGGCGCTCTCCGACGCCCTCGCGGCGTACCTGAAGGACCTCGGCGGCAGCGTCCACACCGACTACGAGGTCAAGCGCCTCGACGACCTGCCGCCCGCCCGCGCCTACGTCTTCGACACCTCGCCCACCGCCCTGGCCCGCATCGCCGGATTCGGCGGCACCTACGCGCACTACCGGTACGGCCCCGGCGTCTTCAAGGTCGATTACGCGCTGGACGGTCCGGTGCCGTGGACCGCGCCCGAGGCCCGCGTCGCCACGACCGTGCAGATCGGCGCGGACAGCGGCGAGATCTCCGCCGCCCTGCGCGCCGCCTCCCGGGAGGGCCGGGCCCCCGACGCGCCGTTCCTCATCACCGTGCAGCCCGGCGTCGCCGACCCCACCCGGGCACCGGAGGGCAAGCACGTCTTCTGGGTCTACGGTCACGTCCCCAACGGCTGGACCGGTGACCTCACCGACGCCATCGAGCGCCAACTGGAGCGCTACGCACCGGGCTTCCGCGACCGCGTCCTGGCCCGCGCCACCGCCGGACCGCCCGAACTCGCCGCCCGCAACGCCAACTACGTCGGCGGCGACATCGCCACCGGCGCGGCCTCCGGCCTCCAGCTCCTGCTGCGCCCCAGGCTTTCCCCGTTCCCGTACCACACCCCGCACCCCGCGGTCTTCCTCTGCTCCTCGGCCACCCCGCCCGGCCCCGGGGTGCACGGCATGTCGGGCCACAACGCGGCGAAGGCCGTCTGGCGGAGGCTGCGGCAGACATGACCGTGCTCACCCTGGTCCGGGGCGACATCACCCGCCAGAGCGCCGACGCGATCGTCAACGCGGCGAACTCGTCCCTGCTCGGCGGAGGCGGCGTCGACGGCGCGATCCACCGCCGGGGCGGCCCGGCGATCCTGGAGGAGTGCCGCCGCCTGCGCGCCTCGCGCTACGGCAGGGGGCTCCCCACGGGCCGGGCCGTCGCCACCACCGCCGGCGACCTGGACGCCCGCTGGGTGATCCACACCGTCGGCCCGGTCCACAGCCGCGAGGAGGACCGCTCGGAGCTGCTGGCCTCCTGCTACCGGGAGTCCCTGCGCGTCGCCGACGAACTCGGCGCCCGTACCGTCGCGTTCCCGGCCGTCTCCACGGGTGTCTACCGCTGGCCGGTGGAGGACGCGGCCCGCATCGCGGTGGAGACGGTGCGGACCGCGGAGACGGCGGTGGAGGAGGTCAGGTTCGTCCTCTTCGACGACCGGGCGTACGAGGCGTTCGCCGGTCGGCTGCGCTGACGGAGCCGTGCCCCCTTCGCGGGACCCCGCTCCCTGATCCGGCCCGATCCGGACGAAAGGCCCTACGCGCCGATCCGGCTGCGGGCCCACGCCAGCAGCTCGTCGTCGGCGAGGCTCGCGACCCACAGATCCGCCTTCCCCGCGTCCGGACCCGGCGGGCGCGCCCCGAGGCCGATGACGCGCAGGCCCGCCCGGCGGGCCGCTTCCATCCCGGTGAGCGAGTCCTCCACGGCCAGGGCCTCTTCGGGCGGTACGCCGCAGAGGCGGGCGGCCGCCGTGTAGACGTCGGGCTCGGGCTTCGGCCGGAGGGTTCCGTCCGCGACCACGACGTGGCCGAAGCAGCCGAGGAGCCCGGCCCGGTCCAGGCAGGACTCCACCACCTCCCTGGGGCAGTTGCTCGCCACCGCGAGGGGGAGGTGACGAGCGGCCAGCCGGACCAGCGCGGCGGCGCCCGGCATGGTCACCGGGTCCCGGTCGACCAGCGCGGTGAAGGTGTCGAGGAGCGTGCGGGTCAGGTCCCGCACGAGCTCCGGCTTCCCGGTCTCCTCGGCCATGAGCGCGCCGCACTCGGTGTAGTGCACGCCCTTGGCGCGGTCGGCGAACCCGGCCGGGGGCTTGAGGCCGAAGGTCCGGAAGGTGAGCCCCCGGGCCTCCTGCCAGTGTCGTTCCGTGTCCATCAGGGTTCCGTCGCAGTCGAAGACGATGGCCGACGGGGACCAGGAGAGGATGCGGTGAGCTGTCATGTGCCTGCCGTTCTCGAAGGATGCGCCGGCCGGTTCGCCGCACGGGCGCAGGCGGGGGCCGGGGCAGGGGGGATCCACGGGTGGAGAGGAGTGGGAACGAGGGATGCCGCACGGCTGCGGCGGTCACGGGACGCGGCTGGGAGCGCCGGGGTACGCCGTGAGAGGCGCAGGCCGTCGTTTCCGGGTGAACCGAAAACATCGTGGCCGTTACGTTAATTTCGTCTCCCCGATGTCCGCAATCACTGATTCGGGTGGTTGGGAGTGCCCCGGCCCGGCCCGGCCGGAGGCGGACCGCCGCGGTGCGCGAAAAGGGGGAAGGGGCCGCGGTGTGCGGAACGCGGTCGAAATTTCCCGGTGAGCGGTGTTTCCGGTGCGCCGTGACATCGGCCCGGGGAATTCCCGGTAGGGGAGCGAAACGATTCTTCCCGGCAGGACGGCGTCCTGGGTGCGGCGGCCCGCCCCCGCGGAGGGGCGAGGAATAATAAGATCTTCGCTCGATGGTGCCGTGTCCTCCGCGTGCAAAGGGTCTGGTTTTTCCCGCGTGGCGTTGGCACGTTTGAGCGAAGGGGGAACTGAGGTGCAGGAAAGGGCGCGTACAACCCGCAGAACGCTGCTGGAATCGGCAGCGCGTCTTTTCTTCGAACGGGGGTACGCGGGGACGAGCGTCAATGACGTGAGCGTCCGATCGGGCAGAACCACCGGGGCCGTCTATTTCCATTACTCCAGCAAGGAGAAACTGGCCCTGGCCGTGGTCCGCGAGCAGTTCGCCACCTGGCCCCAGCTCGCCGCCGCCTACGCCGCGCCCGGCGTCCCTCCGCTGGAGAAGCTGGTCGGCCTCAGCTTCCGGGTCGCGCGGTCCCTCAGCGAGGACGTCGTGGCACGGGCCGGTGCGCGGCTGTGGGCGGAGCGCCGGGCCATCGAGGCCGCCGTGCCCGCGCCGTTCGACGTCTGGGCGGCGGCCGCCACCCGGCTCCTCGCCCAGGCGCGCGCCAGGGGCGAGCTCGCGGAAGGGGTCGAGCCGTCGGCCGCGGCCGTGACGCTCGTGTGCGCGTTCTTCGGGCTCTGCACCCTGACCGACGAGGTGCCGGGCGGGCGGGACTGGAGGGAGCGGCTGGACCAGTGGTGGACGCTGGTGCTGCGGTCCCTGCAGGCGGACCCGGACCCGGCCGCCCTGCTCGCCCGCGTGCGGGCGGGGATCCCCGCGCGGCCGGAGAGCCCGGCTCCGTGCCGCGCCTGACGGGGCGCACCCGTCCGGCGGCGGTGGGCGCGCCGGACGTCCGGCCGGGTGGCCGGGGCGGAGGCGGGCCGTCGCCCCCGGACGGCGGTTCGGGGACCCGGCGCGTCCGCTTCGGCGGGCGGGCGTGCGCCGCGCACGCCCGGACGGCGGGACGCGGGCCCGGCGGCGCCGTCCGCGCCGGACTCCGCCCGCGGCCGGGCCCCGGCGCGTTCAGTCGGTGAGTCCCAGCGTCCCCGCCGCCTGGATCGCCAGCCAGACCTCCGCCAGCGCGCCGGTCGAGGACAGGTCGCGCCGGGAGAGGGCGCTGAAGCGGCGCAGCCGGTAGGCGAGCGTGTTGGGGTGGATGTGGAGGGCGGCCGCGGCGGTCTCGGTGCGGCGGTCGCGCTCCAGCCAGGTGCGCGCGGAGACCAGCAGCTGGGAGCCGTGGACCCGGTCGTAGCGCAGCACCTCGCCGAGGACGTGCTCGACCAGCGCGCTCAGCACCGCGGGGTCCTCCGGCAGCCAGCGGCCCGTCGCGTCGTCGCCGTAGCGGACCAGGGGGCGGCCCGACTCGACCGCCTTCGAGACCGCCCACAGGGCCTCGCGCTCGGCGACCCGCAGGGCCGCGCCCGGCTGGAAGGGACGGCTCATCCCGGCCGCCACCCGGGGCAGTCCGCCGATCGCCGCGGCCAGGTCCGGGGCCCCGAGCACGTACCGGTCCCCGCCCCGGGTGAGCAGCAGGTGGGGACGGTCCTCCAGGCAGTGCAGCAGCGCCTCGTCGGTGGTGTTGCGGACCACGAGCAGCACGGTGTCGCCCTCGATCGCGTGCCGGGCGAGGCGGCGGCGGGCGGCGTCCGGGTCGAGCCCCTCCCGGAGCAGTTCGGCCAGGGTCTCGGCGCCCTCGCGGCGCAGCGTCTCGCGTTCGTTGCGGACCATCGCCAGCCGCAGCGCCGCCACCGTGGCGATGTGCTGGACGACCGCGAGCCCGGCGGGCTGGGCGCCCTGCCGCTCGTACGCCACCAGGAACCCGGCCGGGCCGCCGGGCGCCGGCACGGGCAGGACGAAGCCGCCGGGGACGGTCGGCGGGGCGTCCACCGAGGCGGGCAGCACCCCCGGGTCGGGGGTGGGCACCCCGGGCAGCAGCGGGCGGCCCTGCGGGGTGCACAGACGGACGTCGTACCCGGACAGGCGCTCGAGGCGGCGCAGGAGGGCCGGGGTGTCGAGGTCCTCGGCGACCAGCCAGCGCAGCGAGCCGAAGACCTGCAGCTGTGCGCCCAGCCGGTGCCGGGCGTCCTCCTGCACCGCGGCGGCGACCTCCTGGGAGACGGCGATGAACGGAACGGCGAGCGGCACCTCCAGGACGGGGAAGCCCCGCTCCTCGGCCGCCCGGAAGAACGCGTCGTGCAGCGGCGGCATGTGCAGCTGCGCCGACAGGGCCAGCGCGGAGACCCCGGCGTCGTCCAGCCGCTCCAGGTAGCGGCGCTGCCCGGCCGCGGTGCGGGGGACCGCGAGCCCCGTCGTCATGATCACCTCGGCCCCCAGCAGCCAGGGGGTCGGATCGGTCAACTCGCTGGTGTGGGCCCAGGAAACGGAGCGTGAAAGTCCGCTCTTTCCCGCCTTCAGCGTCAGCTGGAGGGCGGGGAAGGAGAGCAGATCCTCGACGGTCAGTTTGTTGGTGGCCACATAAAGGAGGCTACCTCTCCGTGGTTGGCACAGTTGTCGCAGGTCAGCGGAGGGATTCAGACTGTGGGGCCATCCCCGGGGGCGTGAGGAGAAGGAGGAGATTTCGTGAAGACAGCGGTCACCGACATCGAGACCTATGGTGTCGAGCAGATCCCGGACGAGGACCGCACGGCCCGTCCGATCGATCTGTTCCGCCTCGCCTTCGGCGGCGCCAACACCTTCGCCACCTGCGTGCTGGGCACCTTCCCCATCCTGTTCGGCCTCTCCTTCTGGCAGGGGCTCGCGGCGACGCTGCTCGGCCTGGTCGCGGGTGCGCTGCTGCTCGCGCCCATGGCGCTCTTCGGCCCCACGAACGGCACCAGCAACTCCGTCTCCTCCTCCGCCCACCTGGGGGTGCACGGCCGGGTCGTCGGCTCCTTCCTGGCGCTGCTCACCGCGGTCGCCTTCTTCTCGATCTCGGTGTGGTCCTCGGGCGACGCCCTCGTCGGCGGCGCGCACCGGTTGCTGGGGGTCCCCGAGTCGACGGCGACGTACGCCCTGGCGTACGCGGTCTTCGCCGGCCTCGTGCTGGTGGTCTGCATCTACGGCTTCCGCTTCATGCTGCTGGTCAACAAGATCGCCGTGGTGGCGGCCTCGGCCCTGTTCGTGCTGGGCGCCTTCGCCTTCGGCGGCGACTTCGACCCCGGCTACGCGGGCGCCTTCGCCTCGAGCGCGGACCCGCTCTTCTGGCCGTCCTTCATCGGCTCCGCGCTGATCGTGCTCTCCAACCCGGTCTCCTTCGGCGCGTTCCTCGGCGACTGGTCCCGCTACATCCCGGCCGCGACCCCCCGCCGCCGGGTGATGGGCGCGGCGTTCCTGGCCCAGATCTCCACGCTGCTGCCGTTCGTCTTCGGCCTGGCCACCGCGTCGATCATCGCCACCCGGGCCGGGGCGTACCTCGACCCCGAGGCGCCCAACTACGTCGGCGGCCTGCTCGCGATCGCGCCCGGCTGGTACTTCCTGCCGCTCTGCCTCATCGCGCTGATCGGCGGCCTGTCCACCGGCACGACCGCGCTGTACGGCACCGGGCTGGACTTCTGCAGCGTCTTCACCCGCTTCAGCCGCGTCCAGGCGACGGTCTTCATCGGCGTCCTGTCCATCGTGTTCATCTTCGCCGGCCGCTTCTGGCTGAACCTGACGCAGTCGATCTCCACCTTCTCCACCCTGATCATCACCTGCACCGCGCCGTGGATGGTCGTGATGATCCTCGGCTACGTCACCCGCCGGGGCTGGTACGACCCGGAGGCGCTCCAGGTCTTCAACCAGCGCCGCACCGGCGGCCGCTACTGGTTCGCCCACGGCTGGAACTGGCGCGGCCTGACCGCCTGGCTGGTCTCCGCCGTGGTGGCGCTGCTCTTCACCAACCTGCCCGGCCAGTTCGTCGGGCCGCTCGGCGACCTGGCCGACGGCGTGGACGTCTCGCTGCCGGTCGGGCTGGCCCTGGCGGCGGTGCTCTACCTGGCCCTCCTCGCCCTGTTCCCGGAGCCGCGCGGGGTCTACGGGCCGGACGGCCCCCGCTTCGTGCGGACCTCGGACGCCGAGGTCCTGCCGATCGGCGACGGCCCGCAGGAGGCGCCCGCGGAGCCGGCCGCGGTCGGCTGACCCGCCCGCGGTCGCCCCGCCCCCCGACGGCCCGGGGCGCGACCGGCCCGCCCCCGTGGCCGAAGCGTCCCGCGGCCGCACCGCGCCCTTCCGGAACCCCTGCCGGAAGGGCGCGGTCGTGTGCCCGGCCCCTCGGCGCGCCACCCGGCGCCCTCCCGCCGCGCAGCCGGCCGGCCACGCGGCGGCGTCCCCCGGTCCAGCCCTCGAGATTCCGCCGGGCAGTTTCGTCGAAAGTATTGTCAACAATCTGGTCGGTGATTTAGTTTCCTTCGCAACCCCCCGTTCACGAAGGAGTGACCATGTCCGCCGACGCCGCACTCCGGGCCCGCCCGGTCCGCAGGCACGGCTCCCAGACCGCGATCCCCTGCCTGTTCATGCGGGGCGGCACCTCGCGGGGGCCGTTCTTCGACGGCCGGCTGCTGCCCGGGGACACCGGGACCCGGGACGCCGTGCTGCTGGCCGCGATGGGATCGCCCGACCCGCGCCAGATCGACGGCGTCGGCGGCGGGCACCCGCTCACCAGCAAGGTCGGGATCGTCCGCCCGGGCACCGGGCCCGGCGTCGACGTGGAGTGGACCTTCGCCCAGGTGCAGCCCGCCGGGCACACCGTGGACACCTCGTCCAACTGCGGCAACATGCTCGCCGCCGTGCTGCCGTTCGCCGTCGAGACCGGCATGGTCGTGCCCGTCGCCGACCGTACCACCGCCCGCGTGCTCACCCGCAACACCGGCATGGTCGCCGAGATCACCGTCGCCACCCCGGCCGGTCCCGACGGCACGCGGCACGTCGTCTACGAGGGCACGGCCCGGATCGACGGCGTCCCCGGCACCGCCGCCCCGGTCGAGATCGGTTTCCTGGACACCGCCGGTTCCGTCGCCGGCGCCCTGCTGCCCACCGGACGCACCCGCGACACCGTCGAGGTCCCCGGCCTCGGCCCCGTCGACGTCACCCTGATCGACAACGGCCAGCCCCTGGTGATCGTGGCCGCCGAACGCCTCGGCGCCACCGGCCACGAGACGCCGGCCGGGATCGACGCCGACGAGGCGCTCAAGGCCCGCGTGGAGGCCCTGCGCCTGGTCTGCGGCGAGGCCATGGGCCTGGGCGACGTCACGGAGCGCAACTACCCGAAGATGACCCTGGTGGCGCCCCCGCGCAACGGCGGCACCCTCACCACCCGCAGCCTCATCCCGCGGGTGTGCCACCAGTCCATCGGCGTGCTGGCCGCCGTCACCGCCGCCACCGCCTGCGTGCTCGACGGCAGCGTCGCCCGCGACGTCGCCGCCGTCCCGTCCGGCACGGAGCCCACCGTCTTCGTCGAGCACCCGTCCGGCGCGTTCGCCGTCACCCTCGGCCTCGACCCGGACGACCCCCGGCGGGTCACCCGCTCCGCGCTGCTGCGCACCGCCCGCCTCCTCATGGCCGGCGACCTGCTCGTCCCCCGGTCCGTCTGGGACCCCGCCCCCGTCCCCCAGGAGAACACGTGATCATCGACGTCCACGGCCACTACACCACCGCGCCCGCCCCGCTCGGCCGGTGGCGCGACGCGCAGACCGCCGCGCTCACCGACCCGGCGCAGGCCCCCGACCCGGCCGGCCCCGCCATCAGCGACGACCAGATCCGCGAGTCGATCGAGACCAACCAGCTGCGCCTGATGGACGAGCGCGGCATCGACGTCACCGTGTTCTCCCCCCGGGCCTCCTTCATGGCCCACCACATCGGCGACTTCGCGACCTCCTCCGCCTGGGCCCGCGTCTGCAACGACCTGTGCCACCGGGTGTCCGAGCTGTACCCCGAGCGGTTCGTCCCCGGGGCGATGCTCCCGCAGTCGCCCGGCACCGACCCGGCCACCGTCCTGCCCGAGCTGGAACGCGCCGTACGGGACCTGGGCGCCGTCACCGTCAACATCAACCCCGACCCCTCCGGCGGCCACTGGACCGCGCCGCCGCTCACCGACCGCTCCTGGTACCCGGTGTGGGAGAAGCTCGTCGAGCTGGACGTGCCGGCCATGGTGCACGTCTCCACCAGCTGCAACCCGGCCTTCCACACCACCGGCGCGCACTACCTCAACGCCGACACCACCGCCTTCATGCAGCTGCTCACCGGCGACCTGTTCGCCGACTTCCCCGAGCTGCGCCTGGTGATCCCGCACGGCGGCGGTGCCGTCCCCTACCACTGGGGCCGCTTCCGGGGCCTGGCGCAGGCGCTCGGCAGGCCGGAACCGGAGGAGTCGCTGCTGCGCAACGTCTTCTTCGACACCTGCGTGTACCACCAGCCCGGCATCGACCTGCTGCTGGACGTGATCCCGCACGCCAACGTCCTGTTCGCCTCCGAGATGGTCGGCGCCGTCCGCGGCGTCGACCCGCGCACCGGCCACCACTTCGACGACACCCGCCGCTACGTCGAGAACGCCGGCCTGTCCGCCGAGGACCTGGCCGCCGTCGAGGAGCACAACGCCCGGCGCGTCTACCCCCGCCTCGACGCCCGCCTCACCGCCCAGGGCCGCTGAGCCCCGCAGCACCCCCGCGCCGCCCACCCCCGGCGCCCCCGCAAGCGCAAGGAGCCGCACCATGCACCACCTCGGAGTCGTCCACCGCACCATCGAACGCGCCGACCGCGCGGCGGTCGACGCCCTGGCGCCCTTCCCGGTCGCCACCGTCCACGAGGCCATGGGCCGCCTCGGCCTGATGCGCCCCTACATCCGGCCCGTCTACGAGGGCGCCCGGCTCTGCGGCACCGCCGTCACCGTGCTGCTCCAGCCCGGCGACAACTGGATGCTGCACGTGGCCGCCGAGCAGGTGCGCGAGGGGGACGTGGTCGTCGCCGGCTGCACCACCGAGAGCGAGGACGGCTTCTTCGGCGAGCTGCTCGCCACCTCGCTGCGCGCCCGCGGGGCGAAGGGCCTGGTCATCGACGGCGGCTGCCGCGACGTGGACGAGCTGCGGAAGATGGACTTCCCCGTCTTCTCCCGAGCCGTCAGCGCCAAGGGCACCGTCAAGGCCACCCTCGGCTCGGTCAACGTCCCCGTCGTCGTCGCCAACGCGCTGGTCAACCCCGGTGACGTGATCGTCGCCGACGCCGACGGCGTCGTCGTGGTGCCCGCCGCCCGCGCCGCCGAGGTCGCCGCGGTCGCCGCGCGGCGGGAGGCCGCCGAGGAGGGCAAGCGGGAGCGGTTCCGGGCCGGCGAACTCGGCCTCGACCTGTACGGCATGCGCGGCCCCCTGGCCGACCTCGGCCTGACCTACGTCGACTGACACCCCGGGAGCACCGCGATGACCGACCCGACCCCCACCGTCACCCCCGGCTGGCTCGACTGGCACCGGGGCCCCGGCAAGCCCGCCTTCGTCCTGCCGGACGGAGCCGTGGACGCCCACTGCCACGTCTTCGGCCCCGCCGCCGAGTTCCCCTTCGCGCCCGAGCGCAAGTACACCCCCGTCGACGCCTCCAAGCACGACCTGTTCGCGCTGCGCGACCACCTCGGCGTCTCCCGCAACGTCATCGTGCAGGCCACCTGCCACGGCGCCGACAACAGCGCCCTGGTCGACGCCCTGCGCACCGCCGGGAACCGCGCCCGCGGCGTGGCCACCGTCCGCCCCGACGTCACCGACGGCGAACTGCGCCGCCTGCACGACGCCGGAGTGCGCGGGGTGCGCTTCAACTTCGTGAGGCGGCTGGTGGACGCCGCGCCCACCGACGCGCTGGAGACCATCGCCCGGCGCATCGCCCCGCTCGGCTGGCACGCCGTCCTCTACTTCGAGGCCGGGGACCTGGCGGACCTGGAGGGCTTCTTCGCCTCCCTGCCGGTGCCGCTGGTCATCGACCACATGGGCCGCCCCGACGTCACCCGCGACCCCGGCGGACCCGAGTTCGCGCGCTTCCTGCGCTTCGTCGAGGCGAACGACGTCTGGGTCAAGGTGTCCTGCCCCGAACGCCTCACCGTCACCGGCCCGCCCGCCCTGGACGGCGAGCGCCACGCCTACCGCGACGTCGTGCCGTTCGCCCGCAAGGTCGTGGACGAGTTCACCGACCGGGCGCTGTGGGGCACCGACTGGCCCCACCCCAACCTCAAGGACCACATGCCCGACGACGGGCTGCTCGTCGACCACGTCCCGCACGTCGCCACGACGCCGGAGAAGCAGCGGGCACTGCTGGTCGACAACCCCATGCGCCTGTACTGGCCCGAAGAGGCCGTCTGACGCGAGCCGCCGGCCCGGTCACCGCGCCGGGTCCGTCCCCATCCCTGGAGCGTGCAGTGCAGCACAGCCACACCACCAACGCGGCCAACCGGCTGAACCGGTTGCCGATCTCCAAGTTCCACAGAACCACTCTCGTCGCGGTGGCGTTCGCCTACTTCTTCGAGTTCGCGGACATCAACACCTTCGCCATCACGGCTCCGGTGATCCGTGAACAATGGGGGGCCGAGGTCAACCACGTCGCCTACGTGACCTCGCTGTCGTTCGTCGGCATGTTCCTCGGCGCCGTCGTCGCCGGCGGCCTGGCCGACCGGTTCGGCCGCAAGCGGACCCTGACCGCCACCACGCTGTGGTTCACCCTGTGGTCCTTCGCGTGCGTCTTCGCCTGGGACCTGTGGTCCCTGGGCGTCTTCCGGGTGCTGACCTCGGCGGGCCTGTCCGCGATGACCGTCGTCGCCGTCGTCTACATCAGCGAGCTCTTCCCGGCCGCCAAGCGCGGCAAGTTCCAGGCGTACGCCATCGTCATCGGCATCTGCGGCACCCCCGCCACCAACCTCATCGCCTCCTTCGTGGTGCCGCTGTCGGACTGGTCCTGGCGCCTGGTCTACCTGTGGGGCTCGCTCGGCGTGCTGTTCCTGCTCTTCGTGCGCAGGCTCGTGGAGTCCCCGCAGTGGCTCGAGTCCCGCGGCCGTCACGAGGAGGCCGAGGCGGTGCTGGCCCGCATCGAGGCCGACGCGCGCGCCGAGCACGGCGAACTGCCCGAACCCCAGGCCCCGCAGCCGCAGCCCGCGGTCACCAAGCCCGGCCTCGGCATGCTGAGGGAGAAGAAGTTCCTCTTCCCGACGCTCGTGCTGTCGATGCTGTGGATCACCCAGACCATCGGCTTCTTCGGCTACTCCAGCTGGGCCCCGACCCTGCTGGCCGCCGAGGGCGTCAGCGTCGAGGACTCCATCTTCTACGTCGCCCTGACCACCGTCGGCGCGCCGCTCGGCTCCTTCCTCGCCGCGATGGTCACCGACCGGTTCGAACGCAAGTGGTGCCTGGTGGTCTTCGGCCTGGTCATCGCGGCCACCGGCCTGATGTACGGCCTGACGTTCACCCCGGTGCTGATCGTGGTCTTCGGCTTCCTGGTCAACCTCTTCGAGCGCGGCTACACCGCCCTGGCCTACGCGTACTCGCCGGAACTCTTCGACACCCGCGGCCGCTCGCTGGGCACCAGCATCGCCTACGGCCTGGGCCGCCTGTCGAACGCGGTGGGCCCGCTGATGATCGCCGGCATCTACAACGGCGTCGGCTACCAGGCGGTCTTCGTGTTCATCGCCGGCACCTGGACCCTCGGCGCCGTCGTCCTGGCCCTCTTCGGACCGGCCACGCGCCGCCGGCGCCTGGCCGCCGAGGCCGCGGCGAAGGAGGACGGGCAGCACCGGGAGGCCGTCCCGGCCGCCTCCTGACCGCCACCGGCCGCCGCACCGGGGCCCGGTCCGCCCACCGAGCGGACCGGGCCCCGGCCGTCGCCCCGTCCCGCGGCGCGGGAGCCCCGCCGGCGTCCGTCCGGCGGGGCGGGACTCCTCCCCGGCGGTCGTCCGCGGCCGACGGTGAGCGATCAGGACCGAACAGGTTCCGACGGGATGATTGCTTCGGATGTGTTCGAGTCCTAGGGTGAGCGTGGCTCAGTAGTTGCCCCGTCACCGGTAGTCGTGACCCGTCCCGTGCCCACTCCCTCTTCGCGACGGTGTGTCGCGGACGGGATCCGACGCGCCCTCAGGTACGCGCAGTGCCCTGTCGAACCGAGGAAGGCCACGGTATGCCGCACCCGCACGCGTCCCCCGCCGACCGGCCCGCCCCCTCCGCCCGCCCCGGCCCGCTCCACGGGCCCGGGCGGCCGGCCGTCAGCCGCCGGCGTCTGATGGAGGGCGGGGCCGCCCTCCTCGGCGCCCTCGCCCTCCCCGCCTCCCCGGCGGCGGCGCTGCCCACCGCCCGGCGCGCCGCCGCGGACGGCCCCCCGGAGTGGAACGGCAACATCTCCGTCTTCCGGGTCGGCACCGAGCCGCCGCACACCACCCTCATGCCGTACGCGGACCTGAAGCAGGCGCTGGCCGCCGACCGCACCCGCTCGCCGTACCGGCTGAGCCTCGACGGGACGTGGAGGTTCGCCCACGCCGACCGCCCCGACGACCGCGACCCCGACTTCCACCGCACCGACCTCGACGACTCCTCCTGGGCCACCCTCCCCGTCCCGTCCTGCTGGCAGCTCCACGGGTACGACGCCCCGGTCTACGTCAACATCACCTACCCCTGGTGGGGCCCCAACGGACGCGGCGAGGACGCGCGGCCCCCGGCCGCGCCGACCCGCCACAACCCCGTCGGCCAGTACCGGCGCACCTTCACCGTGCCCCGCGACTGGACGGGGCGGCGCGTCTTCCTGCACTTCGAGGGCGTCAAGTCCGCCCACTACGTGTGGATCAACGGCACGCCCGTGGGCTACGACGAGGACTCCTACACGCCCAGCGAGTACGACATCACCGAGCGGCTGAGGCCCGGCACCAACCAGATCGCCGTGGAGGTCTACCGCCACTCCGACGGCGACTGGCTGGAGGACCAGGACATGATCCGGCTGAGCGGCATCTTCCGCTCGGTGTACCTGTACTCCACCCCGGCCGTGCACCTGCGCGACTTCAAGCTGGACACCCCGCTGGGCGACGACCACACGTCCGCCGCGCTGAAGGTCACCGCCGCCGTGCGCGACTACGCGGGCGGCGCCGCCGGACGGTACACCGTCGAGGTCCAGCTCTACGACGACCGCGGCCACGCCGTCTGGTCCCGTCCGCTCGAGCGGACCGTCGAACCGGGCTCCGTACCGGCCGGGCGGGACGTGACCGTCGAGGCGTCCCGGGACGTGCCCGCGCCGAGGCTCTGGTCGGCGGAGCACCCGTACCTCTACACCGCCGTGCTCCGGCTGCGCGACCTGTCCGGCCGGGTGACCGAGACCCTCTCCCACCGGGTCGGCCTGCGCGAGTTCGCCCTCCGGGACGGACTGATGCGCATCAACGGCAGGCCCGTCTCCTTCCGCGGCACCAACCGCCACGAGATGCACCCGGACCGCGGCACGGCCCTGACCCGCGCGGACATGGTGAAGGACATCGGCGTCATCAAGCGGCTGAACATCAACAGCGTCCGCACCTCGCACTACCCGAACAACCCGCTGTGGCTGGAACTCGCCGACGAGTACGGCCTCTACCTCGTGGACGAGACCAACCTCGAGACCCACGGCATCCGCGACGAGTACCCCGGCGACCACGCCGACTGGACCGAGGCGTGCGTGGCCCGCGCGCAGAACATGGTCCACCGCGACAAGAACCACCCCTCGGTGGTGATCTGGTCGCTGGGCAACGAGGCGGGCGGCGGCAGCACCTTCACCGCCATGCACGACTGGATCCGCTCCTACGACCCCACCCGCGTCATCCAGTACGAGGGCGACGACCGCCCCGGGATCAGCGACATCCGCTCGCGGATGTACGAGAGTCCCTCCCGCGTCGAGGCGAGGGCCGAGGACACCTCCGACACCCGTCCGTACGTGATGATCGAGTACTCCCACGGGATGGGGAACTCCAACGGCAACTTCAAGAAGTACTGGGACGTCGTACGCCGCCACGACGTCCTCCAGGGCGGCTGGATCTGGGACTTCGCCGACCAGGCCCTGCGGTGGCCCGCCCCCGCCCGCCGGCTGTTCACCGAGTCCGGCCCCGCCGCCCTGCGCGGCGAGACCGTCAACCCCAGCGGCACCTTCTCCCGCGACCGGGGACTGTCGGGCGGCACCGTCTTCGCCCGCGACCCGCGCCTGGACCTCACCGGATCGCTGACCCTGGAGGCGTGGATCACCCCGGAGGCGACGGGGTACCACCAGCCGGTCATCGCCAAGGGGGACACCCAGTACGCCCTCAAGCAGACCGACCGGAGACTGGAGTTCTTCCTGTACGGCGGCGGCCAGTGGATCACGGCCGCCTGGGAGCTGCCGGACGACTGGACCGGGCGCGAGCACCACGTCGCCGGCGTCTTCGACGCCGACGCGGGCACCCTCACCCTCCACGTGGACGGCGCGGTGCGGGCCGTCCGGACCACCACGCGCCGCCCCGACGTCAACACCGCGCCCCTGGCGCTCGCCACCGACGTCGACAACCCGACCAGGGAGTTCAGCGGCACGATCCGGCGGGCGCGGGTGTACGCGCGGGCGCTCGGCGCCGCCGAACTGGCCGCGCGGGGCCGCGGCCCGGGCGACGACGGCGTGCGGTTCTGGTTCGACGCGGCCGACGTGGACGTCACCGAGGAGCGCCCCGGGGAGCGGACGTTCCTCGCCTACGGCGGCGACTGGGGCGACAACCCCAACGACGGCGCCTTCTCCGGGGACGGCATCGTCACCGCCGACCGCGGCCACACCGGCAAGGCCGCGGAGGTCAAGCGGATCCACCAGGCCGTCCACGCCGCGCCGTCGTCGCCCGGCCCGCTCACCTCGGGACGCCTCACCCTCACCAACGAGTACCTGTTCACCGACCTCCGTGAGTTCGACGGCCGCTGGGAACTCGTCGAGGACGGCAGGACGGTCGGGCGCGGAAGACTGACCCGGGACCAGCTGGACGTGCCGCCCTCGTCCGCCAAGGACATCACCCTCCCCGTGCGGCCGCCGCGGAACCCGGCGCCCGGCGCCGAGTACTTCCTCCGCCTCTCCTTCACCACCAGGGAACGCACCCCCTGGGCCGACGCCGGCTTCGAGGTGGCCGCACAGCAGCTCCCCTTCGACGCGGGCGGCCCGCCGGTGACCCCCGTCCCCCTGACGGCCGTCCCGGCCCTGCGCCACGACGACGGCGAGAAGGCCGTGACCGTCCGGGGCGAGGACTTCTCCGTCACCGTCGACAAGGCCGACGGCACCATCACCTCGTACGGGGCGGCCGGCCTGCGCCTGATCACCTCCGGCCCGGTGCCGAACTTCTGGCGGGCGCCCACCGACAACGACCGGGGCAACGGCCAGCACACCCGCAACCAGACCTGGCGCGACGCCGGCGCCCGGCGCCGGGTGACCGGCGTCGCCGTGCGGCCCCTGGGCGACCGGGCCGTCGGGATCGAGGTCCGCGGCACGCTGCCCACCACGGTGGAATCGGCCTTCACCACCACCTACACGGTGTTCGGCAACGGCGAGATCAGGGTCGACCACACCCTGCGCCCGGGCGCCGCGCACCTGCCGTACATCCCGGAGGTCGGCGCGCTGCTGTTCCTGCCGCGCCGCCTGGACCGGCTGCACTACTACGGCCGGGGTCCCGAGGAGAACCAGTGGGACCGCAACCACGGCACCGACGTCGGCCTCTACTCCGGGACCGTCTCCGGCCAGTGGAGCGGCTACCTGCGTCCGCAGGAGAACGGCAACAAGACCGACGTGCGCTGGGCGGCCCTCACCGACGGCGGCGGACGCGGCCTGCTCGTCTCCGGCGAACCCCTGCTGGAGATCAACGCCTCCCGCTTCACCCCCGAGGACCTGTCCCGCGGGGCCCGCCACGACTACCAGCTCACCCCGCGGGACGAGGTCGTGCTGCGGGTGAACCACCGGCAGATGGGCGTGGGCGGCGACGACAGCTGGGGCGCCCACACCCACGACGAGTTCAAGCTGTTCGCCGACCGCACGTACGCGTACACCTACCGGCTGCGTCCGCTGACCGACGTCCGCACGGCGACGGCCCTCTCCCGCCGGCCCACGGCACGGGAGTGAGCGCGGCGCCGGCCGGCCCGGACGGACCGCCCCGCCGCACGGGCCGGCGGGGCGGTCCGGGCAGCCGCAGCACACCGGAGGAAGACGTCGGATTCCCGCCGGACCGGACGCGGTCCGTGCCCGATCCTTGAGGCATGCGGAAGGGGATGCACACCGACACGGAGCGCTGCGTGCGCGCCGTGCAGTCCAGGGACGCGCGGTTCGACGGCTGGTTCTTCACCGCGGTCCTGACCACCGGCGTCTACTGCCGGCCCAGCTGCCCGGTGGTGCCGCCGAAACCGGAGAACATGGTCTTCCACCCGAGCGCGGCGGCCTGCCAGCAGGCCGGGTTCCGGGCCTGCAAGCGCTGCCGGCCCGACACCAGCCCCGGATCGCCGGAGTGGAACCGGCGCGCCGACCTGGTGGCCCGGGCCATGCGGCTGATCGCCGACGGGGTGGTGGACCGCGAAGGCGTCCCCGGCCTCGCCGCCCGGCTCGGCTACAGCACCCGGCAGGTCGAACGCCAGCTGCTCGCCGAGCTGGGCGCGGGCCCCCTCGCACTCGCCCGCGCCCAGCGCGCCCAGACCGCGCGCCTGCTCGTCGAGACGACGGCGCTCCCCATGGCGCAGATCGCCTTCGCCGCCGGCTTCTCCTCCGTCCGCACCTTCAACGACACGGTGCGCGAGGTCTTCGCGCTCTCCCCGAGCGACCTGCGCGCCCGGGCCCCGCGCAACGGCCCCCGCCCCACCCCCGGCGCGCTGTCGCTGCGCCTGCCGTTCCGCGCCCCGCTGCACCCCGACAACCTCTTCGGCCACCTCGCCGCGACCGCCGTACCCGGGGTGGAGGAATGGAGGGACGGCGCCTACCGGCGCACGCTGCGGCTGCCGTACGGCCACGGCGTCGTGTCCCTCGCCCCGCACCCCGACCACATCGCCTGCCGCCTCTTTCTCGGCGACCTGCGGGACCTGCCCGTCGCCATCAGCCGCTGCCGGCGCCTGCTCGACCTGGACGCCGACCCGGTGGCGGTCGACGAGCGGCTGCGCACGGACCCGGTGCTCGCGCCCCTGGTCGACGAGGCACCCGGCCGCCGCGTCCCGCGCACGGTCGACGAGGCGGAGTTCGCCGTACGGGCCGTCCTGGGCCAGCAGGTCTCCACGGCCGCCGCCCGCACCCACGCCGCCCGCCTGGTCACCGCGCACGGCGAGCCGGTCGACGACCCCGAGGGCGGCCTCACCCACCTCTTCCCGTCCCCCGAGGCCCTGGCCGCCCTGGACCCCGGGACCCTGGCCCTGCCCCGCGCCCGCCGCGCGACCCTCACCACCCTGGTCCGCGAACTGGCCGGGGGAGGACTGCGCCTGGGCGTGGAGAGCGACTGGCCGCAGACCCGCGCGCGGCTCCTCGCCCTCCCCGGCTTCGGCCCCTGGACGGCCGACGTCATCGCCCTGCGCGCCCTGGGCGACCCCGACGCCTTCCTCCCCACCGACCTCGGCGTCCGCCGCGCCGCCCGGGAGCTGGGCCTGCCCTCCACCCCGGCCGCGCTCACCGCCCGCGCCGCGCCCTGGCGGCCCTGGCGGGCCTACGCGGTCCAGTATGTGTGGGCGACGGACAGCCATCCGATCAACTTCCTGCCGGCACCGGGAAACCCGCGGGGAAACGGAGAACGCACCCGATGAAGCAGCACACCGTGACCGACAGCCCCTACGGCCCGCTGACGCTCGTCGCCGACGACGGCGTCCTGTGCGGCCTCTACATGACGGACCAGCGCCACCGCCCCGCGCAGGAGACCTTCGGGGACCGTGACGACACCCTCCGCGCCTTCGCCGGGGCGCGGGAACAGCTGGCGGCCTACTTCGCCGGCGAGCTGAAGGAGTTCACCCTCGAGCTGCGCCTGCACGGCACCCCGTTCCAGCGCCGCGTCTGGGAACTGCTGACCCGCATCCCCTACGGCGAGACCCGCTCCTACGGCCGGCTCGCCGGCGCCCTCGGCAACCCCGGGGCCTCCCGCGCCGTCGGCCTCGCCAACGGCCGCAACCCGATCGGCATCATCGTCCCCTGCCACCGCGTCGTCGGCGCGGCCGGCGCCCTCACCGGCTACGGCGGCGGCCTGGACCGCAAGCAGCGCCTGCTGGACTTCGAACGGGGAGCGGCCCTGTTCTGAGCCCGCACCGGTGGGACCGGCGACGCCCCGGCGTCAGGCGGTGCTCCCGGCGGCCAGCCGGCGCAGCAGGGCGGGCAGGGCCGTGCCGATCGGTTCGCGGATCACCTCGTCGGCGCGGTCGTCGTACGGGGTCGGCTCGGCGTTGACGACGATCAGGCGGGCGCCGTGGTCGGCGGCGACGTCCGCGAGGCCGGCGGCGGGGTGGACCTGGAGGCTGGTGCCGACGGCGACGAAGACGGTGCAGGCCTTGCTGATCGCCATCGCCTCGCCGAGCACCACGGGGTCGAGCCGCTCGCCGAACATCACCGTCGCCGACTTGAGGACGCCGCCGCAGTCCCGGCAGGGCGGGTCCTCCTCCCCGGCCTCGACGCGGGCGAGGGCGTCCTCCATCGGGCCGCGGGCGTGGCAGTGCGTGCACACCACGTCGTGCACCGTGCCGTGCAGTTCGAGCACCTTGCGGGCGGGCATTCCGGCGAGCTGGTGCAGTCCGTCCACGTTCTGCGTGATGACCCGCACCGGCACCCCGGACCGCTCCAGCTCGGCCACGGCCCGGTGCGCGGCGTTCGGCCCGGCCCCCAGGTCCCGGTTCCGCAGCCGCATCCGCCAGGAGCGGCGGCGGATCTCCGGGTCGCCCATGTAGTACTCGTACGTCACGAGCTTCTCGGCCTCGGGATCGCGGCGCCACAGCCCGTTCGGCCCGCGGTAGTCGGGGATGCCGGAGTCGGTGCTGACGCCGGCCCCGGAGAGGAGGGCGACGAGGGGCTTGCTCATGCGGCCGAGGGTAGGCGGCCGGGCGCCGGCGGGCGAGCGGATATGAACGGGGGACGCGGCCGGGCGCGGGTCAGCGCACCCGGTACCCGTCCTCCAGCTCCGCGGTGCCCGAGCCCTCGGCGAGGACGTCCAGCGCGGCCAGGACCCGGCGGCCCAGGGCGCCCGGAAGGTGCTCGGTCAGTTCCCCGCGCGGCACCAGCCGCCAGGACAGCAGCTCCGACTCCTGCAGCCGGATCGCCCCGAAGTCCTCCTCGCCGAGCACCCCGCCGTCGTACAGGTACGCCACCAGCGGCGGCTGCCCCGGCCGGCGCACCCAGTCCACCGCCAGCAACCGGCCCGGCTCCCGGTCCAGCCCGATCTCCTCGGCCGTCTCGCGCCGCGCGCCCTCGCGGGGGCTCTCCCCGTCGTCCGACTCGATCGTGCCGCCGGGCAGCGCCCACCCCTCCCGGTAGTTCGGCTCGACGAGCAGCACCCTTCCCCCGCCGTCCCGGAAGAGCGTGGCCGCCCCGGCGAAGATCCTGGGGAGGGAGGCGAGGTAGGCGGCGAAGTCCTGGGGGTCCTGCGTGGTGGTCATGCGGGAAGGGTAACCGCGGAGCCGGACACCACCGCGGGGCCGGCGGCCGGCCCCGCGGGGCGCACGGCGGCACACGCCGGTCCCGGACCGGCGCCGGGCGGCGCACGCGCCGGAGCACGGGCTTCAGGCCCCCGCCCGCGCCAGCCTCAGGGTGCGTTCCGCCAGTTCGCTGATCCGTACCCCGTCGAAGCCGAAGACCGCGCTGCGCACCGTGTCCTCCAGGGGGTCCTTCCACTGGGCCGGGACGGCCGCGGCGCCGCACCGGACGCCCGCCACCGAGCCCGCCGTCGCCCCGTTGGAGTCGGTGTCCAGGCCGCCGCGCACGGTCAGGGCGATGGTGCGGGTGAAGTCGCCGTCACCGTACAGCAGCCCGGCGGTGAGGACGGCGGCGTTCGGGACGGTGTGGATCCAGCCGAGGCCCGCCGTCTCCTCGGCGAGGACCGTGAGCGTCTCCTCCCAGGGCAGCCCGGCCTCGTGCAGGGAGGCCGTCCGGCGCACGGTGCGGGCGAGGCGGCTGCTCGCCGGGATCACCGCCAGCGCCTCGTCCACCGCGTGGCGCACCGTGGGCGCCGTGAACGCCGCCGAGACCAGCGCCGCCGCCCACATCGCGCCGTACACGCCGTTCCCCGTGTGGGACAGCACCGCGTCCCTGCGGGCCAGCGAGGCGGCGCGGCGCGGGGCGCCCGGGGAGGTCCAGCCGTGGACGTCGGCCCGGATCAGGGCGCCGATCCACTCCTGGTACGGGTTGTCGTACGTGGCCGTGAGCGGCGGCCTGAGGCCGTTCACGAGGTTCCGGTACGCCGCCCGTTCCGCCGTGAAGGTCTGCAGGTACGGCAGCCGCAGCAGCCACAGGTCGCCCACCTGCTCGGTGCTGAAGCCGAAGCCGTGGGTCTCCAGCAGGTGCAGGCCGAGGATCGCGTAGTCGACGTCGTCGTCGCGGCAGCTGCCGCGGATCCGGCCCCGCACGCAGGCGCGCCACTCCGGGCGCAGGGCGGCGCCCTCGCTCTCGTCCGGCGGCTCGGGGAGGTAGTCGGTGAGGGGGAGGGCGTCCGCCCGCCTCAGGTAGCGGTCGATGCGCTCGCGCGTCCACACCTCGCCCTGCTCCACCGGCTTGCCGAGCATGTTGCCCGCGATCCGGCCCAGCCAGCCCCCGAGGATGCGGTCGGCCAGTCCCGGCTCCGTGCCCACAGCGGTCATGGGTCCGGTGTACCCGGATCCCGGCGCCACCGCGCGTCCCCGCGCCGGGCCGCGGCCGTTCCACAGGCTGAGCAGGGACATGACGACGACGGCGGGCGCCGGTTAGGGTCACAGCGGCGCGACTGGCCCCGGCGTGCGCGCGGGGCCCGCAGAGCGAGGGGAAGGCAAGTGGCGGACGCTGCAGGAAGCGGCACTCGTACGGCGCGGTCGGCACGGCGGGTGCTCGTCGCCGCGGACAAGTTCAAGGGGTCGCTGACGGCCGTGGAGGTCGCCGAGCGGGTGACGGCCGGCCTGCGCCGGATCGTGCCGGACCTGGTGGTGGAGGCGCTGCCGGTGGCCGACGGCGGCGACGGCACCGTGGCCGCGGCCGTCGCGGCCGGATTCGAACGGCGTCGGGTGCGGGTCGCGGGCCCGCTCGGCGACGAGGTGACGGCGGCGTACGCGCTGCGCGGCGACACCGCCGTCGTGGAGATGGCGGAGGCCAGCGGGCTGCAGCGGCTGCCGGGCGGCGTGCTCGCGCCGCTCACGGCGTCCACGTACGGCTCCGGCGAACTGCTGCGGGCCGCGCTGGACGCGGGGGCGCGCACCGTCGTCTTCGGCGTCGGCGGCAGCGCCACCACCGACGGCGGCGCGGGCATGCTGACGGCGCTGGGCGCCCGGCTCCTGAAAGCCGACGGAGAGCCGGTGGCGCCGGGCGGCGGCGGGCTCGCCGAGCTGGCCTCGGCCGACCTGTCCGGTCTCGACCCGCGCCTGGGCGAGGTCGAGCTGGTCCTGGCGAGCGACGTCGACAACCCGCTGACCGGCCCCACGGGCGCCCCGGCGGTCTACGGCCCGCAGAAGGGCGCCTCCCCCCGGGACGTGGAGCGGCTGGACGCGGCCCTCGCGCACTTCGCGAAGGTGCTGGAGGACGCGGTCGGCCCCCGGGCCGCCGGGTACGCCGCCTCGCCGGGCGCGGGCGCGGCGGGCGGTGTCGGCTACGGCGCGCTGCTGCTCGGGGCCGCCTTCCGGCCCGGGATCGAGGTCATGCTGGACGTGCTCGGCTTCGCGCCCGCGCTCGAACGGGCCGGTCTCGTCGTCACCGGCGAGGGGTCCCTGGACCGGCAGACCCTGCACGGCAAGGCGCCGGCGGGCGTCGCCGCCGCCGCCCGGGCGGCGGGCAAGGAGGTCGTCGCGGTGTGCGGCCGGCTCGCGCTGCCGCCGGAGGAACTGGACCGGGCGGGGATCCGGCGGGCCTACGCGCTGACCGACCTCGAGCCGGACGTGGCGAAGTGCGTCGCCGACGCGGGGGCGCTCCTGGAGCGCACGGCGGAGCGGATCGCGCACGACTTCCTGAGCTGAGCCCCCGGGGGCGCCGGGAGGCGCCGGAGGCCCTCGCCACCGCCGCCCCGCCCGCCCCGGCCGGGGCGCCGCCCCCGCCCCCGGCTGTCGGCCCTCCTCGCCGGACGGGCGGGGGCCCCTGCGTCGCCCGTCCGGGCGAGGAGGGCCGGGCGGGTCGGCGGGCCCGGCCCCCGGGAGGCCGGGCACCGGGTGCGGGGCCCTCGGCAGGGCCCGTGCCCGCGCCGGCCACGGAACGGCGAAGGGCCCCGGACCTGTCGGTCCGGGGCCCTTCCGCCCGTTCGAACGCCGCTACGGCAACTGCGCCGCCCGCGCCTCCCGCCGGTTGTCGCGGAAGGTGTTCACCCGCCGCGCCGTCGCGAACAGCGGGATCACCGCGCCCATCACCAGCTGCAGCGCGCAGCCGGTCTGCAGCAGCAGCTGACCGCTCGGGGCGTCGAACGCCCAGGCCGCCAGCATCCCCATGCTGAGCACGATCCAGGTGAGCATCGCCACCGCGAGGCGTCCCCGCGGCTTGGGGTACTCCACCCGGCTCACCATCAGCCAGGCCGTGCCCAGGACCGCCAGCAGCGTCGCCACGAACGGCAGCTCCAGCAGCACGATCGAGACGACGGTCAGCGCGCCGAACGGCGACGGCATGCCCTGGAAGGTCCCGTCCTTCACCGTGACGCAGGAGAACCGCGCCAGTCTCAGCACCACCGCCAGCAGCACCACGATCGCCCCGACCGCGGCCACCCTCTGGTGCGCGTCGTCCGCGACCATGCCGTAGACCAGGACGAAGTACGCCGGCGCGAGGCCGAAGCTGATCAGGTCCGAGAGGTTGTCCAGTTCGGCGCCCATGGGGGAGGAGCGCAGCTTGCGCGCCACCAGGCCGTCGAACAGGTCGAAGACCGCCGCGCACAGCATCAGGATGACGGCGGTGGCCGCGCTGTGGCGGGCCATGCCGGTCTCCTGGCTGCCCGTGAGGTGCGGGATCAGGATGCCGGTGGTGGTGAAGTACACCGCCATGAAGCCGCACGTGGCGTTGCCGAGGGTGAGGGTGTCGGCTATCGACAGGCGGAGCGAGAGGGGCATCTCCTCCTCGTCGTCCGCCTCGTCGGCCTCCGGCACCCACCCGGCCTGTGTGTCGGGATCAATCACGGTCAATGCGAGTCACCCCAGCCACGGTCTTCTGCCCCACCTCGACCGCGACCTCCACGCCCTCGGGCAGGTAGAGGTCGACGCGCGAGCCGAACCGGATCAGACCGATGCGCTCGCCCTGCTCGACCTTGGTGCCCTGCGGCACGTAGGGGACGATGCGGCGGGCCACCGCGCCGGCGATCTGGATCATCTCGATGTCGCCGAGCTCGGTGTCGAAGTGCCACACGACGCGCTCGTTGTTCTCGCTCTCCTTGTTGAAGGCGGGAACGAAGCCACCGGGGACGTGCTCGACCGACGTCACGGTGCCGGACAGCGGGGCCCGGTTCACGTGGACGTTGAGCGGGCTCATGAAGATCGCGACGCGGGTGCGGCCGTCCTTCCACGGCATGATGCTCTGCACCACACCGTCGGCGGGCGAGATGACCCGGCCCCGGGCGATCTCGCGCTCGGGGTCGCGGAAGAACCACAGCATCCCGGCCGCCAGGGCGGTGGCGGGGACGGCGACGGCCTTCGCCGCACCCGAACGGCGGGCGCGCAGAAGGCTGACGGCTGCGGTGGCGACGGTCGGCAGGAGCCACGGCGACGCCCCGCGTGCGAGGCGCACGCCGGCCAGGCTGTCGCGAGATGCAGGGGTTTGGCTGTCGGGCATGGATGACCTTCGTAGCGGATGATGCCGCGCACTGACGGGGGACGGCGGCTTTCCGGCGATCGTAGCGGCTCTCGGCTGCAACTGGGTAAGGCAGGCAGCAGAGTCGGTGGCCGGAGAGTGTCTACGGGGTGTGATCACCTTCCTCAAGAAAACACCCCGTATCCGGACAAGTCAGCCCTGGAATCGATACTCTTCGAGCAACCGCCGGCCGATGATCATTTTTTGGATCTCGGCGGTGCCTTCACCGATCAGCAGCATCGGGGCCTCGCGGTAGAGGCGCTCGATCTCGTACTCCTTGGAGAAGCCGTAGCCGCCGTGGATCCGGAAGGCGTCCTCCACGACCTCCTTGCAGTACTCGGAGGCGAGGTACTTCGCCATCCCCGCCTCGAGGTCGTTTCGCTCACCGGAGTCCTTTTTGCGTGCTGCGTTCACCATCATCGCATGCGCGGCCTCCACCTTGGTAGCCATCTCCGCCAGCTTGAACTGGACGGCCTGGTGCTGCGCGATCGGCTTGCCGAAGGTGTGACGCTGCTGGGCGTACCGGACGCCGAGCTCGAAGGCGCGCCGGGCGACGCCGCAGCCGCGTGCCGCCACGTTGACGCGGCCGACCTCGACCCCGTCCATCATCTGGTAGAAACCCCGGCCGGTGACCCCGCCGAGCACCCGGTCGGCCGGGACGCGCAGGCCGTCCATGATGAGCTCGGTGGTGTCGACGCCCTTGTAGCCCATCTTGTCGATCTTGCCGGGGACGGTCAGGCCGGGGCGGACCTCGCCGAAACCGGGCTCCTTCTCCACCAGGAAGGTGGTCATCGACTTGTGCGGCGCCGTGCCCTCGGGGTGACCCTCGTCACTGCGCACCAGAACGGCCACCAGCGACGACGTTCCGCCGTTCGTCAGCCACATCTTCTGGCCGGTCAGGACGTACTCGTCGCCGTCCCGCACCGCCTTCGACGTGATCGCCGACACGTCGGAGCCGAGGCCCGGCTCCGACATCGAGAAGGCGCCGCGGACGTCGCCGGCCGCCATCCGGGGCAGGAAGTGGTCCTTCTGCTCCTGGGTGCCGTGCTGCTTGAGCATGTACGCCACGATGAAGTGCGTGTTGATGATGCCGGACACCGACATCCAGCCGCGGGCGATCTCCTCGACGCAGAGCGCGTACGTCAGGAGGGACTCGCCCAGGCCGCCGTACTCCTCGGGAATCATCAGGCCGAACAGTCCGAGTTCCCTCAGGCCGTCGACGATCGCCTGCGGGTACTCGTCACGGTGCTCCAGGTCGGTCGCGACCGGGATGATCTCCTTGTCCACGAAGTCGCGGACGGTGGAGAGGATCTCCTGCTGGACGTCGGTCAGACCGGCGGTCTGGGCGAGACGGGCCATGGCCTACTTCTCCTGCTGCTCGGATTCCGGACCAGGGGTGTCGCCCCGCGGGGGCGTCCCTTGAGGGGGGTGGGGGGAGACGGGCGGGCGGCCGGGCTGCTCGCCGCCGCGCTCCTTGACGTACGTCCCGGTCGGCACCATCACCTTGCGGCGGAACACGCAGACGAGCGTGCCGTCCTGCTTGTGGCCCCTGGTCTCGACGTGGACGATGCCGCGGTCGTTCTTCGACTTCGACGGCCACTTGTCGAGCACGGTCGTCTCGCCGTAGATCGTGTCGCCGTGGAAGGTCGGCGCCACGTGCCTCAGCGACTCGATCTCCAGGTTGGCGATCGCCTTGCCGGAGACGTCCGGCACCGACATGCCGAGCAGCAGGGAGTAGACGTAGTTCCCGACCACCACGTTCCTGCCGAAGTCCGTCGTCCTCTCCGCGTAGTTCGCGTCCAGGTGGAGCGGGTGGTGGTTCATCGTGAGGAGACAGAACAGGTGGTCGTCGTACTCGGTGACCGTCTTGCCCGGCCAGTGCTTGTACGTCGCCCCGACCTCGAACTCCTCGTAGGTGCGTCCGAACTGCACGGTCCTCACGCCTCCGGGATCTCGAACGTGCTGGTGCGCCGCATGCCGGCGGCGCGTCCCTTGCCCGCGATGACCAGGGCCATCTTGCGGCTGGCCTCGTCGATCATCTCGTCGCCGAGCATCGCGGAGCCCTTCTTGCCGCCCGCCTCGGACGTGTGGTACTCGTACGCGTCCAGGATCAGCTCGGCGTGGTCGTAGTCCTCCTGCGAGGGCGAGAACACCTCGTTGGCGGCGTCGACCTGACCGGGGTGCAGCACCCACTTGCCGTCGAAGCCGAGCGCGGCGGCCCGGCCGGCCACCTCGCGGAAGCCGTCGACGTTGCGGATCTGCAGGTAGGGGCCGTCGATCGCCTGGAGGTCGTGGGCGCGGGCGGCCATCAGGATCTTCATCAGGATGTAGTGGTAGGCGTCCGCCGGGTAGCCGGGCGGCTGCTCGCCGACGACCAGGGACTTCATGTTGATGGACGCCATGAAGTCGGCCGGGCCGAAGATGATCGTCTCGATGCGCTCGGAGGCCCGCGCGATCTCGTTGACGTTGTTCAGGCCCTGGGCGTTCTCGATCTGCGCCTCGATGCCGATCCGGCCGACCTCGAAGCCCATCGTCTTCTCGATCTGGGTGAGCAGCAGGTCCAGCGCCACGACCTGCTGGGCGTTCTGCACCTTCGGCAGCATGATGCAGTCGAGGTTCGGGCCGGCGCCCTCGACGACCGTGACGACGTCGCGGTACGTCCACTCGGTCGTCCAGTCGTTGACGCGCACGACGCGGGTCTTGCCGGTCCAGTCGCCCTCGTTGAGGAACTTGACGATGGTGTGCCGCGCCTCGGGCTTGGCGAGCGGCGCGCAGGCGTCCTCCAGGTCCAGGAAGACCTGGTCGGCGGGGAGGCCCTGGGCCTTCTCCAGGAAGCGCGGGTTCGAGCCCGGTACCGCCAGGCAGGAGCGCCGGGGGCGAAGGCGGTTGACCGTAGTCATGCGGGGACCTCCAGGGGGTCGAGCTTGTTCGCGGTGCGGATCTCGTCGACGATGCGGCCGATGATCCCGGTGATGTCGAAGTCCTTCGGGGTGAAGACCGCGGCCACTCCGGCGGCCCGCAGCTGATCGGCGTCACCGCTGGGGATGATGCCACCGGCGATCACCGGTATATCTGTGGCACCGGCCACACGGAGCCGTTCCAGCACGTCCGGCACCAGCCGGGCGTGCGAGCCGGAGAGGACGGACAGGCCCACCGCGTGGACGTCCTCGGCGAGGGCCGCGTCCACGATCTGCTCGGGGGTGAGCCGGATGCCCTGGTAGACCACCTCGAACCCGGCGTCGCGGGCCCGCACGGCGATCTGCTCGGCGCCGTTGGAGTGCCCGTCCAGGCCCGGCTTGCCGACCAGGAAGCGCAGCTTGCCGACGCCGAGGTCCCGTGCCGTCAGGTCCACCTTCCGGCGCACCCGTTCCAGCGCGGAGCCCTCCTCGGCGGTGACGGCCACCGGTGCCGACGACACGCCCGTGGGGGCGCGGAACTCGCCGAACACCTCGCGCAGCGCCCCGGCCCACTCGCCGGTGGTGACCCCGGCGCGGGCGCACTCCAGGGTGGCCTCCATGAGGTTCTCGGTGCCGCGTGCGGCCTCCTTCAGCCGCTCCAGCGCCTTGCAGGGGCGCGGGTGGTTGAAGGGCGGCTGGTAGCGGGTGTCGCGCCAGTCCCGGAGCGCCGCGACGACGCGGGCCTCGACCGCCGGGTCGACCGTCTGGATCGCGGTGTCCAGGTCGGCGGTCAGCGGGCTGGGCTCGGTGCCCTCGAAGACGTTGACGCCGACGATCTTCTCCTGGCCGGACTCGATCCGGGCCCGGCGTTCGGCGTGCGAGGCGACCAGCTGCGACTTGAGGTAGCCGGACTCGACGGCGGCCAGCGCGCCGCCCATCTCCTCGATGCGCCCGATTTCCGCGAAGGAGTCCCGGACCAGCTGCTCCACCTTCGCCTCGACCACCTTCGAGCCCTCGAAGATGTCGTCGTACTCCAGCAGGTCACTCTCGTAGGCGAGCACCTGCTGGATGCGCAGCGACCACTGCTGGTCCCAGGGGCGGGGCAGGCCCAGGGCCTCGTTCCAGGCCGGCAGCTGCACGGCGCGCGCCCGGGCGTCCTTGGAGAGGGTGACGGCCAGCATCTCCAGGACGATCCGCTGGACGTTGTTCTCCGGCTGGGCCTCGGTCAGACCGAGGGAGTTGACCTGGACGCCGTAGCGGAAGCGGCGGTGCCGGGGGTTCTCGATGCCGTACCGCTCGCGTGTGATGCGGTCCCAGATGCGGCCGAAGGCGCGCATCTTGCACATCTCCTCGACGAAGCGGACGCCCGCGTTGACGAAGAAGGAGATCCGGCCGACCACGTCGCCCATGCGCTCCGGCGGCACCTGGCCGCTGTCGCGCACCGCGTCGAGCACGGCGATCGCGGTGGACATCGCGTACGCGATCTCCTGCACCGGCGTGGCCCCGGCCTCCTGCAGGTGGTAGCTGCAGATGTTGATCGGGTTCCACTTCGGGAGGTGGGAGACCGTGTAGGCGATCATGTCCGTGGTCAGGCGGAGCGACGGCCCCGGCGGGAACACGTGGGTGCCCCGGGACAGGTACTCCTTGACGATGTCGTTCTGGGTCGTCCCCTGGAGTTCGGTGACGTCCGCGCCCTGCTCCTCCGCGACGACCTGGTAGAGCGCCAGCAGCCACATGGCGGTGGCGTTGATCGTCATCGAGGTGTTCATCCGCTCCAGGGGGATGTCCCGGAACAGCCGGCGCATGTCGCCGAGGTGCGCCACCGGCACCCCGACCCGGCCGACCTCGCCGCGGGCGAGGACGTGGTCCGGGTCGTAGCCGGTCTGCGTCGGCAGGTCGAAGGCGACCGACAGGCCGGTCTGGCCCTTGGCGAGGTTGCGCCGGTACAGCTCGTTGGACGCCTCGGCCGTGGAGTGACCGGCGTACGTGCGCATGAGCCACGGCCGGTCCTTCTGACGCTCAGTCATCTGTGACCCCGGGTGTCCTCAGGTGTTGCGGAAGCGGTTGATGGCGTCGAGGTGCTTCGCGCGCTTGGCGTGGTCGCGCACGCCCAGGCCCTCCTCGGGCGCCAGGCACAGCACGCCGACCTTGCCCTGGTGCAGGTTGCGGTGCACGTCGTGGGCGGCCTGGCCGGTGTCCTCCAGGGAGTACACCTTCGACAGGGTCGGGTGGATCTTGCCCTTCGCGATGAGGCGGTTGGCCTCCCAGGCCTCGCGGTAGTTGGCGAAGTGCGAGCCGATGATGCGCTTCAGCGACATCCACAGGTAGCGGTTGTCGTACTCGTGGTGGTAGCCGGAGGTCGACGCGCAGGTGACGATGGTGCCGCCCTTGCGGGTGACGTACACCGAGGCGCCGAAGGTCTCGCGGCCGGGGTGCTCGAAGACGATGTCGACGTCCTCGCCGCCGGTGAGTTCGCGGATGTGCTTGCCGAACCGCTTCCACTCCCTGGGGTCCTGGGTGTTCTCGTCCTTCCAGAACCGGTAGCCCTCGGCGGTGCGGTCGATGATCGCCTCGGCGCCCATCCGCCGGCAGATCTCCGCCTTCCGCTCGCTGGAGACGACGCAGATCGGGTTGGCGCCGCCGGCCAGCGCGAACTGGGTGGCGTAGGAGCCGAGTCCGCCGCTCGCGCCCCAGATGAGGACGTTGTCGCCCTGCTTCATGCCGGCGCCGTTGCGGGAGACCAGCTGCCGGTAGGCGGTGGAGTTGACCAGCCCCGGGGCGGCGGCCTCCTCCCAGCTGAGGTGGTCCGGCTTGGGCATCAGCTGGTTGGACTTGACCAGGGCGATCTCGGCGAGGCCGCCGAAGTTGGTCTCGAAGCCCCAGATGCGCTGCTCGGGGTCGAGCATCGTGTCGTTGTGGCCGTCGGACGACTCCAGCTCGACGGACAGGCAGTGGGCGACGACCTCGTCGCCGGGCCGCCAGGCGTTGACGCCGGGGCCGGTGCGCAGCACGACGCCCGCGAGGTCGGACCCGATGATGTGGTACGGCAGGTCGTGCCGCCTGGTGAGTTCGCTGAGCCTGCCGTAGCGCTCCAGGAAGCCGAAGGTCGGCAGCGGCTCGAAGATCGAGGTCCACACCGAGTTGTAGTTGACCGAGGAGGCCATGACGGCCACCAGGGCCTCGCCCGGGCCGAGTTCGGGCAGCGGCACGTCGTCGAGGTGGATCGACTTGCGGGGGTCCTTGTCGCGGGTGGCGAGCCCGGCGAACATCTCCGTCTCGTCCTTGTGCACGGTGATCGCGCGGTACGACTCGGGGAGCGGCAGGGCGGCGAAGTCCTCCGACGTGGAGTCGGGCGACTGGATCGCGGCCAGGATGTCCTTCATGGTCACGGTGTTGCCTCCGGCGATGAGCACCCTGAGGGAGGGGTGCTGAGGGTTACGTCGGTGTGCTGCTGAGGGTTCTGGGGGAGAGGTGCCGTCGGTTCGGCGGTGGTGGTTCGGCAGCGCTTTGTGGCGCGGGAGGTTGCCTGTGACGCAGGCGTCCGGGCGCGCAGGCCTTCCGGCTTGCTGGGACAGCCGGCGCACGGGCTTTCCCGGTGCGCCGGCCGCCCGGACATCTTCAACGTATGGCACGCCGTGTCATCCGGCAAGGCACTGCGTGCCAGAAATTGCTCTCAGATGAAATCTTTACGCGACAGATGAGCGATGATCGATCGAACCGGCCCTGCGAGGCGGTCGAAAAAGGCCCCTGACATGCCAAAACGGCCACCCGGAGGGGTGGCCGTCATCACAGCGACGGGGTGCCGCGGAACACCGTTCCGGCGGCGCGCTCAGCGCTCCTTCAGCGCCTGCTCGATGGTCCGCATCACCTCGTCCAGCGGGGCGTCGGTGCGGGCGACGGCGACCAGCACCTCGCCCGGCTCCGCCCCCGGGGCCGCGGGGGGCCGCGGTGCGGCGGCGGCGCGGCGGCCCGCCATGATGCCGCTCCCGAAGGTCCTGCGGACGATCGCGAAGGCGTGGTCGAGCTGGGCCTCCACATCGCCCTGGCCGCCGGCCCGCAGCCAGCGCCGCAGCACGTGGTTGTGGGCGGTGACCACGGCGGACGCGGCGACCTCCGCCAGCAGCGGGTCGTCGCCCACGTCGTCGTCGTGCGCGTGCTCGTCGAAGTGGCCGAGCAGGTAGCGGGTGAAGAGGCGCTCGTAGCGCGCCACCGACGCGATCTCCGCCTCGCGCAGGGTGGGCACCTCGCGCGTCAGCTTGTAGCGGGCGACCGAGATCTCCGGCTGCGCCGCGTACATCCTCATGACCTCCTTGATGCCGCGGCACACCGTGTCGAGCGGATGCTCGTGCGCGGGCGCGGCGTTGAGCACCGCCTCCGCGCGGACCAGGGTGTCGTCGTGGTCCGGGAAGATCGCCTCTTCCTTGGACCGGAAGTGACGGAAGAAGGTGCGGCGGGCGACTCCGGCGGCGGCCGCGATCTCGTCGACGGTGGTCGCCTCGTACCCCTTGGTCGCGAACAGCTCCATCGCGGCGGCCGCCAGCTCCCGGCGCATCTTCAGCCGCTGGGCGGCGGCGCGAGAGCCTGCGGCACTCTCCGGCGGCTCGGTCGTGGCGGGCGGACGTACGGACTTGGCGGGCTGGGACATGTCCCGAACGTACTGCATGTGCGCAGCTCGGCGCGCGTGCCCGGGGCCTCCCCCGCCCCCGGTGGACGGGGGAGGCCCGGAGCGGGCGGGCGGCGGGAGCCGGTCCGGGCCGAGCAGCCCGCCCCACCCGGCGCCGTCCCGGGACCGGTCGCCGGAGCGCCGCTCAGCGCTTGGCATACTCGCGGAAGCCGCGCCCGGTCTTGCGGCCGAGGCAGCCCGCGGCCACCAGGTGCTCCAGCAGCGGCGCCGGGGCGAGGCCCGGGTCGCGGAACTCGCGGTGCAGGACCTTCTCGATGGCGAGCGAGACGTCCAGCCCGACGACGTCCAGCAGCTCGAAGGGGCCCATCGGGTAGCCGCCGCCCAGCTTCATCGCGGCGTCGATGTCGTCCAGGGACGCGTAGTGCTCCTGCACCATCTTGACCGCGTTGTTGAGGTACGGGAACAGCAGCGCGTTGACGATGAACCCGGCCCGGTCGCCGCAGTCCACGGCGTGCTTGCGGATCCTCCCGCAGACCTCGCGCACCGTCGCGTGCACGTCGTCGGCGGTCAGCACCGTGCGCACGACCTCGACCAGCTTCATGGCCGGCGCCGGGTTGAAGAAGTGCATGCCGATCACGTCCTGCGGGCGCGAGGTGGCGCGGGCGCAGGCGACGACCGGGAGCGAGGAGGTGGTGGTGGCGAGCACCGCGCCCGGCTTGCAGACCTTGTCCAGCGTCGCGAAGAGCTGCTGCTTGACCTGGAGGTCCTCGGCGACCGCCTCGAGGACGAGGTCGACGTCGGCGAGGTCGTCGTAGGCGCCCGTCGGCCGGATCCGCTCCAGGGCCTCGGCGGCGGCCTCGGCGGTCATCCGGCCCCGGTCGACGGAGCGGGCGAGGGACGTGCCGATGCGGGCCCTGGCGGCCTCGGCCTTCTCCTCGCTGCGGGCGGCCAGGACCACCTCGTAGCCGGCCTTGGCGAAGACCTCGGCGATCCCGGAGGCCATGGTGCCGGAGCCGGCGACCCCCACCGAGCGCACCGGGCGGCCGGCCGCGGGGGAGGCGTCCCGCGAGGGGGTCAGGGCGTCCGGCACGACGGCGCCGCTGCCCGGCGCCTCGTACGTGTAGAAGCCGCGCCCGGCCTTGCGGCCCGTCAGACCCGCCTCGCTGAGCTGCTTGAGGATCGGGGTGGGGGCGTGCAGCCGGTCGCGGGACTCGGCGTACATGGCCTCCAGCACCGTGCGCGCGGTGTCGATGCCGATCAGGTCGAGCAGCGCCAGCGGGCCCATGGGCAGGCCGCAGCCGAGCCGCATCGCGGCGTCGATGTCCTCGCGGGAGGCGTAGCGGGCCTCGTACATCGCGGCGGCCTGGTTGAGGTAGCCGAACAGCAGCCCGTCGGCGACGAATCCGGGCCGGTCGCCGACCGCGACCGGCTCCTTGCCGAGGTCCAGGGCGAGGTCGGTGACCGCGGCGACGGCCGCCGGGGCGGTCAGCACGCTGGAGACGACCTCCACCAGCTTCATCGCCGGGGCGGGGTTGAAGAAGTGCATGCCCAGCACCCGCTCGGGATGGGCCGAGTCGGCGGCGAGCCGGGTGACGGACAGGGCGTTGGTGCCGGTCGCCAGGATCGCCTCGGGCCGCACGATCCCGTCGAGCTCGCGGATGATCTGCTGCTTGACCTCGTACGACTCCGGGGCCACCTCGATCACCAGATCGGCGCCGGCGGCCGCGGCGAGGCCGGTGGAGGTGGTCACGCGGGCGAGGACGTCCGCGCGCTCCCGCTCGGTCAGGCGCCCGCGCTCCACGGCACGGGCGGTGGAGGCCTCCAGGGCGGCGACGCACTTCGCGGCCTGGACCTCACTGATGTCGATGCCGACGACCTCGCAGCCGGCCTTGGCCAGGACCTCGGCGATGCCGGTGCCCATCGTGCCGAGGCCGACGACGGCGACGGTCCGGAGCGGGGACAGGGGGGTGTCGGACAGGGGAGTGGCCATCGCGGGACTCCAGGAATGAGGGTGACGACGGGGAACGCGCCCCGGTGCGCCGAGGGCGCACCGGGTGCGTGAGGAGTGCGGGTGCTGCCGGGCTGCGAGCGCACACGCCCGGTGCCGCCGGCCCGGGCCCCGCCCGGACGACCGGGAGCGGGGAGGGCGTGCACACGCCCCGGCGCGACGGCGGTTCCGGCCGGCCCTGTCCCGAGGCCTAGCCGTACTGCGGTACACGGGGTACCGAACCGACTGCGACTCACGCCGGCCGCGTCACCAGACCGCCGTGAGGAGGGTGCGAGTGGGTAACTCGCTCGTCTGAGCTTAACTTGTGGGTAACGAGCGCGCCAGTCCTCGTGTTGGTGACGTAGGTCCCCGAGCGGCCCCCGCACCCCTGGAGGCCTTTCGTTCGGATCGGGGCGGGCTCGCGGGGGACAGGCCAACCCGGAGGAAAGGAACCAAGCCCTGGGGGACGGACAAA